>CAYQOH010000283.1:0-3861 GCA_964419075.1 uncultured Opitutaceae bacterium | reverse complement strand
CCCCTCGTCCGCCCCCAGATCGGGGCGCTGCATGAGCCCCCGGGCCTGCTCGGGCCCGAGGACCGCGACCTGCAGGCTCGCCATGGTGCCGCCGACGGCGACGGAAAAATGGTCAAAGACCGTCTTGGTGTCGGCGGCCGGGTCCGGCGACCTCCCGGACCCGCACCCGGCCACGAAGAGCGCCAGGGCCGCGGCGATCAGCCCCGAAGAAACCGGATTTGCATTTTTCACGCATAAGCAGGTTAATTGCCCGCGAGCGGGCGAGACAACCAAAGTCTGTCACATGACCACCAGAAAAAAACCCGATATCCTGCTTTATTCCGACACTGCGCGCAGCGCGGACGTCCTCTACTTTGGCGCGGTCGAGGCGCCCGACCCCTTCGTGGCCCTGGGCATCCGGGGACGCAAGGTCGCGGTCGTGAGCGCGCTTGAGTTCGGCCGCTTCAAGCGCACGTCCGACTTCGACAAGGTGCTGCCCCTCGAGGCCTGCCAGGAGCGGGCGAGACGGCTGTGGCCCCGCCAGAAGGCCGGCCCGGCCCGCGTCGTCGCGGTCCTGTGCAGGGAGCTTGGGGCCGGGACCCTCACCGTGCCCGAGGACTTCCCCGTCGGCCTCTACCGGGAGCTTCGGGACCTGGGCGTCAGGGTCGCCGTCGCCAAGGGCCCGCTCTTTCCGGAGCGCGAGATCAAGACGGCGGCCGAGGCCGAGGCCCTGCGCGAGGGCAACCGCGCCAGCGCGGCCGGCATCGCGGCCGCCGAGAGGCTCCTGCGCGCGTGCAGGATCCGATCGGGGCGGCTCCTGCTTGACGGCCGCGTCCTCACGAGCGAGCGCCTGAAGGTCGCGATCGAGACCGCCTGCATCGAGGCGGGCGCCGTTTCCAGTTCGACGATCGCCGCGGGCGGGGACCAGGCCTGCGACCCGCACAACGCGGGAACGGGCCCGCTGCGTGCGAACGAGCTGATCATCGTCGACGTGTTCCCGAGGGTGTCGGCCACGGGCTTCCACGGCGACATGACGCGAACCTTCCTGCGCGGGAAGGCGAGCGACGCGCAGCGGGCCATCGTCGCTGCCGTCAGGGCCGCCCAGCTGAGCGCGCTGCGGACGATCCGGGCGGGGGTCCTGGGAAGCGAGGTCCACCGCAGGGTCACGGAGACGCTCGTCTCCAGGGGATTCGAGACGCGCAAGACCCCGCGCGGCTCGGTCGGGTTCTTCCACGGGACCGGCCATGGCCTCGGCCTCGAGGTGCACGAGCCCCCGCGGATGAACGCGACGGCGGACACTCCGCTGAAGAAGGGGACCGTCGTCACCGTCGAGCCGGGCCTCTACTACCCCGGGGTGGGCGCGTGCCGGATCGAGGACGTCGTGCAGGTGACCGCGGGCGCCCCGCGCATGCTCTCCAGGTACCCCTACGCCTGGGAGCTCCGGTAGCGTTGCCGCGGACGACACGGGCCCCGATTTCATGTCGATTCCCCTCGCCAAGGCAAAGGCCCTCCTCAGGAGGATCTCGGGGCTGCGGATCCTCGTCATCGGCGACGTGATGCTCGACCACTACATCTGGGGGGACGCCACGCGCATCTCCCCGGAGGCGCCCGTCCCTGTGATCGACATCGCCCGCGACACGTGGACGGCGGGTGGCGCCGCAAACGTGGCGATCAACGTCGCCAGCCTAGGCGCCCACTGCACCGTCATCGGCTTCCTCGGGAACGACGCCAACGGCGCCCGGCTCCGCGGGATCCTGAGCGAAAAGGGCGTCGACGCCCTGGCCACGCCCGGCGACGGGATGACGATCGTCAAGACCCGGGTGATGGTCCAGCACCAGCAGCTGTGCCGGCTGGACCGCGAGTCGGCGCCCTATGCCTATGCGATCGACCCGGCCCGCTCCGGCAGGCTTCTGGCGAGGGCGATAAGGACGTGCGACGCGGTCGTGCTCTCGGACTACGCGAAGGGCACCCTTTCCGAACGGCTCGTCTCGCACGTCACGAAGCTCGCGCGCTCGGGCAAGAAGTTCATCGCGCTCGACCCTAAGCCGAAGCACCAGATGGCCTTCAGCGGCCTCGACCTGATCACGCCGAACAAGCGGGAGGCCCTCCAGCTTGCGGGGATCGAGCCGGCCCCGGGCGCCCCGTTCCCCGCCGCGGCCGTGTGCGCCCGCCTCGACGAGCGCTACGGGACCCGCAACGTCGTGGTCACCCTCGGCGAGGACGGGATGCTCCTGAGCTCGGCCGGCAGGCTCCTCAAGACAATCCCGACCGCGGCCCGCGAGATCTACGACGTCTCCGGCGCCGGGGACACGGCCCTGGCGGGCCTCGTGCTGGCGCTGACCTCGGGCTCCGGCCTCGAGGAGGCCGCCCACTTTGCCAACGCGGCCGCGGGCGTCGTCGTCGCCAAGCTCGGGACGGCGACCGTTTCGCCGGCCGAGCTGCTCGACCACGTCTCGCACGCGCCGTGAGCCGGGCCCTCTTCCTTGACCGGGACGGAACGCTGATCGTGGACAAGGTCTATCTGGCCGATCCGGACGGCGTGGAGGTCATCCCCGGGACCGCCGAGGGCCTTCGACGGGCCCGCGCCCTCGGCTTCAAGCTCTTTCTCTTCACGAACCAGTCGGGGATCGGCAGGGGCCTGCACACGCTCGAGGACACGCGCCGGGTGAACGCACGCATGGAGGAGCTGCTGGGCCTTCCAGCCCCCGTCTTTGACGGGACGTGCATCGCCCCGGAGTCCCCCGGGCAGCCGTCGGCCTACCGCAAGCCGTCCCCACGGTTCATCCGGGAGACGCTCGCCGCGCACGGGCTCGACCCCGCCGGGTGCTGGATGGTGGGAGACTCCCCTGCCGACGTGCAGGCGGCGCTCGCCGCGGGAATCCGCGCGGCCGCCGTCCGCACGGGTCTGCAGCCCGCCGAGTCGATCCCCGAGGTGGCGCAGGGGACGGTGCCCGTGTACGAGGACTTCGGGGCCTTCGCGGCCTCCCTCGCGTAAGGCGGGAGTGCAATGAAGCGGCGCCTAGACGAGATCCTTGTCGCGCGCGGGCTCGCCGAATCCAGGACGCAGGCGAAGGCCCTCATCATGTCGGGGCGCGTCCTGCGGGGCACCGAGCGCCTGGACAAGCCCGGCCGGGAGTTCGACGACGCCGGCGAGATCTCCGTCACGAGCCCGCCCCGCTTCGTGAGCCGCGGCGGAGAGAAGCTCGCTGCGGCCCTGGAGCGCTTCGCGGTCGACCTGAGGCAGGCACATGTCCTCGACGTCGGCGCTTCGACCGGGGGCTTCACCGACTGCGCGCTCCAGGCCGGCGCGGCGTCGGTCACCTGCGTGGACGTGGGCCGCGCCCAGCTCCACGCCAGGCTCCGGGCGGACCCCAGGGTCACCAACATCGAAAAGGTCAACGCGAGGCGCCTGGCCGCCTCCGAACTCCCCCGCCCCGAATACGACGCCGTGGTCATGGACCTCTCCTTCATCTCCCTGACGGCCGTGCTCCCCGCGGTGTGGCCCTTCCTCAGGGGCGGCGGAACGCTCGTGGCGCTCGTGAAGCCGCAGTTCGAGGCGGGAAAGGCCGAGGCCGACAGGGGCCGAGGCGTGATCCGTGACCCGGAGGTCCGCGCGGCCGCGCTGGCGCGCGTCCGCGACTTCGCGGTCGCCGGCTTGGCGGGCGCGCGGCTCGTCGGCTCAATGGACTCGCCGATAGCGGGCGCCGACGGAAACCGGGAATTCCTGTTGTGCCTCCGCCGATCCTAGCCAATTTTGGGGCTCCCGCCCCAGTCGGGGCGCCGCCGCCATGAAACCCATCCGCACCCTCGCCTTTGTCGTCAACGCCGACAAGCCCGGCGCCGTCGAGCTCGCCGCGGAGCTCGTGCGCACGGCGCGCGCCC
>CAYQOH010000282.1:0-3898 GCA_964419075.1 uncultured Opitutaceae bacterium | reverse complement strand
CCGAGGTCGTGCGCGAACACGTCCACGTCGTTGCTCGGCGGGACGGCGAACACGATCTTGAACTTCCTCGGAAGGTACGTCCTGCCGTAGAGGGGCTCCTCGTCCTCGGGGGGCTCGCCGCCGGCGACCAGGGTGTCCTCGACCCAGAGCTCGTGGTAGGCCCTCGTCCGGGGCAGCAGGCGGTCCGCGACGGCCCTCGCGATCCCGAGCGTCTCGGCATGGAGGCCCGAGAGGTGCGGGTTGGGGTTGCACATCACGTTGCGGTTCACGTCGCCGCACGCGGCCAGCGTGTCGAGGAGCGCGCGGTTCACCTCGCGCAGCGCCGCGCGCAGGTTGCTCTTGATGACCCCGTGGAGCTGGAAGGACTGGCGGTTCGTGATCTTGAGCGTCCCGTTCCCGCGGGCGTCCGCGATCGCGTCCATCGCGAGCCACTGCTGGGGCGTGCAGACCCCTCCGGGCACGCGCACCCTCGCCATGAAGATGTAGGCTTTCTCCTTGCCCTCGCGGCGGCGCTGGACCCTCAGATCGCGGTCGTCCTGCGGGTAGACCCCGTGAAACTTGGTGAGCTGCGCGCTGTCGTCCTGGATCGTTCCGGACGACGTGTCCAAAAGGTCCTGGAGGATGTGCCCGCGCAGGAAGCGGCTCTCCGCCTTGATCTGCTCGTTCTTGTGGAGCGGCGCGGGCGCCGCCTGCGGTGCGTCGCTCATGGCAGGGCGCCGACGCGCAGCGCCCGGGAAAGGGCGCCGGCGAGGGTTTCAAGGGCGAGGGGGTGCGACCCCACCAGTTCGGTGAAGTGGCAGCGAAGCCGCGGCGCGCGCGCCTCGGCTTCGCGGGTGATCCGGGCGAGGTCGCCCCCGGGCCCCGCGTGCCTGCCGGGCGAGAGGAAGAGCGGGGCGACCACGACGTCGCCCGAGTCGAACCCGGGCCGCGCGAGCGCCTCGAGGAGGAGCGGGCGGTTGAAGGCGAAGTCCGGGCCGTCGGGGGTCTCCATCGAGGCCGCGAGGAGGGGGCCGATCGCGCCGCCAAGCCCGGCGCGGACGCGCTCCGCGACCCGGTTGCGCACCCCGGCGGAGGCCGGCGACGGCCCGCCGTGATCGACCACGACGACGGGGGGCTTCCGGAGCCCGAGCCGCGACGCCGACTCCCGGATGCGGTCCGCGACGATTGCGGTCAGGACCGAGTCCGCGGGCAGTCCGTCCGCGAACGCATAGTCGAAGGTCCCCGCGGTCCCCCGCAGGCGGTCGAGGTCCTGGCGAAGCGAGCTCCCGATCGCGCCCTGCGGGCTGATGAAGAAGGGGACGAGGAGGAACTCGCGCTCCCCCGCCTCCACCTGGGCGCGGATCCAGGGGGCCAGCGTCCACGCCGGGCCGCCGCCCAGGGCGCCGGCGGCAATGCGGCCGCTGTGCCGCCATGAGACCGCGTCAACGCGGGTTCCCGTGCGCGCGCCGATCTCCGCCGCCGCCGCCCGCAGGCAGGCGTGCGCCGCGGGCTCGAGCGACCCGTTGTCGATGAGGGCGATCTTCATCGCGCTGCGGGGGCGTGCGCCGCGTTCTCGAACCAGGAGAGCGACTCGGCGAAGGCCGCCACCTCGCCGATGATGAGCATCGCGGGCGCCCGCACATTCTCGCGGGCGGCGAGGCCCGCGATCGACCCCAGGGTCCCGAGTATCCTCCGGTGGGCCTCGGTGGTGGCCGACTCGACGATCGCGGCCGGGGTCGACGGCGCCATGCCGCCGGCCTCGAGGCGGCGGGCGATCACCGGCAGGTTCCGGACGCCCATGTAGACGCAGAGCGTGGCCTTCAGGCGGGCAAAGTCCTCCCAGCGGACCGTCGCGCCGGGCTTGGCCGGGTCCTCGTGTCCGGTCAGGAACACGACGGCCGAGCTGTGCTCCCGGTGGGTGAGGGGGATGCCCGCGTACGCGGCGGCGGCGAGCGCCGCGGTGACCCCGGGCACGATCTCAAAGGGAATCCCCGCGGCCGCGAGCACGGACGCCTCCTCGCCCCCCCGTCCGAAGATGAAGGGGTCCCCGCCCTTGAGGCGGACGACGGTCTTCCCCTCGAGGGCCAGCCGCACGAGCGTGTCGTCGATCTCGCTCTGGGGCCGGCAGGCCTGCCCGCCCGTCTTGCCCGCGAAGATGCGCTCGCACCCCGGCGGCGTAAGCTCGAGGAGCGCCGCGTCGACCAGGTGGTCGTAGACCACGGCGTCGGCCTCCCCGAGCACCCGGTGCGCCCTGAGCGTGATGAGCTCCGGGTCCCCGGGTCCCGCGCCGACCAGGTACACCGTTCCGGGGTTCATATGTCCGCGCCGCTCCCGGCCTGCTCCTGGGGCCGGGCAAGGCTCAGCGCCGCCTGGGTCAGCTTCTCGATCGAATCGCCCACGGACTCCCGGTCCGTCCTCAGCTCGAGGTCGGGCGCCAGCGGGGCCTCGTACGGGGAGTCAATCCCCGTGAACTGCGGGATCTGGCCGGCGCGCGCCTTCTTGTAGAGCTGCTTCGGGTCGCGCCGCTCGCACTCTGCAAGGGGGGCGTTGACGTAGATCTCGGCGAAGGGGATCCCCTTCTCCTTGGCCCGCTCGGCCGCCATGGCGCGGTCCGCGCGGTAGGGCGAGATGAGCGCCGCGATGACCACGACGCCGGCGTCGGCGAGGTGGATTGCCAGCTCGGTCGCGCGGCGCAGGTTCTCGCTGCGGTCGTCGGGCGTGAACCCGAGGTTCCTGCTGAGCCCCGTCCGCAGCACGTCGCCGTCCAGGACGGCGGAGAGGACGCCCGAGGTGAGGAGGCGCTGCTCCAGGGCCTGGGCGAGCGTCGACTTCCCCGAGCCCGATAGCCCGGTCATCCAGATGATGCAGCCCCGGTGCCCTAGGATGGCGGAGCGGCTCACCGGGCTCATGCCCTGCCGGTCCGGCGGCTCGTCGACGACCGAATCGATGACGCCGCCCCCGCCGATCCGGCGGCCCCGCATCAGGACGAAGCGGCCGAGCGCCGGCACCTTCCCGCCGACGTCGAAGGCGATGGGCTTGCGCACGCGCAGGCGGATCTCCGCCACCTCGTGCACCTTGACCTCGCCCGTCGTGCCGGTGCCGCTCTCGAGCGTCACGGCGTCGAGCGTGCGCTGGATGCCGAGGACGCGGGCCTCGGCCTGCTGCGTCCCGAGCTTGAGCGGGATCAACTCCCCCGAGCGCAGCGGCGTGTCGTGGATCCAGAAGACGCGCGCCGTGAAGGTCCTGGCCTCGTAGGGCCTGTCGCCGAGCGGGGCGCCGATCTGGCCGCGCTCGACGAAAAGCTCGTCCTCGAGCGTGAGCGCCACCTCGCTGCCGGAGCCGACCGGGCCCGTGGGCGGCGGGTCCGACTGGGGCCAGGTTTCGATCGACTTGACGCGGCTGCGCTTGCCGCCGGGCACGAACTCGATCGCGTCCCCGACCGAGAGGCTCCCGGACTCGACGAGCCCCGCGATGATCCGGCGCGAGTCGAAGCGGTAGACGTCCTGGACCGACAGCCGCAGCGGCCCGCCCGAGGCCGGGGGATTGGCCCGGAATTGCTCGAGGACGTCAAGGAGCGTCGGCCCGCGGTACCAGGCCATGCGGGCGCTGCCCCGGAGCAGCCCTTCGCCGTGCTTCGCCGAGATCGGGATGAAATGCGCCGGCTCGACGCCCAGCCGGGCGAGGAACTCCGAAAGCTCGGTGCGGATCGCGTCGAAGACGTCCGGGCGGTAGTCGACAAGGTCCATCTTGTTGACGGCCACGACGATCTGCCGCAGCCCGAGGAGCGAGAGAAGGAAGCAGTGCCGGCGGGTCTGCTCGCGCAGCCCCTCCTGCGCGTCCACGAGCAGGATCGCGGCGTCGGCGCTCGCGGCCCCGGTGATCATGTTCTTCAGGAATTCCTTGTGGCCCGGGGCGTCGA
>CAYQOH010000281.1:0-3905 GCA_964419075.1 uncultured Opitutaceae bacterium | reverse complement strand
CTCGACTCCTGCGTGAAGTCGGCGTAGCGCACCTTCAAGGTCAGGGTCCTGACCTTCGCGCCGTCGGAGCGCACCTTGGCCATCAGGTCGTCGACCATGCCTTTCGCCACGCGCTCGACTTCCGCGAAGTCGCCCACGTCCGCCGCGAACGTCTCCTGCTTGGAGTAGCTCTTGGCCTCCTCGCTCTCGGTCTCGACCGGGCTGTCGTCCTCGCCCCTCGCCTGCGCCAGCATCCTGCGCCAGTCGCGGCCGAGCGCTGCGGCGAGCTCCGCCTCGCCGCGCCCGAAGAGGTCGCTCACAAGCCGCAGGCCGGCCCTCGCGAGCGCCGCCTCGGTCTTCACGCCCACGCCCGGCAGCCTGCCGAGCGGCAGCGGCGCGAGAAAGGCCGCCTCCTCTCCGGGACGCACGACCACGAAGCCGTGCGGCTTCCTGAGCTTCGAGGCGATCTGGGCGACCAGCTTGTTAGCCGCGATGCCCATCGAGACCGGGATCCTGAGCTCGGCCCAGATCCGCCGCTGCAGCCCGCGGACGGCCCCCTCCACGGCCTCGACCGTGGCCAGGCGGCAGGGCCCGAGGTCGAGGTAGCCCTCGTCGATCGAGTTGCGCTGGACGGCGGGCGTCAGGGCCTCGCACAGGTCGAACATCTTCCTGGACACCTCGCCGTAGAGGCCGAAGGTGTGGCCGACCACGATGAGGTCCGGACAGACGCGCAGCGCCCGGGCGGTCGGCATCGGCGTGTACACGCCGCACGCCCTCGCCTCGTAGCTCGCCGAGGAGATGATCCCGCGTTCGCGGCCGCCCACGGCGCACTTCTTGCCGACCAGCGCGGGGTCGCGCGCCTGCTCGCACGACACGAAGAACGCGTCGGCGTCCAGGTGGACGATGGTGGGCGGCCCCGGCACGCGCGTCCTCCTAGCGCCCGGCGCCGAGCCGCGCGGCGGCCTCGAACTGCGCCCGGGCCTCGTCGGCACGGCCCGCGGCCCTCAGCGCCGCGGCCAGGTTGTAGTGGAGGTCGGCGGAATCGGGGTCCCGCTTGAGCGCCGCCTCGTAGTGGGGCACGGCCTCCGCGGGGCGGCCCGCCCGGAAGAGCGCGAGTCCCAGGTAGGCCTGCGCCTCCGGGGCGTCGGGCTTCTCCCGGACCGCCTCCTCAAGCTCCGCCACGGCCTCGGCCGCCTTCCCCTGCTCCGAATACGCCAGGCCCAGGTTCGCACGGGCCTGGACGTGCTCCGGCCAGAGGCGCAGCGCCTCCGAATACTCGGCCACGGCCTCGGCGAGGCGCCCGGCGTTGCCCAGCTGGTTGCCGCTGCGGTAGCGGGCCTCCGCGCAGGCGCGCAGGACCTCGCGGTCCCCGGGCCGAAGCCGCAGGACGGCCTCGTACTCGCGGACGGCGTCGGCGAACCGTCCCGCGGCCAACGCCAGGTTCCCGAGGTCCGTGCGCGCGTCCGTGTCGTCGGGCCGGATGCGGATCGCCTCGCGGTACTCGGTCTCGGCCTCGAGGGGGCGGCCGGTGCGCGCGAGCGCGTTGCCCAGGTTCACGTGGACCGCATCGTCGCCCGGGTTGATTCGGAGGGCCTCCCGGTACTGCGCGACGGCCCCGTCAATGTCCCCGCGCCCGTAGAGGGCCAGCCCCAGGTTGTCGCGGGCGATCCACGCCCCGGGATTCCTCGCGGCCGCGAACGCCCAGAAGGCCTCGTCGCCCGTGTAGGCCGCCGCGAGGCCGCGGCTCTCGAGGGCAAATGCGGCGAGGACCGCGGCGGCGGCGCACCACGCCGTTGCGGGCCACCGCACGGACGCGAGGAGCCGGTCCATCCCGGCGGCGGCGAGCCCGGCGGCGGCCGCGAGGGAGACGTAGGCGAAATGGTCCGCCACCCAGGAGATTCGCAGGTAGGCCATCGGCACGAGCCCCAGGATCGGGACCAGGTTGAGCGCGAAGAAGCCCGCCCCGAGGAGTGCGTGGCGGCCCCAGCCCCTGCGGCGGCGCCAGGCCCATGCGGCCAGGAAGACGAGGGCCATCCACGCGAGCCAGCACCACGCGCCGGGCGCCGCCGCATCCCAGCGCGGGTACGCGGGCATGAGGCCCACGGGCAGCGCGGATTTCCCGGCGTAGAACACGAGCGCGCGTGCCGCGAGGGCGCACCGGACCCAGATCCCGCCGATCCCAAGGTCCTGGTCCACCATCGCCCGGTGCTCCTGGAACCCTACGGTGACGAGGCCGAGGACGAGCGAAATGCCGAAGAAGGGCGCGGCAGCCGCGAGGTCCGACCGCTCCACCCGGCCCCTCCGCCACCAGGCGAGGAGAAGGATCACGAGGGGCAGCATGACCACCGAGCTCTTGCACAGCATCGCGGCCGCGAACCACGCGGACGCGGCGACGAGATCCCGGGTTCTCCGGTCCCGGTCGAAGGCCAGGTACGCGCCGATCGCCATCAGGAGGGGCGGAAGCGAAAGCGTGTTCTTGAGTTCGGCAATCCAGGCGACGGACTCGACCGCGAGCGGATGGACCGCGAATACAAGGCCGCCGAGCCAGGCGGTCCGGACGCCGAGCCTCGCGAGGATCCTCCAGAGGAGCAGCGCGCTCAGGAGATGGAGCGCGACGCTCGCCACGTGGTAGCCCAGGGTCGCGTCCCCCCAGAGGTGCCACTCCACCCACTGGAAGGTCGTCTTCAGCGGGAAATAATCGGGGCCCGCCCGGCCGAGCCAGGCGTCCGCAAGCCCGCCCACCCCCTTGAGCGCCGGGTTCGACGCGACCTCCTGGAAATCGTCCCAGATCCATCCGCCGGTGGCCGCCGGGGAGTAGATCCACGCGCACGCAAGCGCGATCGCCGCGCACCGCGCCGCAAGCAGGGCCCTGGTCCCGTTTGAACCCGTGGAGGGGGATGGCGCCTCGGTTGCCATGCGCGCCTCCCCTAGCGGCTCTTCTCAAGCCGCCTGGCCTCGGCGAACTCTGCGTTCGCCTCGTCAACGCGGCCGAGTTTGCCGAGCACCACCGCGGTCTGATAGTGGAGGTCCGCGCCGTTCGCCCCGAGGCGGATCGCCTCGCGGTACTCCGAGACCGCCTCCAGGAACCGGCCCGATCCCGCGAGCGAGAACCCGCGGTAGGCATGGGCCTCCGCGTAGCCCGGCCGCAGCCGGATGGCCTCCTCGATCTGCGGAAGGGCCTGCGCCCAATGGCCCTGCTCGGCCAGGGCAAGCCCCAGGTTGGCACGAGCTTCCGGAAAAGCGGGCACCAGGCCCAGGGCCTCCCCGTACTCCGCGACCGCGTCCGGGAGGCGGCCCATGTTGGCCAGGGCGTTGGCCAGCCCGTAGTGGGCCTGCGCATAGTCGGGCTTGAGCGCAAGTGCGCTCCTGAAATGCCGCTCGGCCTCCGCGTAACGCCCGGCGTCGTTCATGGCGGTTCCCCAGTTGAACTGCGCGGCGAAGAACGCCGGCCTCGCCCGCAGCGCCCCCGCGTACGCCTCCTCGGCCTCGCTCCAGCGCCGCGCCTTCGCCATCACGTTTCCGTAGTTGTTGAAGGCCTCCGGATAGGAGGGATTGAGCCGCATGGCCTCACGGTAGTGCCCGGCCGCCTCGCCCGCCCGTCCCCGGGCGACGAGGACGACACCCAGGTTGTCGTGCGCGAGCCAGCTGGCCGGGTTCCGCTCGAGGATCGACTCGTAGAAGGTCTGGATGTCGCCGTAGCGGGTGCACTGCATCCAGGTGAGCGCGGCGAGGACCACGACCAGGCAGGCGGCCGCCGCCTGCGCGGCGGACCGGCCGGCCGGCGCCAGGCGGTCCCGGGCGAGCGCCGCCGCCGCGGACGCCGACGAGAGGAGGCCCGCGGCCGCCAGGTACTGGAAGTGGTCGGCGACAAAGGAGAAGACGAAGGGGTACACGTTGATGAACCCGAGGGCGGGGAACAGCGTCCC
>CAYQOH010000280.1:0-3949 GCA_964419075.1 uncultured Opitutaceae bacterium | reverse complement strand
CCGTGGTCCATCCACAGCGGCGCGGGAACGAGCAACTACGACTTCGTCTGGGGCATGGGCGGGGAGAATCAGGAATTCTCGGACATGCAGAAGGCGGATGTCGGCACGCTGCGCTGAGCCGCCGCTTTAGGGCGCGGCGTCGATCGCGCACAGCCGGTCCACGAAGACGTAGGGCTCCTTGCCTCCCGGGACGAAGCGCACGAAGCGCAGCAGCACCGAGTGCCGGCCGGGCGCGCGTAGCGTCACCTCGCAGGACCCCTGCCAGATCCGCCGCTCCCCCTCGCCCGCCACGATGCGGCCGATCGACGTGGCGGTCGTGAGGTCCGTGACGTCGATGTAGTCGAGCTGGCCCGCCGCGTCGAACGCCCCGAAGCCCACAGCTACGGGAACATTCACCCGGGCCGCCTTCGCCGGATCGACCTGCGCGTCCCAGGGGCTCTCGCTCACCACGAGGGTCAACGTCCGCCGGCTGGCCCCCCTGGCGTTCTCGGCCAGCAGCGTCGCCTGGACGGATCCCGGCCTCGCGAAGCTGCCGCGAAGCTCCCCGGTCCCCGGATCCAGCGCCACGCCCTCGGGCAGTTCCGCAGCGCGGAGGGTCGCCGGGCTGTAGGCCGTCCTGACCGCGTAGTCCAGTGGGCCCTGGGTCGTCCACAGGAGCGTGTCGGGAACGAGGATGAGCGGCGGCGCCGGGGGCGTCGCCGGCGCATCCGCGGGCCCCTCGGCCGCCGCGGCAATCATCCTGGGCAGGTCCACGCCCCCGCCCCCGGGCGGACGCGGCAGGGAGGCCCGCTCGTAGACAACCGCTGAGAAACCGACCGTGTCGAGCTCGCCGACGCGCCTCAGGTTGCCGTCGCACCAGCTTCGGGTCACGGGAAGCAGGGCCTGCATCTGCCGGTCGAAGGGCCAGTTGACGGGCGCACGGGTCACCAGGCAGACGAAGTCGCTCTGGGCGAGGCGTTCCCTCACCACGTCGGGCGTCGTCGCGTAAAGCCCCGTGGGAAGCGTCGCCTCGAACGGGAGCACGCGCCGGTGGCGCTCGCGCCCGAGGAGCCGAAACACGTCGGCGCCTAGCGCGTCCACCGCCCATGTGACGGCGACGCGCGGACGCTCAAGGCCGGCCTCCTCGGCGCGGAAGTACACGTAGTCGCCGAGCGCGTTCACGTCCCGGAACTCCCGCTCCAGCTCCGCCGGGACCCGGTGGGCGAGCTGCACCGCGGCAAACAGGGACACGCCCGCGACGGCCGCGGCCCCGAGGATCACCGCGGCGGCGGTCGGCCTCGCCCGGCCCGCGAGATGCGACCACACGAGGAGGAGCACCCAGGCCGCCGCGGGAAGGAGGATCGAGAAGGGCGGCGACGCCTTTTCCGGGTGGAGGGCGAGCACGGCCGCGGGGGCGGCGAGGAACACGAGCACCATGCCCCACGCGCCCCGCAGATCCCGGCCCGGCCCGACGACCCGCCCGCCCTGCGGCCCGGAGTCGCGGCGGGCGGCATGGAGCGCCGCGGCGACGCACGCGCCGAGCGCCAGCGCGGGCCACCCGAGCTGCTTTACGAGCACCTCGGAGGCGACCGTCCGGATCGACGACAGCAGGTTCTGATGCGAGTCGCGTAGCGCCCGCTCCGATCCCGTGATGTGCCCGACCCAGTAGTAGGCGTACATCGCGTGCCTGGCGCGCCAGACGGCCCAGCCGGACACGGCCAGCGCGCAGCCCGCCGAGAGCAGCATGCGGGAGCAGCGGGCCAGGCGCTCGGGCCGCGAGAGGAGCCAGGCGAGGAGGCCCGCGATGGCCACCAGGAAGTAGATGATCGACAGGAACCGGGCCAGGAGCACGACGCCCACCGCCGCCCCGAGGAGCGCCGAGGCGCGCGCAGACCTGAAGACGCCCCCCGCGGCGCCGGCGGCGACCGCGACCCCGTAGGCGCAGGAGGCCAGCCAGTCCAAGCGGAAGTCGGTGGCGCTCCCCCCCTCCCCCGACCAGGGGCCCGCCGCGGCCGCCATGAGGCCCACGCCCGCCCAGGCCAGCGGGAAGCCGCCGCGCAGCCGCCTCAGGGCCAGGAACGTGGCCGCCTGCAGCGCCAGGAAGGCGACGAGGTTCACCGCCAGCGCCGCCGTCCGCGAAGGCCCGCACACGCCGAAGACGAGGAGCGCGAGAAACCCGTGCAGCGAGCCCTGCGGGGACACGTGCCCCAGCACGTGGGCGGCCGCCGCGGCAAACCCGTGGGCCCGCATCCAGTCGTAGCCGCCGTAGGCCTCGTCGAGATACTGCGCCTGGTCGTACCACCGCGGGAACGCCCACGAGACATTGCGGCTCGTCGCCCACCAGAACAGAACGAGCTCGGCGGCGAAGAGGCCGCTCAGCAGCAGGCCGTGCGCGAGCCCGGGGTGCCGCCCCGCGGCCCCCCCCGTCGCGTCCATGGCGTCTTTGCCGTTCATCCCTCGGCCGTGGATTCCGTGGCGTACTCGGCGATGACCACGGGGTCGCGCTCCGCGGCCCGCAGCGGCACGAGGCGCGGCCCCGCCCCGAGCCTCCTCGCCGCCCAGACGGCGTGGGCGCGCACGACCGGGGATTCGTGTGCGGCGAGGCGAAGGAGCGGCCCGAGGAGCGAGGCGTCGGCCGAGTTTCCCGCGGCGACGCATGCGTTGCGCAGGAGGCCCGCGAGCTTCACGCGCTTGATCGCCGTGCCGCGAAAGGCCTCGGCAAAGCGCGCGGGCGTGAGCTCGAGGAGCTCGCGAAGCGGGATCGCGGCGATGTCCCCGCGGGATGACAGGAGCATCCGGCGGCCCGCCCTGGCGAACCGGTTCCAGGGGCAGACCTCGAGGCACGTGTCGCAGCCATAGACCCGGCCGCCGATCGCCGCCCGAAGCTCCGCCGGGATGATCCCCCGGTTCTCGATCGTCTGGTAGGAGATGCAGCGGCGCGCGTCGACGACCCCCGGCGCGGGAAACGCGGCCGTGGGGCACGCGTCCATGCACCGGGTGCATTTCCCGCAGAGGAGCCCCACCGCCCCGGGGTCGGCGCGCCGGGTGAGCGGCGGGTCCGGCTCGAGCTCGAGGCGCGTCAGGATGGACGCGAGGAACAGCCAGTTCCCGTGGGTCCGCGAGATGAGCATCGAGTTCTTGCCGACGAAGCCGGCCCCGGAGCGGGCGGCCCAGGCCCGCTCGAGCACGGGACCCGTGTCCACATAGTAGCGGTAGTCCGAGGCGCTCGCCCCGAAATCCTCCTCAAGCATGCGGCCGGCCCGCGCGAGGGCGGGCTTGAGCGTGTCGTGGTAGTCCCGGTAGAGGCTGTACCGGGCCCAGGACGGCGTCCCGGGCGGGCCCCCTGCCGCGCTCCCGCCGCCGCCCTCCTGGAGGTAGTTCACCCCGAGGACGATGGCTGAGCGCGCCCCGTCTAGGACAAGGCCGGGATCCGTCCGCTTGCCCTCGGTGCGCTCCATCCAGTGCATGTCCGCGTGATGGCCGGACTCGAGCCAGCTGCGCAGCCCCCGTCCGGGAAGGGCCGAGAGCCCCACGAAGCGGACCTCCTCGAATCCGAGGCCCCTCAGCCGCTCGCGCAACTCCTCCTGGCGGGCCGCCATGGGCTCTAGCCCCCGCCGCGGGCCCGCCTTCGCACGAATTCCTCGGACTCCCGCCGCCACACGCGGATCACGTGCGCGGAGATGTCGGCCAGCGGCCGCGCGTCGGTCAGGATGACGGTGCCCGCCGACCGGTAGATGGCCTCACGCTCGGCATACAGCGCTCGGGCGCGGCGGTCGGGATCGTCGACGTCGAGCAGCGGGCGCACGGAGCGCAGGCGCCCGGTGCGCGCGAGGATGGTCTCGATCGAGGCGTGAAGGCACACGACGACGCCCCGCCCGGCCAGCTTCTCCAGCATGCCCGGCTGCACCACGAGGCCCCCGCCGCAGGCCACCACCACCTTCTCCGGGGCGTGGCCCTCGTCAATGAACCA
>CAYQOH010000279.1:0-3954 GCA_964419075.1 uncultured Opitutaceae bacterium | reverse complement strand
TCCGCGCGAAGGGCGTCCGGCTGAGGATCCATTCGATGTGGGGCGGCGGCGGGTCGTTCCGAGGGATCGAGGTCGAGCCGTTCAACAAGTGGAGGCTCCTCGAGCTCTTCTGGCTGATCCCCTACGAGTCCTGGCGAAGGCCCGAGGTGCTCAAGCAGCTGCTGCGGGGGCTCGCCACGAGGCGCGCCCCCTCGTGGCTCAACTTCTGGGAGAACATGCTCGGCGCCGGGTTCGCCTGCATCTACGCGAGAGCGTTCCGGCGGGCGCGCCCCCAGCTCATCCACGCGGCATGGGGCGGGGGGCCGGCGACGGCCGCCTGGCTCCTGTGGCGTCTCGACGGGCACCGGTTCACCGCGGGCGCCCACGCCTACGATGTCTTCGAGCACGGGGGCGACTGGTGGCTCAAGGAGAAGCTCGAGGCCGCGGTGTTCGTGCACACCTCGACGGAGCTCGCGCGCCGGGAGCTGATTGCCCGGGTCCTGGCGGCGGACCGCGTCGTCTGCATCCGCAGCGGCCTGGACCGGCTGCCCGCCCTCAAGGCGCTGCACCCCTCGCGCGTGCCGCTCCACCTGCTCTCGCTCGCGCGGCTGGTCGAGAAGAAGGGGCTTGACCGGCAGCTGAGGGTCTACGCCGGCCTCAGGGCCGCGGGCGTCGAGTTCACGGCCCGGATTGTCGGGGACGGCCCGCTCCGGCCGAGGCTCGAGAGCCTGGCGGGGAGCCTCGGCGTCGCCAACCTGGTCACCTTCGTGGGGCAGGTGCCCCCCCAGGAGGTATGGGAGCATCTCGAGTGGGCCGACGTGCTCCTGCACACCGGGGTGGTCGCCCCGAGCGGCGACCGCGACGGCCTCCCCAACGTGATCGCCGAGGCCATGGCGGCGGGCGTGCCCGTCGTCACGTCGCCCACCGCCGGGACGACCGAGGCGGTGACCGACGGGGTGACCGGGATCGTGCTCCCGGTCGATCGTCCGGAGGCCTGGGTCGCCGCGCTGCGCCGGCTGGCGAGTGACGACGGCTTCTGCGAGGCGCTGCGGCGGCCGGCGAGGAGATGGATCGAGGACAACTTCGACGTGCGGTCCAACACGGAGAAGCTCCTGGTGCGGCTCGAGGCGGCCGCGACCCCATGATCTTCTTCGACACGACGAACGCCTCCTCGTGGCGGCACGCCTCCGGCCTGGCAAGGGTGAGCCGGCGCCTGAAGGACGAGCTCGGGGGAGCGGCCGCCGGCGGCGCGTGGCCCGAGATCGGCGCGAGGGCCTCAAAGGCCGACTGGTTTTTCACCCCGGAGCTCTTCTCCGAGTCGGAGCGGCCGGGCTTCACGGCGTTCCTCGAGGCGCGCCCCTGCAGGCTCGCGGCGCTCTACCATGACGCGATCCCGCTCAAATACCCCGCCATCACGTGGGCGAAGAGCGTCGCCCGGCATCCCTCGTACATGAAGCTGCTGGCGCGCTTCGACAGGGTCTGGGCGGTCTCGGCGGCGAGCCGGGAGGAGCTCCTCGGCTTCTGGAGGTGGCAGGGCGTCTCCGGCCCGCCGGTCGAGGTGCTGCCGATGGGGGCCGACGGGGCCGGCGCCGCCCGCGCGCACGCAGGGGCGCACCGGAATCCGGGGGCACCGCGGATCGTCTCGGTCGGGATCCTTGAGCCCCGCAAGAACCAGGGCGCGATCCTCGACGCGTGCGAGGCGCTGTGGCGCGAGGGCCTCGAGATGGAGCTTCACCTGGTCGGGCGCGTGAACCCGCAGTTTGGCGGGCCGATCGCCCGGCGGGTGGCGCAGGCGGCGCGCCGCTGGCCCGGGCTGCGCCACCATGCCCACATGGACGACGCGGCGCTGGCCGGGCTCCTCGTGTCCGCGCGCGCCACCGCGTTCGCCTCCATAGCCGAGGGCTGCGGGCTGCCGCTGCTCGAGTCGCTCTGGATGGGCGTGCCGTGCGTCTGCAGTGGCATCGCGCCCCTGCTTGAGAACGCGGCCGGCGGCGGCTGCCTCGTGGTCCCCGGCAACGACCCGGCCGGTTGGACCGACGCCCTGCGGCGCATCCTTTCGGACGACGCCCTCTATTCGAGGCTGGCCGGCGAGGCGTCGAGCCGCCCGCTTGTCCGGTGGGCCGACGCGGCGCGGGTCCTGCGAGAGGCGCTCGCCTGATTGCCTTGTGGATGGGCGGCGGGTGGCCGCGACGCCAGATCGCGCGGGGGGCCCGGCGTCATCGCCTGGAGCCGTGGATAAAGAAGGTGACCAGGGAGAGGATCGGAAGCGCCAGAAGGAGGCAATAGGCCGAATTCAAGACGATGCCAGCAATTGACCAGCCGCGCATCGCCTTGGCCTTCAGGTCGCCCACGGCCGCCGCCAACGCAGGGATCGAAACGACGGGAAAGAACAGCACGGCGAGCGTGACCAGGTTGATGAGCGTGGTCCGGCGGATATCGCCGGTCATTCCCGTTGTGAAACCCAGGATGATGACCTGAAGCAGCAGTCCGACGACGGGCGTGATGCAGATGTATAAGGGCCTCGATTTCCAGGGGTTCTTCATGCGGGCAACGGCCTAATCTTCCCCGGCGACGGATGGCGCGGGTCCTTCTCCAGCAGGACGCCTGACAGACGGAGATGTCGGATCGGGTAGTTGGCTAGACACTTTAGGGCTCATCGCCAGACTCCGGCTCAACCTTCGGCACCTTTGAAAGGACTCGGCGGAATTTAGCAGCACTCGCGCGGGACGCTCGTTCCGAAAGGAAACGTTCCGTATCGATTGCCGAGAGTTTTTCGGCAACCGCAGTGCTAATCAATTGATTGACGGAAATCCCTTCCGTTTCCGCGAGGCGTTTAGCATGCCGATGAATGGAGTTGGGAAGTCTGAGGCTTAGGGTGCTCATAGGGTTGTCTCTTTGATTAGATCCTTGGGACCAATTACTCGGATGCCGAATTTCTCGCTTCCAAAAAAGTCGCGCCGATTGAACGTCACTATCGCATCCGCACGGCCGGAAACAGCCAGCTCCAGAATCAGATCATCGTCTGGATCTGGCAGATGCGGACGCCAGAGAAAGTTAATGCGGACATGTTCGCACGCCGAGGCGATAAAATCCAAGAAGTCCTCAATATCTCTCGCGGTAAGATGCGGGAACTGGTCAGGGCGGCGCAGCACCTCCTCGTATTCGAAAAAGACGGGTGTTGAGACCATGGGGCGAAAGTGAGGATTAGGCAGCGATTTCACTATTTGGTGCGAGGCGCCCACCGAGGAACGCAACGCCGAAAAGAGAATGCAGGTGTCAAAAACGACTCGCACCGTGGTATCATGGGCGATACCGTGGTCGAGTCAAGTATTCGACTGGGTGTCTAACCCCGGCTATCCGGCGCAGGCTCCGAAGCTAGAGTTTTTTGGCCGCGTAGGCCATCGCCGCGGCGATCTTCTCCAACTGCTCGTCCGTGTGCATCGCCGAGACGGCCGTGCGGATGAGGTCCTTGCCCGCGGGAACGGCGGGCGAGGTGGCCATGACGGTGAAGATCCCCTTCTCGAGAAGGGCTTTCCAGAAGGGATAAACGCGTTCCTTTGAGCCGAGCACGATCGGGACGGCGGGCGTCTCGCTCTCCCAGGTGTCGAAGCCGAGCCCCTTCAGGATGGCGCGGTACTTCTTCGTGTTGGCCCAGAGCCTCTCGAGGTGCTGCGGCTCGGTCTGCATGACCTCGAGCGACGCCTGCGCGCACGCCGCCTGGCTGGGGCTGATCGCCGCGCTGAAGATCGTCTGCTTGGAGTGGGTGCGCAGGAACTCGATCACGTCCTTCGAGGCGGCGACGAAGCCGCCCGTGCTCGCGAGCGACTTGGAAAGGCTTCCGCAGATCACGTCCACGGCGTCGTTGAGTCCGAAGTGGTCGACCGTGCCGCGGCCTTGGCGGCCGAGGACGCCGAAGCCGTGGGCGTCGTCCAGGACGATGAAGCAGCCGTGCTCCTCGGCGATCTCGTTGAGCTC
>CAYQOH010000278.1:0-3957 GCA_964419075.1 uncultured Opitutaceae bacterium | reverse complement strand
CGAGAATATCGCTGCAGATCGCAAGTCCAAGGCCAAATCCGGAGGATTTTGTCGTCTGGAACGGCTGGAACAGCCGTGAGCGTATCTCCGGAGCGATGCCCGGGCCGCTGTCGGTGACGGTCATCTCCACGGCGTTCGGGATGTTGCGGGTCGCGATCTTCACCCAGCGCTCCCGCGGCATCTCCTCCGTCGCGTTGATGGCGTTGAAGCAGAGGTTGAGGAGCACCTGCTTGGCCGCCGACGGGTCGGTGAGCACCCGGTCCGGCACGGCCCCGAGCTCGGTGATGATCCTCACCTTCTTGTCGTCGGCGAGCCCGCTGGCGAGCTCGAGGCTCGACCTGAGCACGGCGTGCAGCTCCACGGCGTCGGAGACGTACGCGCGCGGCGCGGCGAGGTCCAGGAGCTGCTGCATGAGCATGTCGATCCGGTTCACCTCGTCGCCAATCAGCTTGAAGAACTTGGAGCGGAACGCGGGGTCCCCGTAATGGCTCGGCAGGAGCTGCGCGAACGTCTTTATCGAGACGAGCGGATTGCGGATCTCATGGGCGAAGCTCGCCCCGAGGAGGCCCACCGTGGCGAGCTGCTCCGCCCGCTGCGCCTTCGCCGAGAGCTGGGCCCTCGTGAGCGCGCCCTCGATGATCGACGTAAGCTCGACGAGCTGCGTGATCTGCGGGTAGGTCACCGGCTGGCGGGACACGTCGACGCCGACCCCGACCACGAGCGTCAGGAGCGGCCCCTCGTCGATCACCGCCGCCCCCAGGTGGTGGGCGGCCAGGAAGTCCCGCAGCCGGCTGCGCTCCGGCGACCAGCGCTCGCGCACGAGCCTCTCCGGCGTCACCCAGCCGAGCGCGCGCAGCAGCTTCATCTCGCTCGTGTTCTTGTCGATCGAGAGGCCGCCGCCCTCGAGCTTCTCCTGCGCGCCGGTCAGAATGAGCGCGTTCTCCGAGTGCGACCACCCCTTGAGGATCGTCAGGAAGATCCGCTCGAGGACATCGGGGCGGTTCTCCCTGCGGGCCGCCGCGTAGGCGGCCTGGCGCGCCGACGTATCCCTGCGGTAGGGGCTGAACATGATCTCAAGGTACCGACCCACCCATCCGGAGAGCCCGAGCGCGATGCCGGTCGAGACAAGGAACGCCAGCGGCACGGGAAGGAGGTAGCCGAGCCCGAGCGTCAGGAAATAGAAGGCCGCGGCGAAGAGCGTGATCAGCGTGAGCTTGCGCACGCAGAACAGCACGAGCTGCCTCGCGTCGAATATCCGGTGGGTGGTGATCGCGATGACGACCGTCGTGTACAGGGCGATGATGACGAGGGGCTGCAGGCGTATGAGCAGCGGGTTGCCGAGGAGCGTCCGCAGCGTCATCAGCATCAGGATCGCGACGGCGGAGACGCTTCCCCCGAGCAGGAAGATCTGGAGCTCGAGCCGGCTGATCCCGCTCTGCGCGCGAACCTGGATGATGGCCTCCGAGCTCAGGATCAGGTAGAGGCAGACGATGCCGCTGATGAAGGCGTAGTAGCCCACCCCGAAGACCGGGGCCGTCGACGTCGACTCCGGCGGGATGAAGTAGCGCGTGTAGCAGAGGAGCGCGAGGGCGCCGACCGCGAGGATCCAGTACCTCCCGCGGACGAGGACGTGCCCGAGCGACTCGTCCTCGTGGAGGATGGCCTCCTTCAGCAGCCAGATGGGCACGCAGATGGCGGCGCCGACGGCCGCCGTCAGCCTCAGCCACGAGGCGCTCCCCTGGCTGCTCACGGCCACATAGAGCAGGAGCAACCAGACCGACACGTGGAGCGAGACCAGGAAGAACCTCTGGTTGATGTTCCTCCTCGGATTCGCCCACAGCGACACGATCCCCACGACGACCGTTGCGGCGACGGCCAGGAGCGCCGACTGGTTGCCTATTTTTGGATCACTAAACATGCGTTCGATCCCGCCATGCCGTGGGCGTCGACCACGGCGATGGAGTGCGTGAGGAAGCGCGCGCGCGCGCTCAGGTTGAGCGCGCACGCCGGGTCCGGGTACTCCCAGTTGACGGTCGGCGGGACGATCCCGTGCCTGAGCCCCAGGGCCGAGCACCCCACCTGGATCGCGCCCGCCGCGCCCAGGGGGTTGCCGATCGCCCCCTTGATGGAGTAGGTCGGGACCGAGCGCAGGCGCTCCCCGAAGACGCTCTCGAGCGCCACAGTCTCAGCCGCGTCGATCTGGCGGTGCCCCGGGCCGCAGGCGTTGATGCACTCCACGTCGGAGGGCCGCAGGCCCGCGTTTGCGATCGCCATGGTGAGCGACTTGGCGAGGCCCTCGCACAGATGGTCCTTGGAGTCGGTCATGTACGAGTAGCCGGTGATGAAGGCGTAGCCGGGTCTCGGGCTCTCCTCGGGCTCGAGCAAGAGGACGCAGGCGCCCTCCCCGATCGCGCCGGTCGTCCGCCAGAGGTCGAAGGGGCGGCACTGGCGCTCCGGGTGCTCGGGATTGCCGGGCGACAGCCCGGCGAGCTTCAGCTCGAACATCGGATGGAAGTACAGCGGCGCCTCGGTGCCCCCGCACACCGCGTAGTCGACGTCCCCGTTCGCGATCAGGTCGGCGCTGTGGCCGATCGCGTCCATCCCGGAGCAGCACACGGACTGAAGGGCCATCGAGCGCACGCTCCCGCCGATCAGCTCGCAGATGATCCCGGACACGGCGCTTATCGACGTCGTGAAGATCGACGAGGGGATCGCGTTCACGAGGCCCCTGCGCACGATCAGCTCGACGGCCTTGTTGATGACGCCGAAGTCCATGAGCGCCGCGCCGATCATCACGACGCCGCGTTGGTCCCGCAGGTCGCCGAACCCGAGCCCGGCGTCCTTGAGCGCCAGGTCGGCCCCCACGACGGCCATCTGGGTGTGCCTCGGGATGCGCTTGGCCGGGACGGAAAGCTCGTAGGGTTCCATCTTCAGCTGCCTCACCTCCGCCGCGGTGAACACACCCGAGCCCTCGTAGAACTGCTTGAGGATCCCCACCCGGCTGACCGGCTCCTGAATTCCCTTCCAGAACGATTCGCGGCCGATTCCTGCTGGGGTGACTGGTCCGATTCCGGTTATCTTTACTCGGCGCCGCCTCATTCAGGGAAACCGGTCATTTCCTTGGCGCCGCGGGAAAGGAGAAGCGCACCGTCGTGCCGATGCCGGCCTTGGACTCGATCCCGAATTCGCCCCCGTGAGCGCCCGTCAGGTGCCGGCAGATGCTCAGCCCGAGGCCCGTCCCGGTCTCCTTGGTCGTGAAGCCGCCGTGCATGACCCGGTGGATGCGCTCCTGGTCCATGCCCGGTCCGTTGTCCGATACGGAGACGTCCACCCGGCCGCCCTTCAGCGTGAACTCCGCCACGACCCGGGTCGCCCCGGCCTCGATCGCGTTCTTCAGGACGTTCTGGAAGATCCGCATCAACTCGTACTTCGAGCCCTTGATCCACGCCTCCGCGGGGCCCGCGATCTGGATCGTCGGGTTGCCGAAGAAGATCACCTGCTTCACCTCGTAGGCGATCCCGACCAGGTCGATCAGGGCGAACTCGGCGGTCTTCTTGGCGGCCGTGCGCCAGTTCTCGGAGAGATGGTGGCAGTACTCGGCCGCCTTCCCGACGATGACGGCGTAGTCGGCCATCCGCTTGCCCATCTCGGGGTTCTGCTGGGCGAGCTTCTGGGCCTCCTCGACCATGAGCGCCGAGTAGCCGATGACGACCGTCAGCGGGTTGTTGAGGTCGTGGACGAGCTCGACGGACGCCCGCGCCTGCCAGATCTGCGGCTGGTTGGTCTCGATCTCCTGCTTCAGGGCCCCGTTGAGCGCGATGGCGTCGCTCGCCATCTTCGCCTGGAAGCGCCGCAGCTGCGCGGCTTCCGCCTGGAAGCGCACGGCGTCGATAAGCTCGGCCACGTCCGGCGGCTTGCGCATGTACTGGTTGGCCCCGCCGACCATGGCCTGCTGCG
>CAYQOH010000277.1:2680-3965 GCA_964419075.1 uncultured Opitutaceae bacterium | reverse complement strand
GGTACCTTGATCTGGTCTTCCGCGGCGCCCCGGGACTTACCCCCGGGGCGCCAGCCGGAGCCCGAGAACGAACACCGCCCTTGAACCGCCTCAAACGACCCTCCCAATGGCATCCGGGCGCGCGGCCCCTGGCGGCGGCGCTCATCCTCGCCGGCGCGGCGCGGCTGTGCGGCCAGGAGACGCCGGCCGTCGCCGTCCGCTGGGACAGGACGACGGTCGTCTCGAGGTCCGTGCCGACGCTGCAGGTGGTCGTCAACCCGCCGCTGCGGCCGGGCAGGCCGCTCGCCGTGGCCTCCTATCAGGCCGTGAAGGACCTGGGGGCCGACTATGTGCGCTACGTGCCCTGGCTCCCCTACCCAAGGCTCGCCGTGGCCGAGCTGGAGCCGCCGGCGCCCGGCAGGACGTCGTGGGACTTCAGCCTCATCGACCCCATGACCCGGGACTTCATGGAGGCGACGCAGGGCCACCCCACGGTCGTCAACTTCAGCACGATCCCGGCGTGGCTCTTCAAGGCCGACAAGCCCGTCACCCCGCCGGCCGACCCGGACCAGGTCTTCTGGAACTACACCCAGGGGACCGAGCTCAGGGACCCGAGCGGCAGGGAGCTCGGCGACTACTTCGCGCGCCTGGTCAGCTGGTACGTGAACGGGGGCTTCACCGACGAGAACGGCGTGAGGCACGAGTCCGGCCACCACTACCGGATACCCGTGTGGGAGGTGCTGAACGAGCCGGAGTGGGAGCACGCGACGACGCCCGAGCAGTACACCGCGCGCTACGACGCGATCGTCGAGGCGATCCGCAGGGTGAGCCCGCAGACCCGGTTCATGGGGCTCGCGCTCGGGGACCCGCGCGGCAGCCCGCGCGCCTTCGAGTACTTCCTCGACCCCGCGAACCACAGGCCGGGCGTCCCGATCGACTACATCTCCTACCACTTCTACGCGGTGCCCGCGCGGACGCAGGACCCCTCCGCCTGGCAGTACAGCTTCTTCGAGCAGGCCGACGGGTTCCTGACGGCGGTGCGCTACATCGAGACGATCCGCAGGCGCCTCTCGCCGCGCACGGGGACGGACGCCGACGAGCTGGGGATCATCTCCGCCGACGACCTGGCGCAGGGCGACCCCGGGCACGTGATGAAGCCGATCCCGCCCGCCTACTGGAACCTGGCCGGCTCGCTCTACGCCTACCTGTTCGTCGGGCTCGCGCGCCAGCAGATCGACATCATCGGCGAGTCGCAGCTGGTCGGCTATCCCACCCAGTTCCCGAGCGTCAGCATGATGGACTGGGA
>CAYQOH010000277.1:0-2580 GCA_964419075.1 uncultured Opitutaceae bacterium | reverse complement strand
CGCGTCGGGCGAGGGACCGGCGCGCGCGGTGAGCGTGGCCGGCGGCAAGGTCAGGCTGGAGCCGTTCGCGGTCACCGTGGTCAATTGGTAGCCGCCGGTCCCCCGGGGTCCGGCGAGTTTCGGGGCCGCGATGGCGCGGGGGTTTCCAAGGCACTAAACAATTGAACAGTAAGGGCATGAGCCCGGACGGCGGTGGGTGACACCGACCCCCGGAAAGCGGGGAAGGTCCCCGGCTCAGGGCGAGAAGCAGGTGGACACGGGGCTTGTTCTGTGGATCCTGCCACGGCGCCGAGCACAGCCCCTTCCCTCATGAATCCCCTCATGAAATGCCTCGCCTGCCTCGTGGTGTCGGCTTCCGCCGCCCTGGGGTCGAGCGTCGGCGACACGTACGACCAGGTGGTCAAGGAGAAGGGCGAGCCGAAGAGCCGGATCGAGGCGGGTGCCATGCGCGTGCTCACCTATCCCGACGCGGTCATCAAGCTGAAGGACAACGTCGTCGTTTCCCTCCGAACGATCGCCGCGCCAAGGAAGGATTCCGTGGCTCCGGCAGCCGCGGCAGCGGCCGCACCACCGCCGAACCCCTCCGGAGCGCCGACCGCCCAGGCGCAGATCAAGACGATCCTGAAGCAGATGAGCGTGGCGGTGAAGCGGGTCCAGGCGATCGTGAACCAGGAGGTGCCGTCCGTGCCGCTGGATCCCAAGCGAAGCGCTGGGGAGTTCTTCTTCCACGAGGGCGCCACCTTGCCCGACTTCAACACGGTGGACGTGCGCACGACGCAGGAGACCCCCTACGACGCCTACGAATTCATCCGGTGGCAGGGGCGCCCGGGCGTGATGTGGCCGGGCAAGGAGCTCGAGTTCAATTCCATGACGAAGTATTTCTACGTGGACCGCACCCAGCCGAAGAAGAAGCTGACGGAGGAGGAGATGCTGGAGATCAACAAGCTCTACCGCCTCATCGGGCAATACGTGGCGAGCCTGGGCATGCTGGGCTACACCGGAACCATTCAGTAGGAGGGGGAGGGGACGAAACCGCTCCTTGGGGCGCCGAGACGCGGGAATCCTATTCGATTGCCCCGCCCGGGGGGGCCGGCTAACCATGGGCAACCCCCTCCAAGCCCGCCAAACCGGCGCACCGCAGGGACGCGAGACCTTCCTCGACGCGCGCGAGCAGCCGACCCGGCCGAGCCTTCGCCCCACATGATTCCCATGACGACCCCAGCCGCCTCCGACTACCACGACCGCAAGACCGGTCTCGTCCTCTTTGGAGTATTGGAAATCGCAATCGGGTTCATCTGCGGGCTCCTCATCCTGCTCATGCTGGCCGGCCTTGCGGTCGCCGGCCGTGGCCCCAACCCGCCGCCGGCTTCGTCCTCGGTGGCCTTGGCGATAACCGTGTACGCGCTCTTGGCCGGAGGCTTCGTCTGGCTCGGAATCGGCTCGATCCTGGCCCGGCGCTGGGCGCGCGCGATCCTGCTGTGCTTCTCCGCGGTGGCGCTGGCCGGCGGAGCCCTCGGGTGCGCGTCCATGGTGTTCATCCTCCCGCACATGTTTGACGCCGTCGCCCAGCAGAACCCGCAGGCGATTCAACCGGGTGCCATGAGGGTGGCGAAGGTTGTCGCAGCCGTCTTCATGGTCATCGTGTACATCCTAATTCCGGGCGCCTTGTTCCTCTTCTACCGCAGTCCCCACGTGAGGCGCACCTGCGAGGTCCGCGATCCCGTGGAGCGGTGGACCGACCGCTGCCCGCTGCCGGTCCTGGCCTTCAGCATGGTCATGGGCCTAGCGGGAATCGCGTTTCTCGGCCTGACGGCCCGGTTCCACGTCTTCCCGGTGTTTGGAACCTTCGTCGCCGGGGGCACGGGTATCCTGCTTTGCCTCCTCGTGGGAGGCGTGATGCTGTACCTGTCGTGGGGCTTCTACAGGCTCCGGATCCGGGCCTGGTGGATCGCGCTGGCACTGCAGGTCCTCTGGGCGTTGTCCAGTCTTGCAACATTCTGGAGGAGCAACATCGCGGACCTGTACGCCCGGATGGGCGCGGATCCCCGCACGGCCGCCATGTCGGCGCAGCTGTTCGCCGAGCCCGCCCTCAGGTGGATGATTGCGCTCTCGGTGCTGGGCTGGGTCGTGTGGCTATTGTGCCTGCGCCGCTATTTTGACAGCCCCCAGGTTCCCCCCGTGCTTTCGGGGGGCGAGGAGCCGCCGCCGCCGCTTTGACGCGGGCGATCAGTCCGTTTGATTGGAGCCTGGGGCCCCGATGGCCCGTGGGGCCGCCCTAAGGCGCCTCCGGAGGGCCGCCCCGCTTGCGGTCCTGCATGATCCGCGACTCCTCCGCCTCATCCCGCGGGTCAGGGCAATTCTGGCCCTTGAACATCTGGCCAATCGTCATCGCCGGGTCGTTGGACCAGAAGATCCCGACATTCTCGCCGGGGTAGAAGTTCATTCCCAGCTTGTCGCCGTACTTGGCCTTGAGGCCGACGCCCTGGTCAGAGGGCCCGGCGACCGCGTAGGCGAGGTCAATCTGATGGACCATCACGCCCTCGTTGGCGGCCTCGGCCTCGATCATGCCGACGGGATTGT
>CAYQOH010000276.1:0-3967 GCA_964419075.1 uncultured Opitutaceae bacterium | reverse complement strand
GTGCCCATGCACGCATCCCTACCCGTGGACCCCCGGGTGAAATACAAACGCATCATCCTCAAGCTCTCGGGCGAGCTCCTGCGAGGTGAAAAGACGGGAGATCCGATCGACGCGGACTCGCTCGAGCGCACCTGCAAACAGATAAAGGAGATCCACGACTTGGGCGTGGAGATCTGCGTTGTCATCGGCGGCGGCAACATCTTCCGGGGCCTGCTGGGCGAGAAGCGAGGCGTCGACCGGACGACCGGCGACTACATGGGCATGCTGGCGACGGTCATCAACGGCATGGCGATCATGGACCGGCTGGAGAAGATGGGCGTCATGACCCGGGTCCAGAGCGCGATCCCGATGAACCAGATCGCCGAGCCGTTCATCCTGCGCCGGGCGATCCGCCACCTGGAGAAGGGCCGCGTCGTCATCTTCGTCGCCGGGACCGGCAACCCCTACTTCTCGACCGACACGACGGCGGCGCTTCGCGCCTCCGAGATGCGGGCCGACATCATCGTCAAGGCGACCAAGGTCGACGGGATCTACGACAAGGACCCGAAGAAGCACGCGGACGCCGTCAAATACGACGAGATCAGCTTCATCGACGCCCTGAAGCAGCGCCTCAAGGTCATGGACTCCACGGCCTTCTCGCTGTGCCTCGACAACCACGTCCCGATCCTGGTCCTCGACCTCCAGGAGGAACACGCGATTCTCCGGGGCGTGACCGGCAAGAAGGTCGGCACGCTCGTCCACGCCTGATACGCACCCACAACCCCCCGCCCCATGTCACACCCCATCCTGACGGATATGAGCGCAAAGATGAAGAAGGCGCTCGACCACACGCTCCATGAATTCGCGGCGATCCACACCGGAAAGGCGAACCCCGCGATGGTCGAGGGCGTCATGGTCGAGGCCTACGGCTCCCAGATGCGGCTCAAGGAATGCGCCGCGATCACGACGCCCGACGCCCGCCTGATCCAGATCCAGCCCTGGGACGCGAGCCTCACGAAGGCGATCGAGAAGGCGATCCAGGTCGCGAACCTGGGCTTCAACCCGATCGTCGACGGCAAGGTGCTGCGCATCCCGCTTCCGGACATGAGCCGGGAGCGGCGCCAGGAGTTCGTGAAGACCGCCGCCCGGCTCGCCGAGGAAGGGCGCGTCCACATCAGGAACGTCCGGCGCGACACGCTGGAGGGCGTGAAGAAGGCGAAGTTCCCCGAGGACGAGGCGAAGCGCCTCGAAAAGGACATCCAGGCCGCCACCGACAAGGCCATCAAGGACATCGGCGACCACCTCGCGGCAAAGGAGAAGGAGCTTCTCGCGGTTTGAGCGCGGCGGCATGCTGACGCCCCCCCGAAAAGGCCCGGCCCGGGTCGTGGTGAAGCTGGGCACCGGCGTCCTGACGTCCGGGGTCGGCCGGCTCGACACCGGGCGCATCGCGGGCGTCTGCGCGCAGCTGGCCGCGCTCAGGGCATCCGGGACCGAGGTCTACGTGGTCTCGTCGGGCGCCATCGGCCTCGGCATGGGCCGCCTCGCGCTCAGCCGCCGTCCGGTGGAGACCGCGCGCAAGCAGGCGTGCGCGGCCGTCGGCCAGAGCCTGCTCATGGAGACCTGGCAGGCCGGCTTCGCACCGCACGGCGTCACGGTCGCCCAGGTGCTCCTGACCCACGAGGACCTGCGGGCCCGCGCGCGCTACCTCGCGGTGAGGGAGACCCTCGCGCAGGTCATCGCCTACGGCGCGGTGCCGATCATCAACGAGAACGACGCCGTCAGCGCGGCTGAGATCAAGGAGGTCGGCCGGGGCTTCGGCGACAACGACACGCTCTCGGCGATGGTCGCGAGCCTGGTCGGCGCCCAGTTCCTCCTGATCCTCTCGACGGCCCCGGGGCTCGTCGACCTGAAGGGCTCGGGCCGCGTCGTCCCGGTCGTCGAGCGGATCACGCCCGAGATCGAGGCCATGGCCGGGGGGACGTCGAGCGAGACCGCCGTCGGCGGGATGGTGAGCAAGCTCTCGGCGGCGAAGCTCGCCATCAAGTCCGGCTGCGGCGTCTTCATCGCGAGCGGGGCCGAGCGCGACATCGTGCCGCGGCTCCTCGGGGGCTCGGGCCCGGGCACGTTCTTCGTCCCGAGCGGGCTGCCGCTCGAGTCGAGGAAGCGATGGCTCGCGTTCTTCCAGAGGCCCTCGGGCACGATCCTGGTAAACGCCTGCGCCGTGCCGGTCCTCAGGGATCAGGGCCGGAGCCTCCTCGCGGTCGGGGTCACCGGGTGCCGCGGCGCGTTCGCGGCGGGCGACGTGGTCGACATCGCGGGGCCCGACGGCGCGGTCGTCGCGCGCGGGAAGTCCTCGTTCGCCTCCGACGAGATCGCGGCGCTCGCCGGCAAGAAGGGCGACGAGGTCCGCGCACTGCACCCTTCGAGGAAGCGGATCGAGGTCGTCCACCGCAGCGACCTGGCGCTCCTTTGAACCCCCTTGCCCAGCTCAGGGAGATGACGGGCCCCCAGTGGAGGGCCTTCATCGCGGCCTACCTCGGCTGGACCCTGGACGCCTTCGACTTCTTCCTGCTGGTCATGGTCGTGCGCCACGTGGCCGCGACCTTCGACACCGGCATCAAGGCGGTCGCCTACGCGATCTTCCTGACGCTCGCGATGCGGCCCGTCGGGGCCCTCCTCTTCGGGATGATCGCGGACCGCTTTGGCAGGCGCCCGGCGCTCATAGGCAGCATCCTGCTCTACGCGGTGGTCGAGCTCCTGTCCGCGTTTTCCCCGTCGCTCGGCGTGTTCCTCGTCCTGCGCGCGATCTTCGGCGTCGGGATGGGCGGGGTGTGGGGGGTCGGCGCGTCGCTCGCGATGGAGTCCGCCCCCGTCGGGTGCCGCGGGCTTCTCTCGGGCATCCTCCAGGAGGGCTATCCCATGGGGAACCTCCTCGCGGCGCTCACCTACTCCCTCGTCTTCCCCCATTTCGGCTGGAGGGGGATGTTTGTCGTGGGTTCCCTGCCCGCGCTCCTCGTTGTCTTCATCTGGACGGGGGTCAGGGAGTCGCCTGCCTGGCTCGAGGCCCGGGCGAGGGCCAGGTCCGGGAGCCGCACGGGCACGGCCGGGTTCTGGAGCACCCTGCGCTCCCGCTGGCCGCTCTTCCTGTACATGATCGCGCTCATGGCGGCCTTCAACTTCTTCAGCCATGGGACCCAGGACCTCTACCCCAGCGCCTTCCTGGAGAAGCAGCGGGGCCTTGCGCTCGGCACCGTGTCCCGGATCACCATGATCTACAATGTCGGGGCGATCACCGGCGGGATCCTCTTCGGCGCCCTCTCGCAGTGGATCGGGCGGCGCAGGGCCATCGCCATGAGCGCGCTCCTCGCCCTGCCGATGATCCCGCTGTGGATCGGCTCGGGCTCGGCGGCGGGCCTGGCGGTTGGCGCCTTCCTCATGCAGTTCGCGGTCCAGGGGGCCTGGGGCGTCGTGCCGGCCCACCTGAACGAACTCTCCCCCATGGCCGTCCGCGGGACCTTCCCCGGCTTTGCCTACCAGCTCGGGAACTTCGCGGCCGCCGCCACGGGCCCGCTCCAGGCCACCCTGGCGGAGCGCCACGGCGGGGACTACGCGTTCTCCCTGGGCTGGGTGGTGGGCATCGGGGCCGTGGTCCTGGCCGCCCTTGCGCTCCTGGGGCCCGAGGCGCGCACCGCCGAGCTCGCGCACGACGGCGCGGACCTGCAGGCGTAGGCATTCATGGACTTCGCACCCGAGGGCGCCCCGCCCCCCGACTCCGTTCCGCAGATCGACTTCCAGGCGCAGCTGAACGGGGACCAGTACGCGGCCGTCACCGCCCCGGCGGGCCCGCTCCTTGTCCTGGCGGGCGCGGGTTCGGGCAAGACACGCACGCTCACCTACCGGGTCGCGTGGCTCCTCTCGCAGGGCGTCCGCCCGGGCGAGATCCTGCTCCTCACCTTCACGAACAAGGCCGCCCGCGAGATGCTCCACC
>CAYQOH010000275.1:0-3974 GCA_964419075.1 uncultured Opitutaceae bacterium | reverse complement strand
TGGTGCCTGTCCCACCACCAGGAGAACTTCCTGTACACGCGCTGGGACGACATCTGCGAGATCATGGCGGCCTACGACGTCTCCTTCTCGATCGGCGACGGCCTGCGGCCGGGCTCGATCGCCGACGCGAACGACGAGGCGCAGTTCGCGGAGCTCAGGACCCAGGGCGAACTGACGGTCCGGGCCTGGGAGCTCGGCGTCCAGGTGATGTGCGAGGGTCCCGGGCACGTCCCGATGCACCTGATCGCCGAGAACATGGAGAAGCAGCTCGACTGGTGCAAGGAGGCGCCGTTCTACACGCTCGGGCCGCTCACGACCGACATCGCCCCGGGCTACGACCACATCACGAGCGCGATCGGCGCGGCGATGATCGGCTGGCACGGGACGGCGATGCTCTGCTACGTGACGCCCAAGGAGCACCTCGGCCTCCCCGACCGGGACGACGTCAGGGCCGGCGTCATCGCCTACAAGATCGCCGCCCACGCCGCGGACCTCGCGAAGGGGCACCCGGCGGCGCAGTACCGCGACAACGCGCTCTCGAAGGCCCGCTTCGAGTTCCGCTGGGAGGACCAGTTCAACCTCTCGCTCGACCCCGAGAAGGCCCGGGAGTACCACGACGCCACCCTGCCCCAGGAGAGCGCGAAGACGGCGCACTTCTGCTCGATGTGCGGGCCCCAGTTCTGCTCGATGAAGATCACGGACGACGTGCGCCGCTACGCCGAGGAGCAGGGCCTGACGACCGAGGCCGCGCTCGAGGCGGGGATGAGGGCCAAGTCCGAGGAGTTCCTCGAGACGGGCGGGGAGCTCTACGTGCCCGCGCCCAAATGAACGCGACCGCCGAGACGATCGGGATCACGCTCAACGAGCGGCCGCACCTGGTGGCGGCGCCCGCGACGCTCCAGGGGCTCCTCTCCCTGGACGGGCTGGCGGAGCGAAAGGGCATCGCCGCCGCCGTCAACGGCGAGGTGGTTCCGCGGGCCGCGTGGGCTTCGCGGGCGCTCGCGCAGGGGGACCGGGTCCTGGTGATCCGGGCCACGCAGGGCGGCTGAACGCGGCACGCCCGGTCCCCATGCGCATCGTCGTCATCTCCCCGGAATCGGAGGACCCCCGCGAGGCGGCGGCGATCGACGGCCTGTTGGCTTCGGGCCTTGAGCTCTATCACGTCCGCAAGCCCAGCTGGACGGGCGCCGAGATCGAGTCGTGGCTCCGGCGCCTTCCGCAGGGGTGGCGCAAGAGGCTCATCCTCCACGGTCACCCCGAGATCGCCGCGGGCCTCGGCCTCGGCGGCCACCATGACAGGGACCGGACGGACCACCCCTCCCGGGCGGGGTTCAGCCGCTCCTGCCACGACCTGGCCTCGCTGCGCAGGCATTTGCCGGCCTACCGGGCCATCCTCTTCGGGCCGGTGTTCCCGTCCATCTCGAAGCCGGGCTACCGCCCTGCGCCCGATTTCCCCTGGGAGGGGCTCAAGGCCCTCCTCGCCAGGAAGAAGCTCGAGTCCGGGGCCCGCGTCCTCGCGATCGGAGGGGTCTCGGCGGCCCGGCTCGCACGCTGCAAGGACCTCGGGTTCGACGGCGCCGCGGTGCTGGGCGCCGTCTGGCGGGAGCGGGACCCGGTGGCCGCCTACGCCGGGATCCGGGACGCGGCGGCGAAACTGGAGGCCGCGCGGCATGCCGCTTGACCCCGAGAGGCGCTTTCCGGTCATGTGCCTGACCCAGGACGGCCTGGGCGTCCCGCACGCCGAGCAGGCCGCGCGCCTGTGCGCGGCCGGGGCGCGCTGGATCCAGCTGCGGGTGAAGGGCGCCCCGCAGGCCGACTGGCTTGCCCAAGCCCGCGCGGCGGCCGCCGTCTGCCGCCGGCACGGGGCCGTCCTCATCGTGAACGACAGCGTCGCCGTCGCGATCGCGTGCGGGGCCGACGGCGTCCACCTGGGCCGGCAGGACGGGGACTGGGCCGAGGCGCGCAGGCTCCTCGGACCGGACCGGATCCTCGGCGGCACGGTGAACTCGGCCGAGGACGCCCGCCGCGCCGTCGCGTCCGGATGCCTGGACTATGCGGGGGTCGGCCCGCTGCGCTTCACGCCGACGAAGGGGAACCTGGCGCCCGTCCTCGGGCTAGCGGGCGTCCGCGCCCTCATCGGGGACTTGGGGCCGATCCCGGCCTGGGTGATCGGCGGGGTCGGCCCGGGGGACCTTCCCGCCCTTTTCCGGGCTGGCGCCGCGGGCGTCGCCGTCTCGTCCGCCCTCCACCGCCCCGGGCGGCCCGAGGAGCACCTCCGCGCGCTTCTCGCCGCGTGGCCCGCGCAGCGCAGGCCGCAGCCCGACCCGGCGCCCCTTTCATGAGCCCAAGCCCCCTAGTCATCGCAGGAGTCGAGTTCGCGTCCCGGCTCTTCGTCGGAACCGGGAAGTTCAGCTCCGGAGAGATCATGCGCAGGAGCCTCGAGGCCTCCGGCACCCAGCTGGTCACGGTGGCCCTCGGCCGCGTCCGCACCGGCGGCGAGCCCGACGACATCCTCGGCCACCTCGACCCCTCGCGCTACCGCCTCCTCCCCAACACCTCGGGCACGCGCTCCGCGCGCGAGGCGGTCCTGGCGGCCGAGCTCGCCCGCGAGGCGCTCGAAACCAACTGGCTCAAGCTCGAGATCCACCCCGACCCGAAGTACCTGATGCCCGACCCGATCGAGACGCTCGAGGCGACGGGGCTCCTTGTGAAGCGCGGCTTCATCGTGCTGCCGTATGTCCACGCGGACCCGGTCCTCTGCAAGCGCCTCGAGGAGGCGGGCGCGGCCGCGGTGATGCCGCTCGGCTCCCCGATCGGCAGCGCGCTCGGCCTCGAGTCGCGGGCCTTCCTTGAGATCATCATCGCCCAGAGCCGCGTGCCGGTGGTCGTCGACGCGGGCCTGGGCGCGCCCTCCCACGCGGCCGCCGCGCTTGAGATGGGGGCCGACGCGGTGCTCGTGAACACGGCGATCGCCGCGGCGGGCGACCCGGTGGCGATGGCCGAGGCGTTCCGCCTCGGCGTCGAGGCCGGACGCGCCGCGCGCGAGGCCGGCCTCTCCGGCCGCGAGGCCGCCCGGGAGGGGTCCCGCGCCAGCGCGACCTCGCCCCTCACGTCCTTCCTGGGGGGGGGTGCGCCGTGACCTTCGCCGACGTCTGGCGCCGGCACGACTTTAGGGCGGTCTCCCGCAGGATCGCGTCAAAGACGCCCGCGGACGTGCGCCGGGCGCTCGGCAGGCCGCGGGGTTCGGTCGATCTCGAGGACCTGCAGGCGCTCCTCTCCCCCGCCGCGTCCCCCTACCTGGAGGACATGGCCCAGGCCAGCCACCAGTACACCCTTGAGCGGTTCGGCCCGACGATGCGCCTGTACGCGCCGCTCTACCTGTCCAACGTGTGCGCCAACGTCTGCACGTACTGCGGCTTCAGCGCGCACAACAAGATCCGCAGGAAGGTGCTCACGGACGCCGAGATCCTCGCGGAGGCCCGCGTGCTCCGCGGGCACGGCTTCGACAGCGTGCTCCTCGTGACGGGCGAGACGGGCCGAGTCGGGCGCGACTACCTGGCCGGCTCGCTCCGGCTGCTCCGCCCCCACTTCTCGGGGCTCTGGATCGAGGTCCAGCCGCTCCCCGAGGAGGACTACGGCGCCCTCGCCCTCGAGGGCCTGAGCGCCGTCCTGGTCTACCAGGAGACCTACGACGCCGGCGCGTACGCGAGGCACCACCTGAGCGGCCCCAAGGCGGACATGGCCTGGCGCCTCGAGACCCCGGACCGCGTGGGCCGGGCGGGGATGAAGAAGATCGGGCTCGGGGCCCTCTTCGGCCTCTCCGACTGGCGGGCGGACGCCTGGTTCACCGGGCTCCACCTGCGCCACGTCGAGACGGTCCACTGGCGCACCCGCACGTCGATCTCGTTCCCGCGCCTGAGGCCCCACGAGGGCGAGGAGATCCCCGTGACCCCGTTTGGCGAGCGCGACCTGGT
>CAYQOH010000274.1:0-3975 GCA_964419075.1 uncultured Opitutaceae bacterium | reverse complement strand
GGCCTCTCGATTCTGGGCGTCGTCGCCGCAGTCATCGCGGCCTACATCTTCGGCATAGAGAGAAAGGCCCAGCCGCCCGTGTTTCCGCCGGTCAGCAGCCCCTACGACTCGGCCATCTTTGCGAACGGCATCGTCGAAAGCGACCAGTCGAGCGGCTCAAACATCAACATCTACCCCGAGGTCTCGGGCCCCATCACCAAGGTGCTCGTGCGCGAGGGCCAGGAAGTGTCGGCAGGCGACCCGCTCTTCGTCATTGACGACTCGGTGCAACGGGCGGTCACCGAGCAGTTGCGCCTCCAGGCCGAGGCGTCCCTGGCGCTGCTCAACGAGCTCAAGGCGCAGCCGAGACCGGAGACGCTGGCAGTCGCCGAGGCCCAGGTGGGCCTGGCGGACTCCAACCTGAAGGCCGTCCGCGACCAGTACGACAAGGACCGCGCGTCCTTCGACATCGACCCGAAGTCGATCAGCAGGGACGCGCTGGACACCGCGGACGACGCCGTGAGGCAGGCGGCGTCCAGCCTCGACGTCGCCCGCAAGCAGCTCGACCTCACCAAGGCCGGCGCATGGAGCTACGATATCGCCAACCAGCAGGGGCAGTACGAGTCCCTCAGGCAGGCCTACGTGGCAGCAAACGCGCTCCTGCTCAAGTACTCGGTCAAGGCGCCGATTGCCGGGATCGTATTCTCCGTGTACGCCGCAACCGGCAGCTACGTGTCGCCGCAGGGCGCCTATGACCCCTACACCCAGGCCTTCGACCAACTGGTAATCATGGGGCCGCCGCAGGACTACCTGGCCGTGCGCTGCTTCGTGGACGAGATCATGGTCTCGCGGCTGCCGTCCAAGTGGCACATCACGGCGCAGATGTCCATCGCCGGCACCGACCTCAAGGTGCCGCTCGAGTTCGTCCGGGTGCAGCCGTACGTTTCGCCGAAAATCGAGCTGTCCAACCAGCGCCAGGAGAAGGTCGACCTGCGGGTCCTGCCGGTGATCTTCCGGTTCCAGAAGCAGGACATCCCGGTCTATCCCGGCCAGCTCGTGGACGTGTACATAGGGAAGAAGTAGCGACCCGAACTCCGACCTGGCTTACACGATGAGCGGCATTCGACCATCAGCGCAGCGGGCCGCGGCCCTCGGCCTTGCGATGGCGATGCTCGTCGCGTGCGCGGTCGGCCCCGACTTCGTCCGTCCGGCCCCGCCTGACGCCGACCGCTACACGCGCGAGCCGCTTCCCGCCGCCACGGAAGCCGCGGACGGCAGGGCCCAGAACCTGGCGTCAAACGCCACGCTTGCGGCCGACTGGTGGCGGCTCTTCGGCTCGGTCCAGCTGGACGGCGTCGTCCAGCAGGCGCTCGCCGACAACCCAACCCTCCAGGCGGCGGAGGCGAGCCTGCGCCACAGCCAGGACACCCTGCGCGCCGGCTACGGCGTCTACTTCCCGAGCGCCGGCGCGGAGCTGGACGCCCGCCGCCAGCGCACCGCGAGTTCCCAGCAGGGCCTGCGCATACCGAGCTCGACCTTCGACCTGGTGACGCTAAGCGGCACCGTCAGCTACGCGCTCGACGTGTTTGGCGGCGAGCGCCGGAAGGTGGAGGGGCTGCGGGCCCAGGCGGACTACCAGCGCTTCGCGACAAGGGCGGCCTATCTGGCGCTGACCGCCAACGTCGTCAACACGGCCGTCGCGCGCGCGGCCTACTCGGCCCAGATCCGGGCGACCGAGCAGCTGGTCGACCTGGAAAGGCAGCAACTCCGGCTCGTCGAGGCGCAGGTCCGCGCCGGGACGGTCCCGTACTCGAGCGCGCTCGGCGTGCGCGGGCTGATTGCCGCGAACGAGGCACTGCTGGCCCCCCTGCGGCAGAGGGCCAGCCAGGCCGAGGACCTGCTGGCGACGCTGGAGGGCGTGGTGCCCTCGAAGGCCGCGCTGCCCGGCATCGAGCTGGCCTCGCTCTCGCTGCCGCTCGACCTGCCAGTGAGCGTGCCCTCGGACCTGGTGCGCCAGCGTCCCGACATCCTGGAGGCCGAGGCGCAGCTGCATGCGGCCAGCGCCGACATCGGCGTCGCAACCGCGGCGATGTTCCCCAGCTTCAGCCTGAGCGGCACCTACGGCGCCTCGGGCTCCGGCTTCGGCACCCTGTCGGCGGCCAGCGGGAGGTTCTGGAGCCTCGGCCCGTCGGCCACGATCCCGCTCTTCCAAGGCGGCACGCTCTGGTACGGCAGGAAGGCGGCCATCGACGCGTTTGAGCAGGCGCAGGCAATCTATCGCCAGACGGTCCTCGACGCATTCGCGCAGGTCGCCGACTCGCTGAAGGCGCTGGAGCATGACGCCGAGGCGCTCGGCGCGCAGGTCGACGCCCGGCGCAACGCGGACGAGGCCCTCGGTCTCCTGCAGGCCAACTACCGCGCGGGCCTGGTCTCCTACACGGACGTGCTGGTGGCCGATGTGCAGGCTCACCAGGCGACCCTCGGCTATATTCAGGCGGTCGCCCAGCGCCATCAGGACACCGTCGCCCTGTTCGTCTCCCTCGGAGGGGGCTGGTGGAATGGGAAGGGCCCCATGGGTGAGGGCGGGGCGCCATGAAGTACAAGGGCATCCTGAGGATCGGCTTCAAGCTGCTGGTCAATGACAAGGGAAAGTTCTCGGCGCTGCTGATCGGGATCACGTTCGCCGTGTTCCTCATGATGCAGATGACCGCGATGTTCGCCGGGATCCTGAACCGCGCGTTCTCGACCGTCACCAACATCGGGGCCGCGATGTGGGTCATGGACCCGGCGGTCAACACCGCCTCAAGCGCTATCCCCGTGCCCGACTACCTGCTGGACGCGGTGCGCAGCATGGACGGGGTCAGCTACGCGGTGCCGCTCTTCATCGGCGGCGCCATGGTCAAGCTCGAGGACGGCACCTTCCAGTCGGTCAGCGTCGTCGGCCTCGACGACGAAAGCCTGTTCGGCCGGCCGGAACTCGAGCAGGGCAGCATCCAGGAGATCTACAACGACAATACGTTCTTCGCGGTCGACGACGCCGAGTTCGAGAAGCTGGAGCGCCCGAAGATCGGCACATCCTTCGAGCTCAACGACCACCGCGGCACGATCGTGGGCATCGCCCGGGTCGCATCGAACGGGCTCAACGGCGTGCCCACGCTCTACACGACGTTCCATCGCGCGATCGAGTACATCCCGTCGACGCGGTTCACCATCTCCTACATCCTCGTCCAGCCGAAGAACGACGCCGCCATCGTCGGCATTCAGCGGCAGGTCGCCAAGTTGGGCTACGTGGCCTTCACCAAGGACCAGTTCAACCAGCGCATCTCCGACTTCTACACCTACAAGACGGGAATCGGCACCAACATCCTCCTCATGACGGTGATCAGCTTCATCGTCGGGCTGTCGATCTCGGGCCAGACCTTCTACACGTTCATCCTGGAGAACCTCGAGAAGTTCGGCGCACTCAAGGCCATCGGCGCAAAGGGGCGGGAGCTGGTGTACATGATCCTGTTCATGGCGACCTTCACCGCGCTGACGGGCTACGGCCTGGGGGTGGGCCTGGTGACGCTGATGATCTCGATCGCGAAATCCCGCCTGCCCAACTACGCGGCGATGATCACGTTCTGGAACCTCGGCCTGGCCTTCGGCATGGTGCTCCTGATCGCCGGAATCTCCAGCTACGTGGGGGTGCGGAAGGTCCTGAAGGTCGAGCCCTTCGACATCTTCAGGGGCTAGCGCCCGCCGTGTCGCTGCGCGCAGGCGCCGCGGTCGGCCAATCCGCGACCGGAGAGGATTTTCATAGGGTTACACCCCATTGTCCGCGCCGGACCCCGGGGCGCACCATGGGTTGTGGAAAAATGCCCCGTTTCGACGGTCAGGACCCATTCTTTCCAAAGGACCAATACGATGAACTCACCCGCGTCACTCACCGGAACCCAGCTGCGCACCTACCAGAGGATCTTCCAGCATCCCGTCTCGCACATCCTTGCATGGCAC
>CAYQOH010000273.1:0-4003 GCA_964419075.1 uncultured Opitutaceae bacterium | reverse complement strand
GCGGCGCCCGAATACTCCCTGCGGATCTCCATCCGGACCTTGCCGGCGGGGTCGAGCGCGATCCGGTACGTGGTTGCCCGGCGGTTCTCGTCGCCGCGCGCCGGCGCGACGGTCCCGTAGCTCTGGTCCGCGAGGTTGATCGCGAGCTTGCCCTCGTGGGAGACGGACCCGAGGCGGGCGTACTGATCCGTGTCGTTGAAGTAATAGCTGTCGTCCCCGATCCTGACCCTCACCAGCAGCGCCTGGAACTCGTGGGGAAGCGGGAAGGTCGTCGCCACGGCGCTCAGCGCGCCTATCGCAGGATCGGGCGAGGCGAGGACGAACTCGGGCTTGAATCCCGCGGCCGCGAGCATCGCATGCAGGAGGATTCCCTGGTCGGCCTCATGGCCGTAGCCGTCCGAGAGGGTGGTGTCGGCGTCCGACAGCTCGCTGAGCGGAAGGTCCGTGAACGACGGCCCCGCCTGCCGGACCGAGCGGCTCACGTAGTCGCGGATGGCTCTCGCGGCGTCGAGCCTTGTCGCGGCGTTCGCGGTCAGCTTGCGCGCGAGCTCCTGCGCCTTCGCGGAATGCCCCGACCGGTCGAGGAGCGTCCGCTCGAGCTCCGCCAGGTAGGCCGAGGGGTCGCCGACGTAGTACGCGACGCCGGCCTCGTACAGCCAGCCCGGCGGTAGGTCGTATTCGGCGGGCATGGCCTTCACGTTTGAGGCCGTCCATGTCATCGCCCGCGCGCCGGCGGCCTCCCTGCTCGTGGCGGTGACGATGCCCGCAGGCCCGCGGTCGAGGGTGCGCAGGGCCAGGCCGGACGGCGCCGTGAGCTCGAACACCTTTTGCACCAGCTCGTCCCGCTCCTGGAACGGCTGGAAACCGGAGAGGAACGCCTTGTCGTGGAAGGCGAGCTCGTACTCCACCTCGAGCGTCGAACCGACGTCCACGCCGGGCAGGTTCGCGACGAGGATCCGTCCGCCGGTGTAGCGCTTGGCCGAGGCGTTCCATCCGGCGTCCATGACGTTGATCTCCTCCTTGGAGATCTCCTGGCGGTGGCCGGCCTTTGACGTCACGACGGCGCGCACGAGCCGGGCGTCCGAGATCGAGGGGTTGTAGTCGATCTTGACCTCGGACTCCTTCTTCTTGCCGCTGTAATTGAGGATCTCCTTGGCGATCCGCACCTTGAACACGGCGCTGTGTGCGTCCTTGACCTCGAGCTGGAGGCGCTCCTCGAGCACGCGTGAGTCGGACTCCACGGGCGCGCCCGGGCCCGCGTCCGCCTTGGCCACGGCGGGCTCTCCCTTCGCGACCGAGGTCGAGAGGACGGGCGCCTTGCGGTCGTCGTACTGGATCTCCTTGAGCGACTGCTTGAGTCGCAGGTACTGCGGCGGCGAGAACTCCACGACCTTGAGCCTCACGTCGCGGGAGCAGGCGAGCACCCCGTTCCTGAAGGAGAAGGCCCTGTGGTAGCTGGAGCACTCATCGTCCTGCGGGGGGCACGAGGGCATGGACACGGAACCGGTGAAGCTGGGGGCGAGACGCAGGGAGACGTCCTCGTGCAGCCCGCACGCCACGAAGGTCTCCATCGGAAACCTCCGCTTCTCAAGGCCGGTTCCCCCCAGGATGAAATTCACGATGCCCATGTCCTTCCCGACCCAGGGCACGTTCACCACGGCCTTGCCCTCCCCGAAGGCCGTCGTGTTGCCCGCGGAGAACTCGATCACGGCGCGCACGGGCACGGACGTGTCGAGGATGTTGTCGGGCGTGATCGCGAGACTCTTCAGTGTGGCCCCGGGCAGCGCATGCTTCAGGTTCGCCTCGAAGAAGCGCCGGCGGTCGTCCGGCTTCATCTGCGCGAAGGCCTGGCGGTACTCGTTGTCGTTGACGCCGTCGAACGACATCTCGGAGCGCGCCTCGAGCGCGCCCGCCGCGTCGATGGTCCCGGTCGTCGAGATCCGCATCATGCTCTTCTCCGGGGGATCCACGGGGCTCAGGCGGAGGTTGTCGCCCTCGGGGCGGCACGCCAGGAAGCTCTGGTTGCTCTCGTACGTGGGCAGCAGGTCGCGGGTGTTCTCGTCGGTCGGGTCCATGAGGACGTAGTCGCCCTTGCGCAGCTCGACCCCGACGATCGCGTGGTTGAAGAAGGGGTTCGGCACCTGAGGGTCCTTCTTCCAGCCGACGCTGACGAGCACCGGGTACGCGTTCTGCCCCGCGGCCCGAAGCAGGGACACCAGCAGCGCCGCCTTGTCCCGGCAGACGCCGTATTTCTTGTCGTAGGTGATGCAGACGTCATGGGGCTCGAACCCCGGGCGGTCCTTCTCGGGGGTGATGCCCATGTACCGGATCTTCTTCGAGACGAAGTAGAACACCGCCTTGATCTTCTCCATGTCGGTCGAGGCGCCGACCGTGAGGTCGGCGACCTGCTTCCTCATCTCGGGCGTGATCGCGTCCAGGTGCGGCTTGCTCAGGCCCCAGTACCAGCGCGACACGACGCTCCAGTCCGGCGAGGTGCTGACCGAGAGGTGCTGCAGGACCTCCTGGTAGGGAGGCATCGCGGGCTCGTCGAACATCCGGGGGACCCGGTTCACCTCCCAGTGGTAGACCATGAAGCCGCCCTCCGTCCTCGTGGTCGGCGTGACCGTCCCCGGGATCTCGTCGCGCAGGGCGACCTGCCGGAGCGGCTTGTCGGCGGGCATGCGGACCTCGAGCGCAAGGTGCCGGGTGTAGCCCGAGCCCTCGAACATGAAGTCCTCCGCGTATTCCCCTGGCAGGAACGGGCGGGTGACCGTCGAGCGCACGACCGAGTGGACGACGTCGCCAATCTCGAGCTGGGGGATGTTGACCCGCAGCACCTTGGAGTTCGGGTCATAGATGTTCATCTCCATCTGGCTGTCGTCGATGCTCTCCTTCGAATTCGCCGCGACGTCGACCGGCACGACCTCGCCGCCGGGCTTAATGACCTCCAGCAGCGTCACCTCGGCGGTGTTGTAGGGAAGCATGAAGCCGAGGTTGAGGGTGTTGTTGTTCCTCTTGCCCTTCTCCGTGAGGACCTTTGTGAAGGTCTCGTCCTGGACCTCGGCGGTCCCGTCCTCGTGGATGACGCGCAGCGACTTTTGGTCGACAAGGGCCTCGTCGCAGTCGGGCAGCTTCGCCAGGTTCACGTCGGCCGCCGCGGCCAGCACCGCCTTGGCGTCGGACGGCGCCCAGTCGGCGCCCTTGTACAGGGGGCCCTCGTCGGCCCGCGCGGGCGAAATGGACGCCAGCGCGGCGGCGGCGAGGAACAGGGACAATGGGGCAGGGTTGCGGAGGGTCATGATGTCGGGGAATTCGGCTTAGGCGCCAAGAGGCGGTGATTTAGGCCGATTTGCAATGTTTTCAAGGAATCCTAGGGACCGTGCGCGGGGTCCCGGGTTCCTCGGGGCCGAGGGGCGCCGCGGCAAGGCAAGGGGACCCGCCGCGCAGGCTTGCCTGCGGCGGGATTCGCCCCAATGCCTTGTGTCCCTCCGCGGCGAACCGGTGCGCAGACCCGCCGCCGGTTGCGAACCCCCTTCCCATGCCCGACAAACTCCTGCAGCTTTCCAACATCGGAAAGCGTTTCGGCGCGAACCGGGTGCTTGATTCGGTCTCGTTCGACCTCTTTGCGGGGGAGGTGCACGTTTTGGCGGGCGAGAACGGCGCGGGCAAGACGACGCTTATCAGGATCCTGGCGGGGATCTACCCTGAGCACGAGGGGACCCTCGAGCTCGGGGGGCGGATTATCAGGTTCAGGAACCCGATCGAGGCGAGCCGCCACGGGATCTCCGTCATCCACCAGGAGCTTTCGTTGGTGGATTCCATGAGCGTCGCCGACAACATCTGCCTCGGCCGCGAGGCGGCGCGGGCGGGGGGCCTGTGGCTCGACCGCCGCGCCCAGCTGGAGCGGGTGGGCGCGCTCTGCGCCCGGCTCGATCTTAGGTTCTCCCTCGAGGACCTCGACCGCAGGGCCGAGCAGTTTCCCCTCTCGGTGAAGAACCGGATC
>CAYQOH010000272.1:0-4036 GCA_964419075.1 uncultured Opitutaceae bacterium | reverse complement strand
CCCGCCCCCCGCCTGACGCGGGGAGTCCCCTTGAGGCCGTGAAGGTGACCCGCATCCAGGTCCTCGCCAACGGGATCGCGTGCCGCTGCCCGAACTGCGGGGGAAGGACCCTCTTCCGCGCGGGGAGCCTCTTCAGGGTGAACGACACCTGCCCCAACTGCGGCCTGAGGATAGAGAAGGGCGAGGGCACGTTCCTTGGGCCGTTTGTCATCAACTACGGGGTGACCGCGTTCGGGGTCATCATCCCGGTGATCGTCCTCTATGCCCTTGGCAAACTGGGCGCGGCCGCCACGCTGTCGCTCTGCTTCACGGCCGCGCTCGCGGGCCCGCTGCTCCTCTACCGCCTCTCCTGGGGATGGTGGCTCATGCTCTACTATTTCTTCCTTCCCGACAACCTTCCCTCCAACCTCGAGGGCCGCACCGAGGACGACGAATAGACCGCCCCACCCAAGGCACACCCCGAGAACCATGATAGGAAGCGCGCCATGACAAAGACCATACGGCAGACCGTGACCCTCAACGCGGCCCCAAAGCTGGTCTTTGGCGCCCTCATGAACGAGAAGCGCCACGCGACGTTCACCGGCAACGCGGCGGTGATCTCGCGGAAAGTCGGCGGGACGTTCACGTGCTACGGGGGCTACATCTCCGGAATCAACCTCGAACTCGAGGCGCCGAAGCGGATCGTCCAGGCCTGGCGCTCGCAGACGTGGCCCGAGGGAACGTATTCCATCGTCACCTTCGCCCTCGCGAGGAAGAAGGGGGGGCGCACCCGGCTCTCCTTCACGCAGGTGGGCGTCCCGGCCTCCGACTTCAGGGACATCAGCAAGGGCTGGCGGACCTATTATTGGAGTCCGCTGAAGGCCTTCCTGAAAGCGTAGCCCCTTGCCGAGCTTCAAAGACCTGTTCGACGTCGGCGCCGCGTTCCTGAAGCTCGGTCTGACCTCGTTCGGAGGGCCGGTCGCGCACCTCGGGTATTTCAGGAGGGAGTTTGTCGAGAGGCGGCGCTGGCTGGACGACGCGGCCTACGCCGACCTGGTCGCGCTCTGCCAGTTCCTTCCCGGTCCGGCGAGCAGCCAGGTCGTCTTCGCGATCGGGATGAGGCGCGCGGGCCTTCCCGGCGCGCTGCTCGCGTCCGCCTGCTTCATGCTGCCGTCCGCCGTGGTGATGATCGCGTTTGCCTACGGCCTGGAGTCGCTGTCGGGAGTCCGAGGCGCGGGCTGGCTGCGCGGCCTCAAGCTCGCCGCGGTCGCCGTCGTCGCGCAGGCGGTCTGGGCCATGAGCCGCGGGCTGTGCCCGGACTGGCCGCGAAGGGCCCTGGGGCTCCTTGCGGCCGCCACGGTGCTCCTCGTGCCCGGGACCCTGAGCCAGGTGGGCGTGATCGCGGCGTGCGCCCTGGTGGGGTGGTGGGGCTCGCGCGGCGAGCCGGTGGCGGCCGAGCCGCCGGGAGGCCTCGGCCGCGCGCATGCCTGGGCCGCGGCGTCCCTGCTCGCATACGCCGTGCTCCTCGCGGCCCTGCCGGTGCTTGCGGCGGCGGCCGGATCCAAGCCCCTGGCCGTTTTCGACAGCTTCTACCGGGCCGGCGCCCTCGTCTTCGGCGGCGGCCACGTCGTGCTTCCGCTGCTTCGCTCCGAGGTCGTCCCGCCGGGCTGGATCAGCGACGATGCGTTCCTGGCGGGCTACGGCGCCGCCCAGGCCGTCCCCGGACCCCTATTCACCTTTGCCGCCTACCTCGGCACGATCATCAGATCAGGGGGCCACGCGTGGACGGGTGGCCTCCTCGCGCTCGTTGCCATCTTCCTGCCGGGATGGCTGCTCGTCGGCGGGGCCTATCCGTTCTGGCACCTGCTGCGCTCCAGGGGATGGGCCCACGGCGCGCTTCGTGGCGCCAACGCGGCGGTCGTCGGGATCCTGCTCGCCGCGCTCTACCGGCCGGTCTGCACCGAGGGGATAAGGGATGCCCGCGACGTGGCCGCCGCGGCCGTCGCCCTCGTGCTCCTCGGCCGCCTCAAGGCGCCGCCCTGGGCGATTGTCGCGCTTATGGCGGCCGCGGGCCAGTGGCTGCTGCGTTGACACCGCCCGCGGCGGCCGCGCGATCAGCTCCGCACCGTCATGGCGTTCTCGACGGATTTCACGCCACGGATGGTCGAGGCCAGCTCAGAGACCAGGGCCTTCTCCGCGTCGGAATTCGCCTCGCCCGTGATCTTCACAATGCCGTTTTCGGTGGAGACCTTCGTCTTGAGCGCGCTCGTCGCCGAGTGGCTCAGGAGCTCAAACTTGAGCTGCCCCGTGATCGAAGCGTCGTCGATGTCCTCTCCCACGGTCTCGGAAGGCGCGTTCGGCGTGACGACGACCAGGTTCGTGACGGCCTTCACGCCCTCGACCTCCTTCGCATACTCCTCGGTGAGCTCCCGCTGCGCGGCGTTGGCGGCGGTGCCCTTCAGAGTGACCACGCCGTGGTTCACCTCCACGGTGGTCGCCGTCCCGCTCACGTGGGGCCTGAGAAGCAGCGTGGTGCGCACGCTCACGGCGATCCACTGGTCGGAGTGCTCCGGCGAACCGGGGGCGATGACGATGTCGTTCTCGACCCGCACGACGCCGGGTAGCTCGGCGACCGTGTCCCCGGCGAGGTCGCGCTGCCTCCGGTCCGGGACCGAGCCGGTAAGCGTGACGACGCCGTCGCGGCAGGCGACGTCGACCCGGGCGACCAGAACCGCTCGGAAGTTGTAGGATCCCTTTGCCGCCTCCTCGATCTTGCGGTCCACGTCAGCTGAGGCGAGCAGGGCCGCGGGGCTAGCCGCGATGACGAGCAGGGTGGTCCATGTCTTGAGTTTCATGTGGGTGCCTTTCTCGACCCATGGTACCGGTTTGCGCCAAATGGTTCCCTTCGCGGGGCGTCAATCCCCGGGTCGCCCTGGCCTCGGCCGCACCGGGCGGCACCCGGCCGCGTCAAGCCTCCTCGCGCGAGAGCCTGTGGACCAGAAAATAGTAGGCCGAGCCGAGGACGAGCGCGGCTCCCGCGGCCCAGAGCGAGAGCTCCCGGATCTCCCCGCGCATGAGGCGCTCGTCCCTGCCCGCCAGGTGCGACACCTCCGCGAGGACGAAGCACCAGAAGGCTGAGCCGAGGAACGTATAGAGGGAGAACTTCCAGTACCTCATGCGCACGATCCCGGCCGGGATTCCGATCAGGTGGCGGACCACCGGGAGCATGCGCGAAAGGAAGATGCCGAAGCTTCCGAACCGCGCCGCCCAGCGCTCGGCCCGTTCGATCTTCTCGGGCGTGATGAGCAGCAGACCGATCGCATGCCGGAAGACCGAGAGCGCGCTTGCAAGGACCCTGCCGAACGCGCCGAACCTCGACGCCCAGCGCTCGGCCCTCTCGACGCGCTCCATTGGAACGAGCATGAGGCTCCCGTACCGCACCACCAAGGGGCGGCCCGCGATTCTCGAGCCCCAGTACATGATGCTGGCCCCGAGCAGGCTGCCGATGGCGGCCGCAAGGATGATGCCCGGAAGGCTCATGGAGCTTTGCCCGGCGTCGACGAGGAGGACGGCGGGGGGGATCACCAACTCGCTCGGGAGCGGGATAACCGAGCTCTCGAGCGCCATCAGGAACACGATGTACAGGTACCCTCCCGACTGCAGCGAATGCTGGTAGGAGGCGAGGAGACGCTGAATCAGGTCGTGCAAGGCCCGCTCAGACGTCGGGCTTCGTCTTGCGAAGGCCCTGCACGCGGTCACCCTGTCTCCACTGACCCCTCTTCCTCAGCAAGTCAATGCGCTCAAAGCGCTTAAGAACATTGCGTTTGACAATGATGCCACCGGTACCTTGGAGACTCTTGTGCTGAGACATGGCGATAAAGGGGACGAAAGTTGGGGGTTAAAGGGTTGGTCAGTTAATGTTCGGATCCCGCCAACACAAGGAAAAATCAAACTTGACCCGCTAGTTCGCCCCGTCACTTTCACACATTCCGCATTGGAATCATCACCGACATGAGGGACGACTACATCAAACAGGCGCTTGGCAAGATCTTGGACC
>CAYQOH010000271.1:0-4043 GCA_964419075.1 uncultured Opitutaceae bacterium | reverse complement strand
TCCTCTCCGAGGAGATCTTCAAGGCCTACCTGAAGCAGGTCCTGGTCGACGGCCTCTTTCATGCCGATCCCCATCCGGGAAACGTGTTCGTCACGGACGACGGGAAGATCGCCCTCCTCGACCTCGGCATGGTGGGGCACACCGGCCCGGTCATGCAGGAGCAGCTCCTGAAGGTCCTCATCGCGGTCAGCGACGGGAAGGGCGACGAGGCCGCCGAGGAGGTCATGCGGATGAGCGAGAAGACCGACGCCTTCGACGCGCACCGGTTCCGCCAGCAGATCGGCCAGCTCGTGGCGTCGAGCCACGACCAGGGGCTCAAGGACCTGAACGTCGGCCGGTCGCTTCTCGACGTCAGCCGCCACGCCAGGGAAAGCGGCCTCTTCGTCCCGAGCGAGCTCGTCCTTCTCGGCAAGACCCTCCTTCAGCTGGACGAGGTGGGGCGGATCCTGGATCCGGCGTTCGACACGAGCGCCTCGATCCGCCGCAACACCGCAAGGATCATCTCCACCCGGATGATTCGGGAGACCACGCAGGGCGGGCTCGCCAACACGCTCCTCGAGCTCAAGGACTTCACGCTCCACCTGCCCGCGAGGCTCAACCGGATCATGGACGCGATATCGAGCGCCGAGCTGGAGGTCAAGGTGAGGGCGCCGGACGCGAAGATGCTCGTTGACGGGATCGAGAAGGTGGCCAACCGCGTCACGAAGGGCATCCTCCTCGCCTCGATGATCATCGGCGCGGCGCTCATGATGCGGATCACCACGCGCTGGAGCGTGTTCGGATACCCCGGCTTCGCCATGCTCTGCTTCCTTGCGGCGGCGGTCGGCACGGTCACGCTCCTCTACAACATCTACTCGGAGGACCGCGCCAGCCGCAAACATCGCCCTCGGTAGGGACGGACATGGGGAACGGTCCGGACGCACTGCCAGGGGATTGCGAGCCGGCCGGAGGGCCGCCGCAGGAGGAGCCGGGCGGCCGGGAGCCGGCCGCGGCGTCGCCCGTGAACGCTGTCCTCATCGCGTTCGGAACCGTCGCCTTCCTCTACGTGGGCCGTCCCGTGCTCCTTCCCGTCATCCTGGCGTGGATGGCGGCGACGACTCTGCGACCTCTGGTAACGTGGCTCTCCTGGATTCGCCTGCCCAGGGCCTTCTCGGCCGCGGTTATCTCTTGCCTACTGGTCGGCGCCATAGTTGCGGGCTTCCTTCAGCTGGAGCGTCCGGCGGCGAGATGGATCAACGAGGCCCCCGAGCGCATGACTGAGCTCAGGCAGCGGGTCCAGCGGATCTTCCCAAAGGCGCAGCACCTGAGCCAGGCGACCGCGGCGGTGAGCAACCTGGGGGCCACGGAGGCGGAAAAGCGGGAGGAGCAGAGGAAGACCCCCATGGTGGAGGTGAAGGACCAGCGCGGCACCGCCTCCATCCTGAACTGGACCGGGACGTTCTTGGCGGGCCTGGGCGAGGTGCTCGTGCTGATCTACCTCCTGCTCGCCGCGGGCGACCTCTTCCTGCAGAAGCTGGTCCGCGTGATCCCGACCCTCAGGGGCAAGATACGCGCCGTCGAGATCACCCGCGAGATCGAGGACAACATCTCGAACTACCTGTTCTCGGTCACGCTGATCAATGTCGGCCTCGGGGTGGCCGTGAGCGCGGGACTGTTCGCCTTGGGGGTGCCGAACGCCGCGATGTGGGGGATTCTCGCGGCGGTGCTCAACTTCGTCCCCTATTTTGGCTCGGTTGTCGGGGTCGCCGTCCTCGCCGCCGTGGGCCTTCTCACCTTCGACTCACCCTGGCGGGGGCTTTTGCCGGCGCTCTGGTTCATGGCGCTCCACCTCCTTGAGGCGAACCTCGTGACCCCGATTCTGCTGGGCCGCAGGTTCACCCTCAACCCCGTGGCCATCTTCGTCTCGCTGATCTTCTGGATCTGGCTGTGGGGGGTGCCCGGCGCGCTGCTGTCGGTGCCGATCCTCGTCTCGTTTAAGGTCATCTGCGACCGGATCCCGTCGATGGCGCACCTCGGCGAGATGATAGGCCGATGAACCGCCGCGGGTCCGCGGCTCGCCGTCTGACGGCCCCGGGCTATGCCCCGATTTCCTTCAGCAGGTCCTGGGCCGGCTTGCTGCCGTGGTCCGCGGACTTCTTGAGCCAGTAGATCGCCAGCGGCCTGCTCTTCGGAACCCCAAGGCCGGTGTGGTAGCTGAGCCCGAGGAAGTACTGCGCGTCCATCTGCTCCTGGTCGGCTGCCATCTTCCACCATCTGGCAGCCTCGACGACATCCTTGGGAACGCCCTCGCCGAGGAAGCAGCTCAGCCCGAGGCAGAACTGGGCGTCCGCAAGGCCCTTGGCGGCGGCCATCGTCCACCACTTCGCCGCCTTGGCCGGGTCCCTCGCGAAGCCGTGGTCGCCGTTGTAGCAGCATCCCAGCACGTACTGGGCCTTGGTGTTGCCGCCCTCCGCGTCCTTTTGCAGCTGGTCGATCGGGTTGGCTGCGGCTGCGTCCGCCGACCAGTTCTCCTCAGCCGCGCCGCACGTCCCCGAAAATCCGCCGACAATGATCGCGAGGATCAGGGGACCCGGGACACTGAAGCGCCAGCGCAACATGGCGCCAGCATATAGGAATCCGGTCGCGGACTATGTCGGCCTCGCTCTGATAGTGCCGCCAGTGTTTGTCCTACACGACCGTCGCGGCGACCATTGCCGTCATGGGGACAAGGATCTCTATCTCGGTACCCGATCGGCGCTTTGAGCTGATCTTGAACGCGGCGCCCACGTAGCCTGCCCGCTCGCGCATGCTGAGCAGGCCAAGGCCCCGCTTCCTCCTGCCCCTTGCCGGGTAAAGGTCCGGCTCAAAGCCGATTCCGTCGTCGCCGATCGCAAGCCGGACGAACCCGCCGATCTTGCTCAGGCTCACGGTCACGTGCCGGGCGGACGCATGCTTTTCCACGTTCCGCAGGGCCTCCTGGAGGATGCGGTAGAGCGCCAGCTCCGTGTCCGCGGGCATCCTCGCCGTCAGCTTCACGCAGGCCACCTTGACCGACACGCCCGTCCTCTCGGCAAACTTGGTCCCGGCCTCGCCGAGCGCGGTGGCCAGGCCCAGGTTGTCCAGCACGGTGGGCCCCAGGTTGTGCGAGATTCGCTCCACCTCCTTGGCCGTCTTGCCCAGCATCTCCCGAAGCTTCATCGCCTCCTTCTTCGACGTGCCATCTCGGGGCGAGAGGTGGTTCGCGAGGGCCTGGCTTCGGAAGAGGACGGCGCAGACAAGCTGGGTGATGTTGTCGTGCAGCTCGAACGCCACCCGCCCGCGCTCGGCCTCCTGGACCTGCACGACGCGCTTCGAGAGCGCGCGCAGCAGCTCCTCGCTCCGCCGCGTCTCCGAAATGTCCGTCACGACGACGCCGATCGTCCTGCGGCCGGGGCCGCTCCCCTCCATGGGGCGAAGCGAGATCTGCACCGGCATCCTGGAGCCGTCGGCGGCGACCAGCATCACCTGGAACTTCGCCCCGGACTCGCCGACCCGCCTCAGGTGGGCCTTGAGCGATGCCCGGTCCTCGGTCGAGAGAAAGCGGCGCATGGAGCTGCCGATTACCTGCTCCAGGGGGCTCTTGACCATCCCGGCGAAGCGCCGGTTTGCGTAGAGGATCATCTTGTCGGTCGTGAGCGCCAGCGCGCCCTCGTTCATGGTCTCGATGAGCACCCGATAGGCATGCTCGGCCCCGGCGAGCGTGAACACCCGGGAGCCCCGGCTGCTGGAGACCACCACCGCGTCGACCTCCCCGTTGCGGACCGCCCGCAGGGCCGCCTCCGCGTTCGCCAGGCGTGAGCGGAGGGCGGCGAACTCCCGGTTCGCCCTTGGGGGTGGGGGACGTATTGCGCGCATGGCCTTCAGACGGCGAGCCTGCCCTTCTGCGCCGGTTCCACGGTGAAGAACGGGCCCGTCGTGTTGGACAGGTTTCCGATGAAGCGGCGCACGGGCGGCGGGGAGTACTTGACGAGCGTCGGGGTCGCCACGATCTGGTTCTCGCGCGTCAGCTCGGGCTGCTGGTAGAC
>CAYQOH010000270.1:0-4052 GCA_964419075.1 uncultured Opitutaceae bacterium | reverse complement strand
GTCACGGGCGACCCCGTGGCGCCGAAGCCGGGCACCCCGCCCGCCTACCAGGACGTGCTCGGCCATGCGCTCGCGCGCCTGGCGAAGGAGGACCCGCGCGTCGTGGGCGTGACGGCGGCGATGCCGAGCGGCACCGGGCTCTCGACGCTCGCGGCCGAGGTGCCGCGCCAGTTCTTCGACGTCGGCATCGCCGAGGAGCACGCCGTCCTCTTCGCGGCCGGCATGGCGGCCAAGGGCATGCGCCCCGTGTGCGCCATCTACTCGACCTTCCTTCAGCGCGCCTACGACCAGATCATCCACGACGTCGCGCTCCAGAACCTGCCGGTCACCTTCTGCATGGACCGGGCGGGCCTTTCGCCCAACGACGGGCCCACGCACCACGGGCTCTTTGACATCGCGTACCTGCGGTGCGTCCCGAACGTCACGCTGATGCAGCCCAAGGACGAGGACGAGCTGGCCGACATGCTGCAGACGGCCGTCGAGCTGGGATCCCCGGCGTTCATCCGCTACCCGCGCGGCCCGGGGGTCGGCGTCCGGGTGAAGGACCGCCCGGAGCGCCTCGAGGTCGGGCACGCCGAGGTGTTGAGGGAGGGCTCGAACATCGTCCTCTGGGCCATCGGCCCGATGGTGCGCGACGCCCTGCAGATCGCGGAGCGGCTGCGGTCGGAGGAGAACCTCTCGGTGGGCGTCGTCAACGCCCGGTTCATCCGGCCGCTCGACCGGACGCTCCTGCTCAGCCAGGCGGCGGTCGTGCCGCTGATCGTGACGCTCGAGGACCACGTGCTGACCGGAGGCTTTGGAAGCGCGGTCCTCGAGGCCCTGCAGGAGGCGGACTGCCCGGCCAGCGTCGAGCGGATCGGCTGGCCCGACAAGTTCGTCGAGCACGGTTCGGGGGTCGAAACGCTCCGGGCCGCCTACGGACTCTCGCCGGATGACATGTACCGGCGCGTGCTCGAACGCTGGAGGCGCCTGAGCGCCGAGCGGGTCGAGGCCGGCGCCTGACCGGGCCCCTTACGCCCCGGGGCCGACCGCCCTGACGAAGGCCTCCCTGGCCTCGATGTGGGGATTGTGGCCGCAGCCCGCGATGACCTCGAAGCGGGCCGAGGGAAAATGCGCGAGGATCGTCGGGCGGTCCCCCGGCTGCACGTAGGCCGACTTGCCCCCGGAGACGAAGAGCGCGGGCCCGCCGAAGCGGTCCCCCGGCGCGAGCGGGTCGCGCTCCAGCTCCGGCAGGGCCGCGGTGATCGCCGGCAGGTTGACCTGCCACCTCCAGCCCCCCTCGGGCGTCCTCTCGAGGTTCGTGGCCAAGAACTTCCTCATGGACCATCCCGGGACCCGGGCCTCGAACCGAAGCTCCGCCTCGGCCCTCGACTTGAGGTTCCCCAGGTCGAGCTCGTTCATCGCCGCGAACTCCAGCCTGTGGGCGGGCCAGTCGTAGTCCTTCGGGGCCACGTCCACCGCGACCAGCCGGCTCACCCGGCCGGGGTGCCTGCAGGCGAGGAGCATCGCCACCTTCCCTCCCATGCTGTGCCCGAGGAGCTCCGCCTGGCCGACCCCGTGGGCGTCGAGCCACGCCACCACGTCGGCCGTCATCGCCGCGTACCCCATCCGGTCGGCATGGGGCGACATCCCGTGGTTGCGCAGGTCGAGCGCGTACACCCTCCGGAACGCGGCCAGGGCGCGGCCGGCGGTCTGCCAGTTGCGCGACGAGCCCAGCATCCCGTGCAGCAGCACGATCGGAGGGGCGCCCTCGCCCCCGAGGTCCCTGTGGGCGAGCGTGACGGCGGCGGTGTCGGATCGGGAGGCCATGGGGAGTCCGCCCCACTGTGCCGGCGGCCCCATGTCGCTCCAACATTGAATTCTGCAAATTTGGGGGTTCGAATGGCCCCCGATGGCCGAATCCCAGAAACTCACCCCGATGATGCAGCAGTACTTCGAGGTGAAGCGCGGGCTGCCGAAGGACACGCTCCTGCTCTTCCGGCTGGGCGACTTCTACGAGCTCTTCTTTGACGACGCGCTCGTGGCCTCGCGGCTCCTCGGCCTGGCGCTCACCAAGCGCCAGGAACACCCGATGGCCGGGCTGCCCCACCACGCGGCCGAGACCTACATCGGCAGGCTCCTGGCCGCCGGCAAGAAGGTCGCGATCTGCGACCAGGACGAGCCGCCCCAGCCGGGCCGCCTCGTCCGCAGGAAGCTCACGCGCATCCTGAGCCCGGGCACCACGCTCTCCGCAAGCCAGCTGGAGGCGGCCCGCAACCGCTATCTCTGCGCCCTGGCCCTGGACAAGCGCGGACTCCACGCCGCCTGGATCGAGCTGTCGACCGGCGAGTTCAAGGTGGCGACGGCACAGCGGATCGGGGACCTGCTGCCGCTGCTCGCTTCGCTCGACCCGGCCGAGCTCCTCGCCCCGGAGGGCGAGGTCGAGCGCTGGCGCATGGCGCCGCACGACCAGGCGCCGGTCCACGCCCTGCACGCCTTCGCCGCGGGCCGGACCCTCACCGAGCTTCCGGCATACCGCTTCGAGACCCCCGCGGGCGCGCTCGCCGTCGCGCAGGCGATCGGCGTCCTCAACCTCCAGGGCTTCGGGCTTGAGAGCGACCATCCCGCGCTGGGGCCCGCGGGCGCACTCGTAGGCTATGCGACCGACAACTTGTGCGCGCGCCCCGAGAACCTGCGCGGGCTCCAGGAGTACCGCAGCGCCCGCACCCTCCTGCTGGACCCGGCGACGCTACGCAACCTGGAGATCTTCGCGTCGGTCCGCGGCGGCCGGCAGGGCTCGCTCCTCGCTTCGATGGACGCAACCTCGACGGCCGCCGGATCGAGGCTCCTCGAGCGCTGGCTCGCCGCGCCCAGCCTCGACCTTGCGGAGGTGCGCCGGCGCCACGCCCTCGTGGGCGAGTTCATCGCGCAGCCCGCCCGCCTGGCCGGACTCGGCGCCTCCCTGCGCGGGGTCCGGGACATCCCGCGCATCCTCGGAAGGCTGCAGAACCGCCTGCGCAATCCCCGCGAGCTGTGCGGCGTGCGCGACACGCTCTGCCGCCTCCCGGAGCTCTCCGCCGAGCTGCGCGCCATCGGACCGAACGCCGACGGCGTCCGCGGGCGCATCCACGAGCTTCCGGAGCTGCGCGGCCTCCTCGCAGCCGCCCTTGCCGACGAGCCGCCGGCGGACGTCTCCGAGGGCAACTTCGTCAGGGAGGGCTACGACCCGCAGCTCGACCGGATGCGCGGGCTCATGAGCGGCAACAAGGCGTGGCTCGCGGACCTCGAGCGCGGCGAGCAGGAGCGCACCGGCATCCGGAGCCTGAAGGTCAGGTTCACGAACAACTTCGGCTACTACATCGAGGTCACCAAGGCGAACCTCCACCTCGTCCCGCCCGACTACGTGCGCCGGCAGACCACCGTGGGGGGCGAGCGCTACGTGACCGACGCACTCAGGCAGAAGGAGCGCGAGATCCTCCACGCCGAGGACAACGCGCTGCTGCGCGAGAAGGAGATCCTGGAGGCGCTGATCGCGGCGGTGCTCGCCGAGTCGCAGGCGCTGTCGCAGACCGCCGACGCACTGGCCGAGATCGACGTGCTCGCGGGCTGGGCCGCGATCGCGAGGGACCGGGGCTACTGCCAACCCGAGATCGACGAGGGCGACACCCTCGAGATCAAGGACGGGCGCCACCCCGTGGTCGAGCAGGGCTTCCGCCAGGAGGGGGGCGGCGGGCCCCCCCCGTCCTTCGTCCCGAACGACACCGCGCTCGCGTGCGACGACGCCCAGATCGCCCTGATCACCGGCCCGAACATGGCGGGCAAGTCGACCTACATCCGCCAGGTCGCGCTCATCGTCCTCATGGCGCAGGTCGGCTCCTGGGTCCCCGCGGGGTCGTGCCGGTTCGGGGTCGTCGACAGGATCTTCTCGAGGGTGGGAGCGAGCGACGACCTGGCGAGGGGCAACTCGACGTTCATGGTCGAGATGAACGAGACGGCCAACATCCTGAACAACGCCACGGACCGCTCGCTCATCATCCTCGACGAGATCGGCCGCGGGACCTCGACCTACGACG
>CAYQOH010000269.1:0-4070 GCA_964419075.1 uncultured Opitutaceae bacterium | reverse complement strand
GCGCAGAGCCGCCTGCCTCACCCCTCGGGCCACGTCCGCAAGCAGTTCATCAGCTTCGGCATCGGGGGTGCCGCGACCGCGGGCGTGCTTCTGAGTGCGTTGCTCTGCCAGCCTCTCGGCCCGTTGGACCTCGCCGGCACCTTCATCCTCGGCATGTCAACGTACGCCTTCCTCGGCTTCTGCTTCTTCAACGTGATCAACCTCAACGTGTCCTCATTGAGGATACGCATGATCATGGAAATCCGCCGCCAACACCCGAATGGCGTTCCGGTTTCGGCGCTTCGGGCCCGCTACGGCATGGCGGAGGTGCTCGATTCCCGTCTGCTGCGCCTCGAGAGCGGTCGGCAGATTGAGCGCCGCGGGGACCGCTTCTACCTCAGGCGCGGTGCGGTCTTGCACATCGCCCATTTCTTCTCGGGACTTAGGGCGCTCCTGTTCGGCAGGCCCGCCTGAATCCGCATGCAACCCGAAACGACCCCCACCCCGGCAACCGTCGACCTCACGCTCGTCGTGCCCGCGCTCAACGAGGAAGGCAACATTGCGGGCACGCTGGGAGCTATTTCGCAGGTGCTCGCGTCGTGCCCGGGAAGGTCCGCCGAGATGCTGGTCGTGGACGATGGCAGCACCGATCGGACGGCGGCGGTCGTCGAGGAGATCTCCCATCGCGACGCCCGGGTCGTGCTCGTCCGGAACCCGAGGAACCTCGGCCTCGGCGCGTCGCTCCAGGTCGCGATCGCCAGGGCGGCCGGCAGGCAGCTCCTGATCGTCCCGGGAGACAACGACCTCCCCTCCGCGACGCTCCTGGAGCTCATCCGGAACTCGGACAGGGCGGACATGGTCATGTGCTACTTCGAGAACCGGGAGCAGCGCGGACGGATGCGCAACCTCCTCTCGACGCTCTTCGGTCTCGTTTACACCACCTGCTTCGACGTCTATCCGCAGTACATCAACGGGCCTTGCGTGTACCCGGTCGCAAACCTGAGGAAGCTGCGGCTGTTCTCGACGCGCTTCAGCATCGTCGCGGAGATCAACGTCAAGCTGCTGCGCCAGGGGGTCTCGTTCCTCGAGGTGGCCAGCTACCGGCAGGTGGGCATGAAGGGCAGCTCGTCCTTCTCGCTGCGCAACCTCGGGGAGACCGCCGCAGTCTTCTGCCGGCTGCTCTACGACGTCCACGTGGCGAACCCCGGGGCCTACGCGAAGCGCCCCGTCCGGGTGAGGCTCGGCCCGTAAGGACACCCGTGGCGCTTTCCGACAGGAACTGGCGGCCCCTTGCCGCCTCGATCGCCCGGTGGTTCACCGCCGGCCTGATCTTCATGGGGCTGAACACGGGGCTCCTCTACCTCCTTGTTCAGCAGCTCGGCCTCAAGGTGCCGCTCGCCACGTTCCTCTGCGCGGAGGTCTGCACGCTGCTGCGCTACGTCATGAACGACGTGTGGGTCTTCCGAAGCGGAAAACTCACGTGGATGAAGCTCTGGCAGTACCATGTGGCCAACGGGACGGCATTCGTCGTGTGGTGGGTCGCCGCGAACGTGATGAACCGGATGGGCGTCCAGTATCTCGTGGCCTCGATCCTCGCCGTCGGGTTCTCCACCACGATCAGCCTTGCCTCGAACTATCTGTGGATCTGGAGGCGGGCGCACGGGTATTTCGGGGGGGCCTCGGCCATAAGGCCCGGTCGCAAGGTCGTCGCCGGGATCCTTCTCCTCCGGGGCGACGGGGCCGCCCTGCTTCAGCTCAGGGACGAGAAGCCCACGATACAGGACCCGGGTATCTGGGTCGTGCCCGGAGGGCACCTCGAGCCCGGGGAATCCCCCGTGGACGGCGCCAGGAGGGAGTTTCTCGAGGAGACCCGCTACGCCTGCGCGAATCCCCGGCTCCTTGCGGAGTTTTCATCGCAGGCGCTGGGCTACGACGGGGACTTTGACCTCGTATTCTTCTGGGATCGCTATGACGGCATTCAGGAGATTGAGTGCCGCGAGGGTCAGGCACTGAGATTCGTAAGCCGGTCGGACGCGGAGAACCTTCCGAGCCGTGATTACCTCACAAAGGTCTGGGATTTGGCGCTTTCCGCGCGCGCAGCCCCATAAGATATGGTGGTAAACGTCCCACACTTTCATTAACCGTTTCCGTTCTAAGAACCCATGGAACTGAGCCATCGCACGTTATACCAGTCCGGGCACTACAGAGATCTCCGGATAGAGGGCCTTTCGAATGGGGTCGCACTCAACCTGTACCGGCAAATGCTTCGCTTGCGAAGGACGGAGGAAGCGCTTCTTGCCGAGTACCATCCGGCGGAGGAAATGCGCTGCCCGATCCATTTCTGCATCGGCCAGGAGTCGATCCCGGCTGCGCTTTCGGCGCTCATCCGCGCCGATGACTACCTGTTCAGCCACCACCGCTCCCACGGCTACTATTTTGCCAAGGGCTCCCCGCTTCGGGAGCTGTTCGCCGAGATCTACGGACGGCGGACGGGTGCCGACGGCGGCCTTGCGGGCTCGCAGGACATCTCGCACTCGGCAACCCACTTCTACAGCGGCGCGATTCTGTCGGGCGCCGTGAGCATCGCGGTCGGGGCGGCCTTCGGGTTCAAGTACAAGAAGTCGCAGCAGATTGCGGTGTCCGGCTTCGGCGAGGGCGCGACCGACGAGGGCGCGTTCTGGGAGGCGATGAACTACTCGGGAAAGGCGAAGCTGCCCGTCCTCTTCGTCGTCGAGAACAACCGGTACGCGACGTTCTCCGACCAGCTGAAGCGCCAGGCCAGCGACAACATCGTCGAAAGGGTCCGGACGTTTGGCGTCAGGGCCTGCAAGATCTTCGGTAACGACGCCCCTTTGGCCTACCGGACGCTCAATGAGGAGATCGCGAGGATCCGTTCCGGCGACGGACCCGCCCTTGTGGAGGCCTACACGTACCGCTGGAACAGCCACGTGGGCCCCGAGGACGACGGCGCGAACCACTACCGCACGGCCGAGGAGATGGCCTTCTGGAAGGACAACTGCCCGATCGCCCTCCTCGAGGAGAGACTGCGGGAGGCCCGCCTGCTCGACGACGCGGGCCGCGCGGCCATGGAGTCTGAGATCGCGGCGGAGATCGCCGAGAACTTCAGGTTCGCCAAGTCGGGCGCCTTCCCGACCGACACGAACTGGCACCGCATGAACTACCAGGACGCAAGCCCGGTCGCGGACCGCCTCCTGGGAACGGTCGAGGGAGGAACCTTCGACCAGAACCAGGCGGAGGCGAAGCTCGGGCCGTACTGAGGGAGCACAGCGACCACCGATGAACCGGCAACTCTCCTACGCAAAGGCCATCCTGGAGGCCACCGACCAGGCGATGTCCCTGTCCGGGGACGTGGTCGTGCTCGGCCAATTGGTCGACACCCAGTCCGGGATCTTCGGGACCACGACGGGCCTCGTCGACAAGTACGGGGCCGGGCGGGTCTGCGACTTTCCCGTGTCGGAGAACCTCATGACGGCCACGGCGATGGGCGCCGCGCTCACGGGCCTTCGGCCGCTCATCGCCCACCAGCGGCTCGACTTCATGCTCTACTCGCTGGACGCGATCGCGAACTGGCTCGCGCTGTGGCACTTCAAGTCGAACGGGAAGTCCGCCATGCCGGTCACCATCCGGACAATCGTCGGAAAGGGATGGGGCCAGGGTCCGCAGCACTCGAAGAGCCTGCACGCCTGGTTCGGGCACCTCCCGGGCCTGCGGGTGGCGATGCCCGCGACGGCCTACGACGCGAAGGGCCTCCTCCTGGAGAGCATCTTCAGCGAGAGCCCGGCCATCTTCGTTGAGGGGCGCGGCCTCTATTCGATGACCGACGACGTTCCCGAGCAGCCCTACCGGGTGCGCTTCGGGCAGGCGGTCGTGCGGCGCCCCGGCACCGACGTCACGGTGGTCGCGCTGGGGACCATGGTGCCCCTTGCGCTTCGCGCAGCCGCCACGCTCGAGAAGGAGGGCGTCCAGGTGGAGGTCGTGGACCCGCGCACGCTCACCCCGCTCGACCGCAAGACCCTCTGCGACTCGGCGTTCAAGACCCGCAGGCTCGTCGTCGCCGACCCGGCGTGGGG
>CAYQOH010000268.1:0-4075 GCA_964419075.1 uncultured Opitutaceae bacterium | reverse complement strand
ACCGGGCGACCACGGTGGCGACCGACTCGGCCTTCTCGAGGACCGCGTAGTCGACGGAGACCTTCGGAAGCGAGGTGAACCGCCCGGCGAGGTACCGGGCCGGGTTGCCCGCAGGGAAGTCCCTGATGAAGGCGCCGAGCTCGGGCGCGCTCCGCTCGGCCTCCGCGAGGAACCGCCCGACTCCCCACACGAAGATCCCCGCGTTCCACGCGTAGCGCCCGCTCTTCACGTAGCGCCGTGCGGTCGCCTCGTCGGGCTTCTCGACGAATCGCTTCACGCGCAAGAGCCGGCTGCCGTCCGCGCCCGTCGCGATCCGCGCGCCGAGCTCCAGGTAGCCGTACCCCGTCGCGTTGTACGTCGGCGGGATCGCGAAGGTGATGAGGCTGCGGACGGCCTTGCCCCGCCCGCCGTCCTGCGCCCACCGGAACGCCAGGGCCAGCTGCCTGGCGAAGCGCGCCGTGTCCTTGATCAGCGCATCGGCGGGAAGGAGCGCAACCACGCCGTCGGGGCAGCGCGCGCGGACCAGCCCGGTCGCGAGCGCCGCCGCCGGCCCGGTGTCGCGCCTGGCCGGTTCGGCCACGATCCGGTCCCTAGGAAACCCGGGAAGGGCCTTCCGGATGAGCGGGACCTGCGCCTGGTTCGTCAGGATCCATATGTTCCCGGCGCGCACCACGCCCTTGAGCCTCAGGATGGTCTCCTCGAGGAGGGTCCGGTCCGAGAACAGGCGCAGGAGGTGCTTCGGCGAGCTCGAGCGGCTCATGGGCCAGAAGCGCTCTCCGCTTCCGCCTGCGATGATGCAGGCGTGGTACCTTGGGTCTGCTTTCATGCGGCGGGTGTGTCTCTCAAAGACTCGTCGGCCAAGGGGCCGGCGCCAAGCCGGAACGGGGCGCCGGGGCAGGTTTGGCCGCGATTCAGTGCTTGACGACGATCTTCCCAAACTGACCGCCCCGCTCCATGAGGTCAAACGCCTCCGCTCCCCTCCCAAGCGGGAGGACGTCGCTGACGACCGGCCTGATCCCGAGGCGGGACACGGACGCCATCATCTGCGTCCAGTCCTCCGGGCCGCCCATGGTCGTGCCGAGGATGGAGAGCTGCTTCCAGAAGACCTTCCGCAGGACGACCTCCGGGACATTGCCGCAGGTGGCGCCGTAGACGGCGATCCTGCCGCCCGGCGCCGCGAGGTCGAGAAGGGCGCCGAATCCCGGCCCCCCCGCCCCGTCGATGATGACGTCGAAGGCTCCCGCCGAGGCGAGGGCGTCCTTCGCCCAACCGTCGCGGTCGTAGCGGAAGCCCCCCTTCGCGCCGAGCGCCACCGCGCGCTTGATCTTGTCGTCGGAGCTCGAGCTCACCCAGACCTCACCGGCGAACGCCGAGGCGAACTGAAGCGCGAACAGCGCCACGCCGCCGCCGATCCCGCTGACGAGCACGCGCTCGCGGGCACCGAGGCGCGCCCGGCTAAAGAGGGCCCGCCAGGCGGTGAGCCCGGCCAGGGGAAGCGCGGCGGCCTCCTCCCAGGCCATGTGGGCGGGCTTGGCCGCAAGCTGCTCCTGCGGCACCGCGATCAGCTCGGCGAGCGTGCCGTCGCGGGGGAGCCCGAGGATCGAGAAGCCGGGCCCCTGGGCGCCCGGCGCCGGCCCCCAGCCGAAGCTCGGGTTGATGACGACCTCGCGGCCGACCCACGAGGCATCGGCGCCGGGGCCGACCGAGGCCACGACTCCCGCGCCGTCCGAGCCCGGGATGCACGGGTACTTGAGCCCCGCATACTGCCCGAGCTTGATCCAGACGTCGCGGTGGTTCAGGGCGGACGCCCTGAGCTTAACAAGGGCCTCGCCGGCCCCGGGGACCGGGTCGGGAACCTCGGCGGCGCAGACCCTGCCGACGGACTCGATCCGCAGTGCACGCATGGCGGTCGGGGGCCCCTAGACGTGGAGGATCACTTCCTCGTCCCTGAAGCGCACCTTCGGCGCCGCGGCGTACTTGTCGTCGGCGGCGCGGTAGCCCGCGGCCCCGGCGCAGAGCGCCGTGTAGCCCATCGCGGTCAGCCCGAGGATCCTGTCGTACTCCGCCGGGTCGATCCCCTCCATGGGGCAGGTGTCGATCCCGAGGAGGGCCGCCGACGCCATGAACTGCCCGAGCGCGATGTAGACCTGGCGGGCCATCCAGCTGTCGAGGTATCCGCCCTGGCGCGCCTTCTCGGCGCTCCCCGCGATGATGTCGGCGTAGCCCTTGAGGCTCTCCTTGGGGACGCCGCGGACCTCGGCCGTCCGCGCGATGAAGTGCTCAAGGTCCTTCGCATCGTAGCCCTTGCGCGCGGCGAAGACGACAAAGTGCGAGCAGTCGACCGGCTGCCTCTGGCCCCACGCCGCGGCGGAGAGCTTCTCGCGGGTCGCCCGGTCGCGCACCACGACGAACCTCCAGGGCTGCAGCCCGAAGGAGGACGGCGAGAGCACGAGCGCCCGCTCAAGGGCCGCCCACGTCTCTGCGGGGATCGTCCGGGCGGCGTCAAATTTCTTGGTGGCGTAGCGCCAGTGGAGCGCGTCGGTCACGGTCTGGGTGGGTACGGGTGTCATAGGTGCGAGACGAGAACGAGACCGGGACGGGCGTTTTGTCAAAGCCCGGGTCCAAAAAACCTCCGGAGCACGGGCACGCCGGCGAGCATGGCCTCGAGCTCGTCCCGGCCCTCGATGCGCAGCATCCAGAGCGCAAGGCCGTAGGAGGCCATCCCCGCGGGGATGAGGAGCGCGACCGGCGCCAGGTCGCTGCCCCCGAGGCCCACCGCCGGCAGCAGCCGCAGGCCCCCCGCCACCACGAGCGCCATGGCGGCGGTCGCCCCCAGCACCTTCGCGAAGCTCGGGGCCAGCGGGGCCAGGCGCATCTGCGGGAGGCGGCGCACGAGCGCACGGCCAAGGAGGCAGGTCTGCGCGATGATGGCCGCCGTGCTGGCGAGCACGATCCCGACGACGCCCAGCCAGTGAATGAGCGCCAGGCTCAACGCGATGTTGATCAGGAAGTCGACAAGCGCCACCCGCACCGGCGTCCGCGTGTCCTTCACCGCGTAGAACGCCCGCACCGTCAGGTTGACGACCGAGAAGAACGGCAGCCCGATGACCATCAGGGCGAGGATGAGCGCCATCCGGTGCGCGTCGACCGGGGTGCCGTGGCCGTGAAGGTAGATGAGCCTCACGATCGGTCCGCTCAGGAGCGCGAGCCCCGCGGCGGCCGGCACGTTGATGATGAGGATCAGCCGGATCCCCTTCTGGAAGTCGCCCGACATCGCCAGGAAGTCCTTCTTCGCGGCATGTCCTGCGATCAGCGGGTAGACGACCGTCGAGACCGCAACGGCGAAGACCCCGATCGGGAACTCCATGAGCCGGTTCATGTTGTACAGGTACGTCTGCGAGGGGTCGTCAATCGAGAACGCGAGGAGCCGCGAGACCGAGAAGTTGATCTGGTAGATCGCCGTCCCGAAGATCCCGGGCGTCATCAGGAGCGCGATCTCGCGCACGCGCGGCGAGAGCCCGAGGTCGAAGGCGGGCCTCCAGCCCATCGCGACAAGGACGCCGGCCGGCACGGCCATCTGCAGGAAGCCGCCCGCGAGCACCCCCGCGCACAGCCAGTGCACCTCGCCGAGCGGCGTGTTCGCGAAGTGCAGGCCGGCGCCCGCCAGGGTCGCGATCATCGTCAGGTTCAGCCAGATCGGCGAGAGGGCCGGCTCCACGAAGTGCCCGAGCACGTTCAGGGTGGCGCTGCACGCCGCCGCGAGGCTGATGAGCGCCAGGTACGGGAAGAGCACCACCACCAGGTCGGCCGCGACGTACCACTTCTCCTCGTGCCCCGGGATCAGCCGGGACTGGCTGAAGATGGCGGCCGCGAGCAGGACGAGCGCCCCCGTGATGACAAGCAGCCATGACGCGACCTTCGAGAGCAGGCGGTAGGTCCCCTCCCGGCCCCCGAGGTGAAGCTCCTCCTGGAGCGTCGGAACGAACGCCGCGGTCATCGAGCCCTCCGCCAGGAGCCGCCTGAAGAGGTTCGGCAGGATGAAGGCCGTCAGGAACGCCGAGTAGAGCCAGCCCGA
>CAYQOH010000267.1:0-4102 GCA_964419075.1 uncultured Opitutaceae bacterium | reverse complement strand
GGATGATCTTGACGACCTGCTGGCCGGGCGAGACGCCCTTGAGGACCTCCTGGCCCGCACACTGGGCCTGGACCCTCTCCACGAACTCCCGGGCCACCTTGAAATGCACGTCCGCCGAGAGGAGGGCGGCGCGGACCTCGCCCAGGGCCGCCGCCATATTCTCCTCGGAGAGCTTGCCGACCCCGCGCAGGTTTCTCAGGGCCGAGGACAGTTTTTCGGTCAGGGAGTCAAACATGGGAGCCCACCGCATGTAGGAACCGGACCCGGGACGCAATCCCGGTGATCGCTTTTGGGATGGCTAACCGAGGCTGACCTATGCGACGCTGGAACACCTCATGAACCCTGTCCTCAAGCTCCTGATCGAAGGCGGCTACCTCACCACGGCGCAGATGGCGCAGGTTGCGGGGCTTCCCGAAGCCGAGATCAACAAGCACCTTGAGCAGCTCAGGAACGACAAGGTGTTCCTCGGCTGGCGCCCGGTCCTGGACCTCTCGCGGGAGTCCGCCGCCGCCGTCCGCGCCGTGATCGAGGTCAAGATCACGCCCGAGCGGGGCGGGGGGTTCAACCGGCTGGCCCAGCGCCTAAGCCGCTTCGACGAGGTCGAGTCCTGCTACCTGATGTCGGGGGCCTACGACCTGCTGATCTTCGTCAACGGCCCGAGCCTGCAGCGGGTGGCCGGGTTCGTCTCCGAGAAGCTCTCCACGCTCGAGGGGGTGCTCTCCACGAGCACGCACTTCATGCTGCGCTCCTACAAGGAGGGCTCCTTCCTGATCGACGCCCCCGCCGGGGAGGCGGACCGGCTGAAGGTGTCGCCGTGAAGCGCTTCGTCGCACGCCATGTTGCCGGCCTGCCCAAGTCGGGCATCCGCGACTTCTTCGAGATCGTCTCGAAGATGAAGGACGTCATCTCGCTCGGAATAGGCGAGCCGGACTTCGACACACCCTGGCACATCCGCGAGGCCGCGATCTACGCCCTTGAGAAGGGCAGGACCCACTACACGTCGAACCTCGGGCTGATCGAGCTGCGCCGGGCGATCGCGACCTACGTGGGCAAGCACTACGGGCTCGCCTACCAGCCCGACGACGAGGTCATCGTGACGGTCGGCGTGTCGGAGGCGATCGACCTGGCGCTCAGGGCCCTTCTGAATCCGGGCGAGAAGGTCCTTTACCACCAGCCCTGCTATGTCTCCTACCACCCGGGCGTGGCCCTTGCCCACGGCGTGGCGATTCCCGTGCCGACCCGCGCCGACGACGGGTTCGCGCTCAACGCCGACGACATCGCAAAGGCATGGCAGCCGGGGTGCAAGGTGCTCATGGTCAACCTCCCGTGCAACCCGACGGGAGGGACCTGCGACCGGGGGCGGCTCGAGAAGATCGCCCAGTTTGCCGTGGAGAAGGACCTGATCGTGCTGAGCGACGAGATCTACTCGGAGCTCCTCTACGACGGCACCCACACCAGCATCGCGGTCTTCCCCGGCATGCGGGAGCGCACCATCTTCCTCCACGGCTTCTCGAAGGCGTTTGCAATGACCGGATTCAGGATAGCCTACGCCTGCGGCCCGTCCGAGCTCATCGACGCGATGATGAAGATCCACCAGTACTCGATGCTCTGCGCGCCGATCGTCTCCCAGGAGGCCGCCGTCGAGGCGCTCACCCGCGGCGAGGACGGGGTAGAGTCCATGCGCGAGCAGTACCACCGGCGGCGGGACCTGGTCGTCGGCCGGCTCAACGCGGCGGGGCTCGCCTGCCACTCGCCCCGGGGCGCCTTCTACGCGTTCCCCAGCGTGGCGTCCACGGGGCTCAGCGACCGCGACTTCGCCTACGGGCTCCTCAACTCCCAGAGTGTCGCGGTCGTCCCCGGCTCCGCGTTTGGCCCCAACGGCCGGGGGTTCGTCCGCGCCAGCTTTGCGACGGGGTTTGACCAGCTTGTGGAGGCCTGCGACCGGATCGAACGGTTCGTGAACACCGCGACACCATGTTCCGCTCCGTCGTCATCGTAGGCCGGCCTAACGTCGGCAAGAGCCGGCTCTTCAACCGCCTCGCGCGGAAGAGGATCTCCATTGTCCACGACCAGCCCGGCGTGACGCGCGACGTCATCTCCGCGGAGGTCGACGACGGCTACACCCTCATGGACACAGGCGGCCTCGGCCTGAAGGAGGGCGAGACCTCGAGCGCGGCGATCATCGCGGCCTCCGAGAGGCAGGTGGGCTTCGCCATAGACACCGCGGCCCTCATCCTCTTCATCATCGACGGGCTCGACCGCGTCACCGCGCTGGACGACCGGATCGCGAGGCGCCTGCGGCAGGGCGGCAAGCCGGTGATCCTCGTCGTCAACAAGGCCGATTTCGGCGATGAGAAGGCCGACCACGAGGGCGTCTCGCGCCTGGGCCTCGGGGAGCCGATCTTCGTGTCCGCCGAGCACGGCCGCGGCGAGGGGGAGCTTCGCCAGGCCATCCTGGAGCGGATCGGCGGCGTTCCGGAGCAGCCCGCCGCGGCGGCGGACGCGGGTGCGCCCGCCGGAAAGAGGCCGCCGGGCCCCATCTGCATCAGCTTCATCGGGCGACCGAACGTCGGGAAGTCGTCCCTCGCCAACCGGCTTCTTCGGAGCGACCGGCTGATCGTGAACGACCTTGCGGGCACCACCCGCGACGCGATCGAGCTGCCCTTCGACTTCAAGGGCCGGGACGGGAAGCGGTACCCCTTCAGGCTGATCGACACGGCCGGCATCAAGGCCGCCACAAAGCTCTCGTCGTCGGTCGAGTACTTCTCGCGCCTGCGCTCGCTCGAGGCGATGCAGAGGTCCGACGTCGTCTTCCTGGTGCTCGACGCGATCGACGGGGTCACGCAGCAGGACAAGGCGATCGCCGGCGAGGCCGTGAAGGACCGCAAGCCGATCTCGGTCATCGTCAACAAGTGGGACCTGGTGCACAAGGCGTTCGCCAGGGACGGGGGGATCCAGGGCTACAAGAGCGAGCGCGACTACCGCGAGAAGTACGAGCGTGCGCTCTTCGACAGGCTCTTCTTCACGCCGGGAGCGCCGCTCATCTTCGTGTCGGCCATGAGCGGATTCGAGGTCGACCGGATGCTCAACGCCGCGGTGAAGCTGCACCGCACCCTGGACAAGAAGCTGCCCACGGCCCGGCTGAACGAGACGCTGGCCCACCTCGCGGAACGCACGCCGCCCCCCGCAATAGGCGCGCGCCGCTTCAAGATCTACTACGCCACGCAGACCGGAAACCGCCCCTTCCGCATCAAGATATTCTGCAACCGCGAGGAGCGGCTGACCGAGAGCTACCGCCGCTACCTCGAGGCGGGGCTGGTGAAGGAATTCGACCTGAACGGCTGCCCGGTCGAGTTCGAACTCGTCGGCAAGCCGCGCGGCGCCGAAGTCGACCGCAGCGGCTGGAGATAGGATCCGATGGCGGAACCGATGCGCCTGGTCTTCATGGGTTCGGATCCGGTGGCCCTACCGCTCCTCGACTGGCTGGCGGGCGAGGGACGGGCGGTCGCGCATCTGGTGGGGATCTTCACGGGCCCCGACCGCCCCTCGGGCCGGGGCCAGGCCGTCGGCCCCAACTGCGTCAAGAGGTGGTCCGCCGGGCGCCCGATCGAGGTCCTCCAGCCGGAGAGGTTCGACGGCTCCACGATCGCCTCCCTCTCGGCGCTGCGCCCCTACGTGGCGCTCGTCGTGGCTTACGGCCACATCCTGCGCGACGAGGTCATCTCGGTCCCGCGCCTCGGCACGCTCAACCTTCATGCCTCGCTGCTCCCGAGCTACCGCGGCGCTTCCCCGATCCAGTCGGCGGTGGCCTCGGGGGAGCGCGAGACTGGCATGACCCTTATGCGGATCGTGCGCGAGTTGGACGCAGGTCCCGTCGGGGACGTCGAGCGGGTCCCGATCTCGCCGCTCGACACCGCGTCCGACGTCGAGGCGAGGCTTGCGATCGCAGCGGTCGTGCTCTGCGCGAGGGCCCTGCCGCTGCTGGCGCGGGGGGAACTCGCCTTCCGGGAGCAGGACCGGGCGCAGGCGAGCTTCTGCCGGCGCTTGTCCAAGGCCGACGGCGCCCTGGATTTCTCGGCGCCGGCGTCCGTGCTTTCGGCCC
>CAYQOH010000266.1:0-4113 GCA_964419075.1 uncultured Opitutaceae bacterium | reverse complement strand
GCGGTGTAGAGGAGCGCCGCGGGCCTGCGGGCCGTCTTGTCTGTCAGCGAGGGATAGACGCGCATGTAGGCGTCGTGGGCCACGTCCTGGGCCTCGCTGGAGTTGCCGAGGAGCCGGGTCAGGTAGCGCCGCAGCGGGGCCAGGGTGGCCCGGTATAGGGCGGAGAAATCCCGGTCACCTGAAGGTTCGTCAGGCATTGCGGCAGCCAGTCTGGACAGGGGCACGGATGGATATGGTTTCACACCTGCCACCTACGACAATCCGCCCCTCCGAATCCTCTATCGGCCGGGCAGAATTCTGGCACTTTGTGTTCATGGAGACGAGGTCGGCTACCCCGGGGAGCGCAACATCCTGCATCATTGGTGTTTGAAGAAACGGCGGCGAACCCCAAATTGACCGCCATGAAGGAAAAAATCGGCTTTGTCGGGGTTGGGCGCATGGGGGCAAACATGGCCCGCAGACTCAGGGATTGCGGCTACCGCGTCGCGGCGGTCTACGACCTTAACGGGCCGGCCGCCGCCTCGCTCGCGCGCGAGATCGGGGCACGGCACGCAAGGAGGCTCTCGGACGTGACGAAGGCCTCGGATGTCATCTTCACGGTCGTCACCGACGACGCAGCGCAACGCGCCGTGTTCGCGACGGAGGGCGACTCGCTCCTCGTTCGCGCGCGAGGCAAGGTGTTCGTCAACTGCGCCACGATCACGCCCGCAACGCACGTCGACGTCGCCCGCAGGGCGAGGAAGGCGGGGGCCGCGGCCATCGAGGGGTGCATGGCCTCGTCGATACCGCAGGCGCGCCAGGGCACGCTCTACCTCATGTGCGCCGGCGACCGGACGGCGTTCGAGCGCGTGAGGCCCATCCTGGAGAAGCTCAGCCCCACGCCCCGCTACGTCGGGAGGGCCGGCCGGGCGGCGCAGGTCAAGGCGCTCGTCAACATGGTGATGAACGCGAACACCGCGGCGCTTGCGGAGGGCCTGGGGCTCGCCGCCGCACTCGGACTCGACCTCGACATGGTGAGGGAGGTCTTCGCCCAGACCGGGGCCGCCTCGCAGGTCCTCAGGACGGACGGCGAGGACATGCAGCAGCGCTCCCACGAGTGCTATTTCTCGGCGGCGCACGCCGCGAAGGACAGCACGATCGCCTGGGTGCTCGGCTGCCAGGCGGGCCTGAGCCTGCCGCTCGCGGCGGCCACGAAGCTCCAGTTCGAGACCCTCGTCAGCCTCGGCCTCGGCGGGCTCGACAAGAGCGCGGTCGCAGAGCTCACGTTCAAGGGCCGCCACGGCTGACCCGGCACCGGGCAGGCGCGGCCCGACCCCCCCGGCCGGGCCCGACCTTGACGGGACCGGGCGTCTGGATACCTGTTACCTTCCACCATGTCGGCAGAACTCTCCGATCTCTACCAGAACGTGATCCTCGACCACAACCGCAGGCCGCGCAACCGCGGCAGGATCCCGACGGCGAACCGCTCCGCGCACGGCGACAACCCCTCGTGCGGCGACCAATGCGACGTCTTCCTGCGCCTCGACGGCGACAGGATCGCCGAGATCTCGTTCGAGGGCTCGGGCTGCGCGATCTCGCAGGCGAGCGCGTCGCTCATGACCACCCAGCTCAAGGGCAAGACCGCCGCCGAGGCCGAGAAGCTCTACGGGGAGTTCCACGAAATCGTCACCACCGGCAAGGAGCCCGGGGACATGAGCGACCTCGGCGCGTTCGCCGGCGTCCACGCCTTTCCCGCCAGGATCAAGTGCGCCACGCTGTCGTGGCACGCGGCGCTCAACGCGCTGCGCGGCGACTCCGTTCCGGCGACGACGGAGAGCCACATCGATTGAGCGCGATGCCCTCTCCCTGGGACCGCATCCGCGACCAATTCCCGATCCTGGGCCAGCAGGTGAACGGGCACCCGCTCGTCTACCTCGACAACGCGGCGACGACCCAGAAGCCCAGGGCGGTGATCGCCGCCCTGGACCGGTTCTATGCGGAGGACAACGCCAACGTCCACCGCGGCCTCCATGCGCTGTCGATGCGCTCGACCGACCATTACGAGGGCGCGCGCGCGCGCGTCGCGGCATTCATCAACGCCCAGGCGCCCGAGGAGATCATCTTCACGCGGGGGACGACCGAGTCGATCAACCTCGTGGCCTCGAGCTGGGGCGGCGCGAACCTGAAGAAGGGCGACGTCATCCTCCTCACCGAGATGGAGCACCACAGCAACCTGGTGCCCTGGCAGCTCGTGGCGCAGCGAACGGGCGCGACGCTCCGGTACCTGCCGGTGACCGGGGACGAGGGCCTGCTCGACCTCTCCCAGCTCGACCGCCTGCTCACGCCCGAGGTCAAGGTGTTTGCGTTCACGCACGTCTCGAACACGCTCGGGACCATCAATCCCGTCGCCGAACTCTGCGCCCGCGCGCGGAAGGCGGGGGCGGTCACCGTAATCGACGCGGCCCAGTCGATCGGGCACATGCCGCTCGATGTCCGCGCGATCGGCTGCGACTTCCTCGCCTTCTCGGGCCACAAGATGGCGAGCGTGACCGGCATCGGGGCGCTGTACGGGCGCCGGGAGCTGCTGGAGGCGATGCCCCCCTACCAGGGCGGAGGCGGCATGATCTCGAGGGTGGACTTCTTCGAGAGCCTCTGGAAACCGCCGCCCGAGCGGTTCGAGGCGGGGACGCCCAATTTCGCCGACGCCGTGGCCCTCGGGGCCTCGTGCGACTTCCTCGACTCCCTAGGGAGGGAGCGGATACGCGAGCACGACGGCAGGTTGGCCCGCATGGCCTACGAGCGCCTGGCGCAGCTGCCGGGCATTCGGCTCATCGGCCCCGCGGGCGAGCGCGGGGGGCTCGTGAGCTTCGCCTTCAAGAGCGTCCACGCGCACGACGTGGTCACCTTCGCCGACGAGGACGGGATCGCGCTGCGTGGCGGCCACCACTGCAACCAGCCCCTCATGAAGAGGCTCGGGCTCACGAGCACCGTTCGCGCAAGCTTTTACGTCTACAATGAGGAGCGGGAGATCGACGCGCTGGTGGCGTCCATGGGCCGGACGCTCTCGTTCTTCGGCGTGGAGCCCTGAGGCCGGGCGGCGGCGAGCCGTCAGGCGGCGCCGATCCGTGCCATCGCCTTCTCCGCCAGACGGTCAAACGCGCGGATGCACAGCTCCAGGTGGTCCTCGCGCGTGTCCTCAATCTTGTTGTGGCTTATCCCGTGGAGGCTCTGGACGAACATCATCACGGTCGGGACGCCCGCCCGCGCCACCTCGGCCGCGTCATGCAGCGGCCCGGACGGCAGCCGGTGGGCCGTGCCGCAGGTCTCGCGGATCGCCTCGTCGCACAGCCCGATAAGCGCCGGGTCGAACGGGACCGGCTCGATCCTCCAGAGCCGCTCCCAGGCGGCGGACACCCTGCCCTCCGCGGCGAAGCGCCCCGCCGCTTCGCGGGCCTCCGCGAGCATCCGCGCGAGCGCGGCCGGATCGAGGTGGCGTTGGTCGAGCGTGATGCGGCATTCCTCGACCACGCTCGTCACGATCCCGGGCTTCGTCGTGCACGAGCCGATCGTGCAGACACCCCCGTTCCTGCCGGCGATCGCGTAGATCTCCGGGCTCATCCTCGCCGCGGCGAGAAAGGCGTCGCGGCGGCGGTTCATGGGGGTGCTCCCCGAATGCGCAGCCTGCCCGCGGAAGGTGACCGCGTGCCGCTCGACGCCGAAGGTCCCCAGGACGGCACCCAGCGGAAGGTCCATGTCAAGGAGCACGGGGCCCTGCTCGATGTGCAGTTCCAGGTATGCGGCGGCATGCTTGAGCTCGCGGCCGCAGGCCTTCACGTTCTCGAAGTCGACGCCGACCTGGCTCAGGGCGTCGGGGAGGCGCACGCCGTCCCTGTCTCGAAGGCCCCGGGCCTCGTCCATGTCGAGGGTGCCCGAGCAGGCCGAGGACCCGAAGAGGCTCTTGCCGAACCGGGCCCCCTCCTCGTCGGCCCAGTCCACAAGGCGCACCGTCACGGGGGGCCGCCCGCCAAACTGGGCGGAGATCCGGCGCAGGATCTCCAACCCGGCGAGCACGTTGAGGCATCCGTCAAGCCACCCGCCATTGGGCACCGAGTCCATATGGCCCCCGATGAGGAG
>CAYQOH010000265.1:0-4150 GCA_964419075.1 uncultured Opitutaceae bacterium | reverse complement strand
ATCGTCCACGCGGCGAGCGAACTCTACCCGTACATGAAGACCGGGGGCCTCGCGGATGCCGTGGGGGCGCTTGTCACGACGTTCGCGGGCAAGGGGCACCAGGTGTCGGCCTTCCTCCCGGGATACCGGGACGCGCTCAGCCACCCGGCCGCGGCGGGGGCCGAGCGCAAGTTCAGGCTGAAGATCGAGATGGGGGACCAGTTCGTCACGGGCGACGTGGTCGCGTTCTCGCCGCAGAAGAACCTCACGGTGTACCTGATCTGCAGGGACGAGTACTTCGACCGCAAGGGGCCCTACGGGAACGGTGAGCGCGACTACGAGGACAACGCCGAGCGGTTCATCTTCTTCTGCAAGGCGGTCGTCGAGGCCATGCGCCTGGCCGACCTCGGGGCGGACATCGTCCACGGGCACGACTGGCAGGCCGCGCTTCTCCCGCTCCTGATGCGCGAGGCGGAGCGCCGCTTCGGGGTGACCCTCGCGATGAAGACGGTCTTCACCATCCACAACATCGCCTTCCAGGGCCTCTTCCCGGCGGGGAGCTTCGCCAAGACCAACCTCCCCGACGAGATGTTCACGATGGACGGCCTCGAGTACTACGGCCAGGTGAACTTCCTGAAGGGCGGCATCCTGTTCGCGGACCGGTTGACGACGGTGAGCCCGCGCTATGCCAAGGAGATCCAGACTCCTGAGTTCGGCTGCGGGCTGGAGGGCGTCATCCAGACGCGCGTTGACGACCTTTCGGGGATTCTCAACGGGGTCGACACCGAGGTCTGGAACCCCGCGACGGACACGCGGATCCCCGCCAGGTACTCGGCGGCCGACCTCTCGGGCAAGCGCGCCTGCCGCCAGGAGCTCCTCAGGCAGAGCGGCCTCGACCCGGCCTACGCGGGGCCCGTGTTTGGGATGATCTGCCGCCTCACCGAGCAGAAGGGGATCGACCTGCTGCTCGCAAATTCCGACATCTTCACGGGCCGCGACTGCCGGCTCATCGTGCTCGGGTCGGGTGACAGGAGGATGGAGCAGCAGCTTCGGAAGCTGGCCGCGGACGCGCCCGCGAAGGTGTACGTCTGCTCGAGGCTCGACGAGCCGATGAGCCACCTGATCGAGGCGGGGGGCGACTTCTTCGTGATGCCGTCGCTCTTCGAGCCGTGCGGCCTGAACCAGATGTACTCGCAGGCGTACGGCACCGTGCCGATCGTGAGCCGCGTGGGCGGCCTGGTCGACACCGTCCGGGACGCCGACGAGGATCCTGAGGGCGGCACGGGCCTCATGTGCGAGCCGAACGCCGCGTCGCTGCGCGACGCGCTCGAACGCGCCCTCGGCCTCTACGCCGACAAGCCGCGCCTCGGCGAGGTCCAGCGGCGGGGCATGGCGCGCGACTTCAGCTGGACGACTTCGGCGGCGGCCTACGAGGCGCTGTACCGGGAATCGCTGTGACGCCGGCGATCGTGTGGTTCAGGCAGGACCTTCGCCTGAAGGACAACCCGGCGCTCTGCGCCGCGGCCCGCCGCGGGGGCCCGGTGATACCGGTCTTTATCCTCGACGAGGCGGGCGAGGGGAGCTGGGCCCCGGGTGCGGCGTCGCGCTGGTGGCTGCACCATTCCCTGGGTTCTCTGGACCGGTCGCTTCGCGAGCGGGGCCTGCGCCTGGTGGTCGCCCGAGGCGGGTCCCTCGAGGCGCTGCGCCGCATCGCGAGGCGCACCGGCGCGCGGGCCGCCTACTGGAGCCGCCGCTATGAGCCCGGGGCGCTCGCGCGGGACCGCGCGGTCGAGGCCGCGCTTGCCGGGGACGGCGTCGATGCCCGGAGCTTTGGCGGGACCCTGCTCTTCGAGCCGGGGTCCGTCGCGAACAGGCAGGGCGGACCCTTCAGGGTCTTCACCCCGTTCTGGAGGCGCTGCCTCGAGCTCCCGGTCGCGCCGCCGCAGCGGCTCGTCGCGGAGGGGCTTCGGGCGCCCGCGGCGTGGCCGGAGTCCCTGGGCATCGGCGCCCTGGGGCTGCTTCCCAAGACGGGGTGGGACCCGGGGCGGGCCGGTTCCTTGCGGCCCGGGGAGAAGGGCGCGGCGGCGCGCCTGCGGCGCTTTGTCTCGGGCGCGATCGATTCCTACGCGACGGACCGCGACCGTCCGGACCTGGACGGGACCTCGGGGCTGTCCCCCTGGCTTCATTTCGGGGAGATCGGCCCACGGCAGGTGTGGTCTGCGGTGAAGGCCCTCTCCCGGGAGTCGGGCGTGTTCCCTGCGGGAAACGGGGCCCGCGTTTTCCTCGGTGAGCTCGGCTGGAGGGAGTTCGCGTACCACCTGCTCGTCCATTTTCCGGACACGCCCGAGGCTCCCCTGAGGCCGGCCTTCAGGCGCTTTCCCTGGAGCGACGACCCCGGGGGCAGAAGGCTCGGCGCCTGGCAGGCGGGCCGCACGGGCTACCCGATCGTCGACGCGGGGATGAGGCAGCTCCTGCAGACGGGCTGGATGCACAACCGCGTCCGGATGATCGTCGCGTCCTTCCTGGTGAAGCACCTGCGGCTGCCGTGGACACACGGTGCGAAATGGTTCTGGAAGACATTGGTGGATGCTGACCTGGCGAACAACACGCTCGGATGGCAGTGGAGCGCGGGATGTGGCGCGGATGCGGCGCCGTACTTCCGCATCTTCGCGCCCGTCAGCCAAGGGATGCGCTTCGACCCCGCGGGCAACTACGTCAGGAGGTGGGTGCCCGAGCTCAAGGGGATGCCCGCCGCGTTCGTCCATTGCCCGTGGAAGGCTCCGGCGGGCGTCCTAGCGCAGGCCGGCGTGAGCCTCGGGGACTCGTACCCCGGACCCATGGTGGACCACGCGGCGGCCCGCTCCGCCGCGCTCGGCGCCTTCAGGAGCCTGCGCGGCAGGGGAGCCGCATGACGCTTGCGCTTTTCCGGCGCTCAATTGGGATTGGGGAATGAGGCATAGGAGGCCCCGCAGCGAATGAAGGTCCTGATTGCAGGAGGATCCGGGATGATCGGCCGCGCCGCCACGGCGGCGCTCCGCTCCGACGGGCACGCCGTGGTCCACCTCGTGCGCCGCGAGGCGGCCTCGGGCGACGAAGTGGCGTGGCACCCGGGGGCGGGAGAGCTGCCGCTCGAATCCTGCCGCTCGGCGGACGCCGTCATCAACCTGTGCGGTGCGGACATCTCGGCCAAGCGCTGGACGAGGAAGCGCAGGAACGAGATCCGCTCGAGCCGCATCGACACCACCCAGACGCTTGCGAAGATCTTCGGGGACGCGCCGCGCCGGCCCGCGCTGTTCGTGAGCGCCTCGGCCACCGGGATCTATGGCGACCGCGGAAACCTGGAGCTCAACGAGTCGAGCGGCCCGGGAAACGGCTTCCTCGCGGACCTGTGCCGCGACTGGGAGGGGGCGGCGATGACGGCGTCCGAGTCCGGCGCGCGCGTCGTGTGCCTGCGCTTTGGCGCCGTCCTGTCGCGCGAGGGCGGGCTCTTGCAGAGGGTCGTTCCCTTCTTCCGGGCCGGGCTCGGCTGCCCGCTTGGCACGGGCCGCCAGTGGATGAGCTGGATCGGGCTCGAGGACGTGGTCGGCGCGATTCGCTTCGCCCTGGCCGAGCCGGGGCTCACGGGCCCGGTCAACGTGGTGTCGCCCACCTCCGTCATGAACGCGGGCTTCACGAGGGCCCTCGGGCGGATCTTCGGGCACCAGCTGCCGATGGCGGTCCCGCGCATCGCGCTCGAGATGATGTACGGGTCGATCGCGGACGAGGTGCTCCTTGCCAGCGCGCACGTCGTGCCCTCGAAGCTCATCCGCTCGGGCTACCCGTTCCGGTATCCGAACCTCGAGGACGCCCTGTACCAGGCGCTGGCCATGGAGAAGACCGAGGGCTGACGGGCAAAAACGTGCTTTCCATCGCGGGGGGCTTCCGTATGGTCGTCCCTTCCTATGGAGAGAACCCTTATCATCTTTAAGCCGGACTGCATGGAGCAGCGCCATGTCGGAAACGTGCTCGATCGCTTCGAAAAGGCGGGGTTCTCGGTCGTCGGATGCAAGATGGCCAGGCTGACGCCGAAGCTCCTTCGCGAGCACTACGCCCACGTGGCGCACATGCCCTTCTATCCGGAGATCGAGAAGTTCATGAGCTCGAGGCCGGTCGTGGTGATGGCGCTCCAGGG
>CAYQOH010000264.1:0-4154 GCA_964419075.1 uncultured Opitutaceae bacterium | reverse complement strand
AGTTCGTGGAGAAGTCGATCGAGATCATCACGAACATCTTCCTCCAGGAGTCGTTCGCCGAGAACAGCCCGAACGCGCGCGAACATGAGGCCGTTTACGCCGCGGTGAACCGCGCATTCCCGGGGGCCCGCGGCGCGCTCGAGGGGAGCTACCGCTTCTACACCGACACCTACGGCATCGTCGCGCACACGGCGGGCCTGTCGTGGATCCAGCACCTGGGGGCAAAGTGGCTCCTTCAGCCCTCCGTGCGCTACTACCAGCAGACCGCCGCCCGCTTCTACTACTATAATCTGGACGACACCTCGATTGTGCCCGTGCACGTGCCGGCGGGCGTGGCGCCCTATTACTCATCCGACTTCCGCCTGTCGGCGGAGCGCACGGTTTCCTATGGGCTGAAGGCGACCTGGAGGCCCGCGGACCGGGTCCAATTCGACCTCGCCTACGAGGAATACGTGATCAGCGGCCGGGACGGGGTGACCCCGGCAAGCGCGTACCCGAAGGCGGGCATCACGACCGCCGGAGTGAGGTTCGTATGGTAGCTCCCCGCGCATGCTTCCGCTGGCTTGGAATCGCGGTTTCCGCGGCCGCGTTGTCGGCCGGGTTGCCGGCCCAGGTCGCCCCAGGCGGCGCGTTCCCCGCGCTCGCGGGGGCCGGGCTCGACGGGGGGCCGCTGCCCGCGACGGAGGGCAAGGTCGTCCTGGTCGACTTCTGGGCCTCGTGGTGCGCCCCCTGCAAGGCCTCCTTCCCGGCGTATTCCCGGCTGCAGTCGGCATACGCGGACCGCGGCCTCGTGGTCGTCGCCGTCAGCGTCGACGAGGACGCTTCCGCCTGCGCGGCCTTTGTGGCGAGGCTCAGGCCGTCGTTCGCCACGGTGCGCGACCCCGGGCACCGGCTCGTGGGAGCCGTGCGGGTCCCGACCATGCCGACCAGCTACCTGGTGGACCGCTCCGGCAAGGTGCGGTTCGTCCACGCGGGGTTCCACGGTGAGCAGACCGAGCGCGAGCTCCGGGCGGAGATCGAGGCGCTCCTGGGCGAAGGGCAGGCGGGACCATGAGCACGGCGCGCCTTAGACTCGCCCTGCTGGCGGCGCTGGGGGCCGCGGCCGCCCTCGCGGGGGGCTGCTCGACCGCGTCCGCAGTCCGCGTGCACCCGTGGGAGCGCGCCACCCTCGCCGACGTGGCGATGAACCCCGACCGCGATCCGGTGGGGACGGCGATGAACGAGCACGTCTACTTCTCGCGCGAGGCGGCCTCCGGCGGCCGGGGCGTCGGGGGAAGCGGCTGCGGCTGCAACTGACCCGCCCGGTGCAAGGCCCGAACCTTTCCAGTAATTCACACACGATAAACGAACCAGAATCGATACCCATGAATATAGCCGCAATCCTCCAACGCCGTCACGGTTGGATCAACCTGTCGACGGCCACGCTCGTGGCCCTCCTGCAGCGCACGCCCGTCCTTCGCGTCGCCGCAGTCGCCGATGAACTCATCGCCTCCTCGCCCCTTGGGGCGCTCCTCAAGTCCGCCGCGGCCATGGCGGCCACCCTCGGCGCCATCGACTCCATGGCGGGCGCCACGGTGCTCGCGACCACGCTGACGCCGAACCCGAGCGGTGCCCTGCCGCAGCTCACCGCCAAGGTCGGCGTCCCCATCACGCCGCTCGGCTTCACGATCACCAACACGATGAACGTCGGCTCGTGGACCGTGACCGGGGTGATTCCCCCCGGGCTCGTGCTGACGACCGTGGAGCCGAACGGCGGCACGCTCGTGGGTCCGGGAAACCTCGATGCGACGACCGCCGGCTCGGCCGGCGACCCATGGGGCGGGGGGGGCACCGCGGGCAACACGGCGACGACCCCGGTCCTCAAGGGAACCCCGACGACCGCGGGGACCTACACGTTCGACCTCCAGGGGTTCGCCCTCGGGGGCGAAAAGGGCGGGAACGGGGGCACGTTCGTCGGCACGGGGATTTCGGCCGTGTTCCCGTTCACGGTCGTGGTGTCGCCGGCCTCCGGCTCGGCCTCGCCGCCTGCCTTCACGGTCCAGCCGATCTCCGTCTCCGTGACGGGAGGGACCGTGGCCCTGACCGCGCAGGCGAGCAATTCGCCGACCTACCAGTGGATGTGGAACGGCTCGACGCCGGTGCCGGGCGCGACGAGCCCGATCCTCGTCTTCCCGGACGCCACCACGGCGGTGGGAAGCTACACGTGCGTCGCCACCAACTCGGCGGGGAATGCAACGAGCAACGCTGCGACGATCTCGCTGACCAGCACGAGCGACCTGGGCCGGCTGATCAACATCTCCTGCCGGGCGCAGGTGGGCACGGGGGGCAACATCCTGATCGCCGGCTTCTACGTGGGCGGCCAGGGCACCTCGGGCTCGGAGCCGCTCCTGATCCGAGGCTCGGGCCCCGCGCTCGCCGCCTTCGGCGTGACTGGAACGCTGCCGGACCCCGAACTGCAGCTCTTTACGGGAACCACGGTGCTCGGCGCCAACAGCGCCTGGGGCGGCAGCGCGGCGATCTCGAACGCCGCGGCGTCCGTCGGCGCCTTCGGCTGGAGCAGCACGACCAGTCACGACGCGGCGCTCCTCGACAACCTGCAGACCGGCCCCTACACGGCCCAGATCCAGGGGCAGGGCGGTGACACCGGCGTCGCGCTCGTCGAAGTCTACGACGCGACACCTGCGGGAACCTACACCCCGACCTCGCCCCGGCTCGTCAACATTTCGACGCGGGTGCAGGTGGGCTCCGGAGGCGGCATCCTGATCGCCGGCTTCGTGATCGGCGGCTCGTCGGCGAAGACGGTCCTGATCCGGGCGTCAGGTCCGGCCCTAAACGCCTTCGGCGTGACCGGGACGCTGCCGGACCCGCAGCTCAGCCTCTTCTCCGGGGCAACGCTGCTTGCGGGCAACAATGGCTGGGGCGGGAGCGCCGAGATCTCGAACGCCGCCGCGTCGGTCGGCGCGTTCGGCTGGTCGAACGCGTCCAGCAACGATTCGGCGATCCTGGTCACGCTCCCGCCGGGCAGCTACACGGCGCAGATCGCCGGGGCGAGCGGCGACACGGGCGTGGCGCTGATCGAGGTCTATGAGGTTCCCTAGGACAGCTCAGCCCGGGCGGGTGGCGGGGCGGCCGCGCGCGGCCGCCCCGCTCCCTCTCCCCTTCGGCTCATCCCTGCCCGCCCAAGGGCGCGGCGGTGGCGCCTTTGACATTTCCTACGCATCAAACACATGAACTCGACTGACATCCTGGGGCGCTTGGCACGCCAAATGGGCGCCCAGAGGCGCTTCGGCTGGATCAACATGTCAACCGCCACGCTTGTGGCGCTCCTGCAGCGGACGCCGGTCCTTCGCGTCGCCGCCGTCGCGGACGAGTTCGTCGCCGCGTCGCCCATCGGAACGCTCCTCAAGTCCGCGGCGGCCGTCGCCGCCTCCCTAGGGGCCATCGACTCGATGGCGGGCGCGACAATCCTCGCGAGCTCGCTGACGCCGAACCCGACGGGGCCGTTGCCTGCCTTCAACGCGACGGTCGGCGTGACGATCACAACGATCGGCTTCACGATCACCAACACGATGAATGTCGGGTCGTGGACGGTGACGGGATCGGTCCCGCCCGGCCTTGAACTGACGACCGTGGAGCCCAACGGGGGAACCCTGACCGGGCCGGGCAACCTCGATGCGACCACGCCCGGCGACCCATGGAACCCGTGGTCCTCGGGTAACGCGACCACGACCCCCTTGCTCGAGGGGACCCCTACGGCTGCGGGTACCTACACGTTCTTTCTCCAGGGTTTCGCCATGGGTGGTGAGTCCGGTGGATCGGGTGGAACCTTCGTGGGGACCGGCGTCTCGGCGGTCTTTCCGTTCACGGTGGTAGTGGCAAACGGCGTGACGCCGACGCCGACGCCAACCCCGACCCCTACGCCGAGCCCTACGCCAAGCCCGACGCCAAGCCCGACTCCCACTCCCACGCCGACGCCGACGCCGACGCCAAGTCCGACCCCGACCCCAACGCCAACGCCTACGCCTACTCCTACTCCAACGCCGACGCCATCCTCGGGCCCGACGCCCACGCCGACGCCAACCTCCGGGCCGACGCCAACGCCGACGCCAACTCCGACGCCAACGTCCTCGCCAACTCCGACGCCGACGCCCTCA
>CAYQOH010000263.1:0-4154 GCA_964419075.1 uncultured Opitutaceae bacterium | reverse complement strand
CCGCCTTGAAGAACCCGTCGTCCGTGGCGCCAAGGTCGCGCGGCAGGTAGAAGTTGCGCGCAAGGTCCGCGCGCAGGCAGTACATCATCCCGTTCAGCCGGCCCTCGATCGTTCCCGTCATGTCCGACATCGCGAGCGACAGCCGCTCGCGGGCCGACGGGCGCGCCTTGTCGGCGAGGACCTTGCACGGCCAGTCGGAGGCGCCCCCGAGATGCGGGTTGCCCTCGAGCGCCCCGAGGACGAGCTCCAGCGTGCGGGGATTGTCGAAGACGATGTCGGCATCCATGAGGCAGATGTAGCGCGTCTCGCGGGCCGAGAACTCGTGGACGAACCGGTTCCAGGCGTTGTTGCGCCCCGGCTCGGGGATCGTCGCCACCCGGGCCTTGAGCCCCGAACGGGCGGGATGCCAGCCGAGCATCCGCGCCATGGCCTCGTCGGCGACCTCGATGGTCCCGTCGGTGCAGCCGTTGGCCAGGCAGACGATCTCACATCCCTCGCCGCGCGCGCCCAGCAGCGCGAAGACCGACTGCCTGAAGAGCGAGGCCAGCATCGGCACGATGGAAGCCTCCTCGTTCCAGGTCATGATCCCGATCGACAGGGTGATCGGCAAATCGTTCGTGGGAATGGTCATACGGCTGGGTCGATGGTGATGAACATTCTGACCCATGGGCGCTCCCCGCGGCCAGCGGGTCTGCACCCCCATTATGGGCGGTATCCACCCCATTTCCGCCGCGCGTCGCGTTAGGCTAGACTGGGGCCATGGAAGAGCCCCGCGTCAGCATCGTCCTTCGTTCCTACAACGAGGGCTGGGCGCTCCGCTCGACGCTGGCGGCGCTCAGGGCCCAGGACCACCGTAACTGGGAGCTCATCGCGTTCGACTCGGGCTCCTCCGACGGGTCCGTGGAGATGATCCGCCAGGCCGGGCCCGCCCATTTTGAGCAGATGCTCCCGCACGAGTACCGCCCCGGCCGGGTCCTCAACCGCGGCATGGAGCTCGCCTCGGCCGAACGCGTCATCTTCCTGAACGCCGACGCCACCCCGCAGGGCCGCGGCTGGCTCGGGCCGCTCGTGTCGGCGCTCGCCGATCCCGGCGTGGCGGCCGTATTCGGCCGGCAGATCCCGCGGCCGGACTGCGCCGCCGTCTTTGCACGCGACTACGAGCGCTGCTTTGGGGGCGCCACCGGGTCCGCCGCCGCCGACTTCTTCAGCATGGTGAGCAGCGGCCTAAGGCGCGACGCCTGGACGCGACGCGGCTTCCGCGAGACCCTCCAGTATTCCGAGGACGTCGACTTCACGCGCTGGTGCCGCGCCGCGGGCTACCGCGTCGCCTACTGCCCGGGCTCCGTCGTCATGCATTCGCACAACTACACCCCCCGGCAGGCCTACACGCGCAGCTTCGGCGAGGCGTGGGCGCTTGCCGCCTCGTGGCCCGGCTCCGCGGGGGAGGTCAACGCGCGGCGCACGCTCCTCCTCGGCTGGGTGCGCGACGCCTGCGGCGACCTGCTCTACTGCCGACGGACGGGCCGCCTGCGCCAGTTCGGGCTCGCGCTGCGCGTCCGCTGGCAGCAGCGCCTTGGGCGCCTGCACGGATTCCATGCCGGCTGGCAGATGCACCGCGTCGATTGCACGCTATGACCTCCGCCGGCCCGCAACCGCCCGCCCTGGACGCCCCTCCTGCGGCCGGAGCCCAGATGGCGCTACGAAGGAGATACACCCTCGACGGCGACGACGCGCTCGAGCGGCACCTCGAGCGCGCATGCGCCCGCATCGTGAGCGGGGTACGGGGACTCATCCCCGCGCGCAAGCTCCAGGCCGTGCTGCTGGGCGGCGGCTACGGCCGCGGCGAGGGCGGCGTGCTGCGGGGAGCGGCCGGCGACCGCCCGTACAATGACCTCGAGCTCTACGTCGCCATCAGGGGCAACCGCCACATCAATGAGTTCCTCTATCACCGCAGGCTGGCCGTCCTCGGCGAGATCCTGACGCACCTCGCGGATGCGGAGGTTGAGTTCAAGGTCACGTCGCTCGCGGAGCTCGCGGCCCGGCCGGTCAGCATGTTCTCCTACGACCTCTCGGCCGGCCACCGGCTCCTGTGGAGCCGCGACCCGGCGCGTCGCCCGGTCTGGTCGGATCCGCATCACAGCCCCGAGAACATCCCGGTGGCGGAGGCGACCCGCCTCCTCATGAACCGCTGCACGGGCCTCCTCCTCGCCCGCGCCCAGCTTGAGCAGGAGCCCTTCACGCCGGGCGCCGCCGACTTCGTCCGGCGCAATGTCGCGAAGGCCCAGCTCGCGTGCGGCGACGCCCTCCTCACCGCCCTTGGGAGGTACCACTGGAGCTGCCGGGAGCGCCACCACCGCCTTGAGGACCTCGCCCGGGACAGGCGCTCGGCGTGGGTCGACGCCGCGCTCCGCCACCACGCCGCCGGCGTGGAATTCAAGCTTCACCCCGAGGCGGGGGAAGTCCCCCGCGACGTGCTCTCCGAAAGGCACGCGGAGGTCACCGCGTTCGCGAAGAAATGCTGGCTGTGGCTCGAGGCGCGGCGCCTCGGCCGCACGTTTCCCTCGGCGCGCGCCTATGCCGAGGACGCGTGCGACAAATGCCCCGGCACCTCCCGGATCCTCAACCTCGCGCTCAACCTTCGGGTCGACGGCCTGCGGATGAGGCCGAGGCCCTGGAGGCATCCGCGCGAGCGCATCCTCCAATCGTTGGCGCTTCTCCTTTGGGAGCCGATGGCGGCGGCCGAACCCGAGCTGCGGGCGCGCATCCGCTCCGAGCTCGGCTCGCGCGGCGGCAACCCCGCCGATTGCATCACCCCGTTTCGGGCGCTCTGGAGCCGGGTCCGGTGATGACTGCCGCGACGCCATGGGGTGAACACCCCATGAGGGGCCGTTTCGGGCCGCCTTGCCCGAAAGCCTGTTGCTTCCGATGCTAGGCTGTCTTAGAGCTGGTGCGGATGGAAAGCGGCGACTGGGACAACGAACCATGAAGAACCGAGCCCACTCGAGGCGAGCAGGACATCGATTGCCAATAAAGGCCTCGGAGCTCACCGCCTCCGCGCCGCCGGCGGACCGCCCGTTTGTCATCGTGGGCGTCGGCGCATCCGCCGGGGGATTGGAGGCGCTGGCCCAGTTTCTCGGCAATGTGCAGCCCGACAGCAGGCTGGCGTTCGTCGTCATCCAGCACCTGGACCCCACGCTCAAGGGGATGATGCCCGAGCTGCTGCAGCGGGCCACCGTCCTGAGGGTGCTGCAGGTGAAGGATGGAATGACGGTTCGGCCGGGGTGCGTCTATGTGATTCCCCCGAACAAGGACATGTCGATCCTGCGCGGGAGGCTGCACCTGCTCGAACCCGTGGCACCTCGGGGCCTGCGGCTGCCCATCGACTTCTTCTTCCGCTCCCTCGCCGAGGACCAGCGCGAGTTCGGCGTCGGGATCATCCTGTCGGGAATGGGCAGCGACGGGACGCTCGGCCTGAAGGCCATCAAGGAGAGCGGGGGCGTCGTGATGGTCCAGGAGCCGGCCTCGGCCAAGTTTGACGCCATGCCGAGCAGCGCCATCGGGGCCGGACTCGCGGATTTCGTGGGGCCCGCCGAGGAGCTATCCAGCAAGCTGGTCGACTACCTGCGGCGCGTGCCCCGGATGGGAGTATTTGAGGCACCCATGGAGGAGAAGACGGTGAGCGCGCTCGACAAGGTGATCATCCTGCTGCGCTCGAACACCGGCCACGACTTCTCGCTCTATCGCAGGAACACGCTGTACCGGCGGGTGGAGCGCCGGATGGGCATCCACCAGATCGACAGGATACCCACCTACGTTCGGTTCCTGCAGGAGAATCCCCAGGAGCTGGGGATCCTCTTCAAGGAACTGCTGATAGGGGTGACGAGCTTCTTCCGCGACGGCCTCGCTTGGGATCAGCTTCAGAGGAAGGCGCTCCCGGCGCTCATCGCCCGCCGGCCGGCGGGTTCCGGGATGCGCGCATGGATCGCGGGCTGCTCGACGGGCGAGGAGGCCTATTCCCTCGCGATGCTGTTCAAGGAGGTGATGGGAAGGTCAAGGTCCCGGAAGAACCTGTCGCTTCAGATCTACGCCACGGACATCGACCGCGACGCGATCGACAAGGCCCGCCAGGGCCTCTATCCGCTGAACATCGCCGC
>CAYQOH010000262.1:0-4160 GCA_964419075.1 uncultured Opitutaceae bacterium | reverse complement strand
AGCGCCTGCCCGAGCTCGTCGTGGACCTCGCGGGCGATGCGGGTGCGCTCCTCCTCCCGGACGAAGCGCAGGTGGCCGGTGAGGGCCCGCAGCTGGTCGTGGGAGCGCCGCAGCCGCTCCTGGGCCTTCTGGTTCTCCCGCCGCTGCTCGGTTTCCCGCAGCGCGCGGTTGACCGCGCCCGCAAGGCGGGCGAGCCGGGTCTTCAGGACGTAGTCCGTGGCGCCCCGCTTGAGCATCTCGATCACGAGCTCCTCGCCGAGGACGCCCGTGACGAAGATGAAGGGGACGCCGGGGGCGAGCTGCTTGGCGATCTCCAGGGCCGCGCTGCCGTCGAAGGCCGGCAGGAAGTAGTCCGACAGGATGATGCCGGGCGGCTGGTGGCTGAGCTCGGACTCGAACGCCTCGCCGGACTCGACGATCGCAAGCGAGAAGTCGAGGCCGGAGTCCAGCAGCGTCTGCTGGATCAGCTCGGCGTCGGGCTCGTTGTCCTCGACGAGGACGATGTGGAGCGGCGCGGCCGCCGGCGGCGCCAGGCCCTTCGCGGGAAGGGGGGAGCGCCGCCTTGCGAGGAACCCGTCAAGCGCCGCCGCCCGCTTCTGAGGCTTCATTGCGGCGTGGGCGTGCATGGGGTTTCCGGGAGCTCGCCGGGCAGGGAGAAATAGAACGTGGCGCCGCCGTCGGGAACGGCCTCCGTCCACAGGCGGCCTCCATGGCGCTGGATGATCCGCTGGACGTGCGCCAGCCGGATCGCGCCCCCCCTCGGCGCGGAGGGGGAGGCCTGCCTCGGGACCGGGTCGAAGAGCATCCTGCGGTGCCTCAGGTCGAAGCTGGCGCCGTTGTCGCGGACGAAGAGCACGAGCTCGCCGTCGCCGGGCTGCACCCCGATCTGGATGCGCGCGACCTCGCGGGCCCGCGTGAACCGCAGGGCGTTGGACGCGAGGCTCGTGATCGCCTGGCGAAGGAGCGCGGCGTCGGCCTGGACGGTCGGCAGGCGCCCGATGAGCCAGATGACCCGCCGGTCGCCCTTCCCGGCGTCGAGCTCGCGGACCACCCGCTTCACGAGCAATGCGAGGTCGGTCGGCGCGGGGTGCATCTCGGCGAGGCTTATCCGGGAAAGCGCGACGAACTCGTCGATCATGTGCCCCATCTGCTCGGCCGCGGTCGAGATCCGCTTCAGGTAGTGCCGGCCCTTCTCGCCCAGGGCCCTGCCCGAGTCCCTCGTCAGGAGCTCCACGAACCCGCCGATCACGTGGAGCGGCGAGCGCAGGTCGTGGGACATCGACTGGGCGAGGGTGTCCATCTCCTCCCGGGCGGCGGCAAGCTCCCCGGCGTGGCGCCCGACGCGGCGCTCGAGCGCCGCGTTCTGCAGCGCGAGCTCGTCGGCCGCCGGCATCGGGGCCGACCCGTCCCTTTCAAGTTGTTGGATCACGGTGGAAATGGGGCTGCGTGCCGCCCCGGGAGGGGCCAGGTGTAGCCGCGGCCCCGAACGCCAACGCGTGGGCCGAGACCTTATCTTGATGCGGGTGCGCACCCCACGGGGGGTGCCTTGCGTCCGGGAGCGCCTCGCGGGCGCCGGCCCGCAGGTAGACCCCCAGCGTGGCCCCTGCCGTCGCCTCCCAGGTGAACTGCCACGCGCGCAGGAGGCCCGCCGTGCGCAGCTCATCGCGCCATTCGGGATCGGCGGCGGCGCGGGTCAGCTGCGCCTGGATCTGCCCCACGTCAAGGGGTTCCAGAAGCCCGGCCGCGTTTCCCACGATCTGCGCGAGGGCCCCGGCCCGCGACGAGAGGACCGGGCAGGCGCACGCCATGGCCTCGACGGGCGGCATCCCGAAGCCCTCGTAGAGCGAGGGGAAGACGAAGACGTCGGCCGCGCGGTACCAGTCCGGGAGCTCCCCCTGCGGCACGAAGCCGAGAAGGTCGATCTCGCCGGCATAGGGCGAGGCGCGGACCCGCTCGCGGATGGTTTCCGAGCCGTGCCAGTCGCCGCCCGCCAGGACGAGCCGCCAGGCCGAGCCGGTCGCGGCCTTGAACCGGCTGAAGGCGTCGATCAGCCGGACATGGTTCTTCGCCGGGTGCTCGAGGCGGGCGACGTAGAGGAAGAAGGGGCCCGCGAGTCCGCGCCGCGCGCACACGGCCCTGCGGGCGAGGGCCTGCGCCCCCGGGCGGAACTGGGCGTGGTCAAGGCCGTTGGGGATCACGGTCAGCCGGGCTGCCGGTATGCGGAAGAGGGAGCCGACGTCGCGCGCGGTGACGTCGCTGACGGCGATGATCCTGTCCTGGCGCCCCGCGAGCCGGCGGGCGACCACCCGGCAGTAGAGCATCCGCGCCGAATCGTACTTTCCCGCCATGTGGAACGGCGCCAGGTCGTGGATCGTCGCAACCAGGGCGCAGGGCCTCCTCCAGAGCATCCGCCGGTAGCTCGGGACGTGCAGGACGTCGGTTCCCAGGCGCCGGAGGAGCCGCGGAAGCTCCGCCTGGTGCCAGAGGATGTCGCGGACCGGCGGACGGTGCCGCTCGGGGACGGCCACGATGCGCATCGAGCCCGCGGCAAACTGGAGGAGCGGCACGTCCCCCTCGAGGACGAAGAGCGTGAACTCGTGCACCCCCGCCGCGGGGATGAGGGCGCGCACGAGCGCGAGGACATACTGGCCCACGCCGGAGCGGCCGCGCTGCATGACGGAGGTCGAGAGCGCGATTCTCACGGGAGGCCCTTCGGCGGGGTCGCCCCGCCCGCGCGGCGCTGGCGCCAGCGCTGCCGGAGGATCGCCGGGAAGAAATGGACCAGGTCGTCGGCGTAGCGGCGGGCGAGCCGCCGGGGCTCCTGCAGGAGCCGGAAGAGCCACTCGGTGCCGCTCCGCTGCATCCAGACGGGGGCCCGCGCCATCCGGTCGGCGAGGAAGTCGATGGTCGCGCCCGCCCCGATCATGACCGGCACGCCCAGCTCCCTGCAGTGAAGGGCCATCCACTTCTCCTGCTTCGGGCATCCGAAGCAGACGAGCATGACGTCGGGCCTGGCGGCGCGCACGCGGGCGGCGATCTCGGCGTCGTCCCTCTCGCCGAGCGGCCGGAAGGGAGGGGAATGGTGCGCGACCGCGGGAAGCGAGGGATACGCCGCGGCGATCCGGCCTGCGGCCTCGGCGGCCACGTCCGGGCTGCCGCCGAGCAGGAAGACCCGCCAGCCGAGGCGGGCGGCCCGCTCGAGCAGGCCCGGGATCAGGTCGGACCCGGCCACGCGGCCGGGAAGGCTCCCGCCCAGCCAATGCGAGGCCCAGACGATGGGTTTGCCGTCGCAGAGCACCAGGTCGGCGCGGACGAGGATCCGCCGCAGCGCCGAGTCGCGCTGCGCCTTCACGAGGAAGTCCACGTTGGGCGTCACCACATAGTGCGCCCCGCCGTCGCAAACCATCGCCGCGACGCGGTCGACCGCGCCCTCGAGCGTGAGTGCGTGGAAGGGGACGCCGAGGATGGCAATCAGCTCCTCGAGCCTGGTCGGGAGCGCCGGCAGTTGGACCGTGAGCGACACCTTCCCTTCGACCGCGCCGGGCGCGGAAGGGGGATGGGGTCAAGGACCCAATTGGGCCGGGGCGGGCCTCCCCCGGCCCGCGGGCTGGGGTGGACACCCCCTTCCGTGCGCGGGCGCGGGCGGCTACCCTGGTGTGCCTCCATGACGCTCCTGCGATTCCTAGTCCGTTATTCGCCGGCGATGGTCGTATGGACGTCGCTCGCGGCGCTCGTGAGCGGCGCCTTCAGCACGGGGCTCCTCGCGCTGATCACGCTCGCCATGAACCGCCACGGGGGCCTCGGCGCGACGCTGGTCGTGGCCTTCTGCGCCCTCGGCGTCGGCCGCTTCCTCACGAACGCGCTCGCGCAGGTGACGCTCGCGCACTTCTCCCAGGCGACCACGGCGCGCCTGCGGCAGGACCTTGTCGCCAAGATCCTCTCGGTGCCGCTGCGCCAGATCGAGGAGCTCGGCGCCCCGAAGCTCATGGTCGCGCTCACCGAGGACATCCTCGAGATCACGCAGGCGACGCTCAGCATCCCCATCTTCGCCTTCAACTCCGCGGTGCTCCTCGGCGGCGCGGTATACCTGGCGTGGCTCTCGTTTCCCGTCTTCCTCGGGATGTTCGTGTTCGGGGTCGTGGGCGCCGTCACCTACCGCC
>CAYQOH010000261.1:0-4164 GCA_964419075.1 uncultured Opitutaceae bacterium | reverse complement strand
ACGGTCTTGTTGGCCCCGAGGACGGCGCGGAACTTGTCGGCGATCGACTGCTCGATGTCCGCGATGATCTCGTCCCTGTCGGGGTTGCCCTCGAGGCGGCCCGCGGCGGCGTCGAGGTACCCGCGCAGCGCCTCGTAGCCGTTCTCCTCGAGCTGGTAGGCGATTCCATTGAGGTTGATTATGATCACTTTGTTCATCGGGGTGCGTTCGCTTCGGTTTGCGGCCCGGCTGGCTGGCCCAGGCTCTTCACGGTTGCGCTGATCTGCTGCCAATAGTCCTCGGTCTCCCTCAGCTGCTCACGGCCCTTGGCGGTCAGCTGGTAGTATTTTCTCGGCGGCCCGGCCTCGGACTCCTTCCACTCATAGTCCACAAGCTCCTCCCGGCGCATCTTGCTCAGGAGCGGATAGAGCGTGCCCTCCTGCGTCGCGAATTCCGTCCCGCTGAGCTGGTTCAGGATATCCGCCACGTAGACCTTGTCCGCGGCGACGATCTTCAGCACCAGAAACTCCAGGAGTCCCTTTCGGATGGCTGTGAATTTCTCGTTGATGATCATCGCGATTCTTAACCAAGCTACCTTGTTTCAGAAAGGTAGTGGTGATAAAAAAGGCCACCGTCAATCTTTCGGAATATAGGTAAGTTGTAACCCATTTAACTAAAATAGGTTTCGTCTTTTTTGAGACGCCGGGACAACGGAGCCGTGATCCGATTGCGATCGAAGATAGCGCAACCGAGCGCTTCATTTGTCCCGGATTCAACGGTGAACGGGACGCGGGCGCGCAACGCTCTTTCGCGGCTCAGGCTTCCTGGAAGTCGCCGTACAGCAGGTGCCCGTAAACCTTCTTGATCAGGGCGGCCCGCGAGAACGGCTTCGCAAGGAACGCACTCTCGGGAATGACCCCTTCGAGCGCGAAGCCATGGGCGGGAAGGTTTCCCGAAATCAGGATGCAGGGGGGCTCGGGCGACACTTCGCGCAGCCGCTTGATCAGACTGAGGCCGGTGAGCCTCGGCATCTCGTGGTCGGTGATGATGAGGTCGTAGGCCGTCATGCACGCGGCGATCCACCCTTCCTCCCCGTCCCGGGCCGTGTCTGCGCAAAAACCCGCCTGCGCGATGGTCTTGGCCACCATCTCTCGGATGATCGAGTCATCGTCGACGACCAGGATCTTCTTGGCCGGGGGCCCCTTGGCGCGCTCAAGCATTGGCGCGGGTGCCGCCGCCGGCGCGCACCACGGGTGCTGGGAATCCTCAATCGGGCGAAGCCCCGAATTCCACAACTCAGGGTCGCCCATCATCGGAAGACTCGTCTGTTGGGTGCGCACGGGTAGGGCGGGGGAACGGTCTCCCGCTGCCGCACCCTACACGGCATGGGCCCGCCCCAATATGGGGTGAAACCCTACCCCCTGCGCGGGGGGCACGCCCCGGGCGCCCGGTCAGCGCGTCACCATCTTGTTGAAGGCGGTGATCAGGCGCTCGAAGTGGCCGATCTCGTCCTCAAACATGGAGCGCCAGTATTCAGGGTCCCACTGGGCGTTGAGCTCCTCGACCGTCTTGCCCTGCTGCTCGACCCATGTGAAGTACTTGAGGTTGTGGATCGCCTTGCGGTCCGCGTAGGAAAGCTCCCTGAAGTGGTCGGTCGCCTGGTGGGCGAGCGCGCCCGCGAAGTCGGCGACGGCGGTCTTCTCGCGATAGTCGCCCTTCGTCTCGCGCAGCTCCGCGAGGCGGGACTGGTAGAGCTGCATCGAGTCCGTGAACACCGTGAAGATCACGTCGTTCTCGTCGAGGTCGTAGTACTTGGCCGTCTTGATCGAGGCGAGGAGGTTGCAGACCCCCGAGATCCCGAGGAGCGGAAGCTTCTTGAGGTGCTTCTTCGCCACGCCGAGCGACGCCAGGTAGTCGCGCCCGGCCGGCTCGTTGAAAAGGCGCACGAGCCTCATGCAGTCCTCGTCGTCGATCGCCGCGACGGCGTCGGTGTTGCGGACGTTGTGCACCCAGGGGATGTGCTTGTCGCCGATGCCCTCGATGCGGTGCGCGCCGAATCCGTTCTGCAGCAGCGTGGGGCACTGGAGCGCCTCGGTGGCGATGATCCTCAGCTGGGGGTGCACGGCCTTGAGAAAGTCTCCGGCGGCTATGGTGCCGGCGGAGCCCGTCGCCGAGACAAAGGCCGCGGCCCGCAGCCTGCGGTCGTGCAGCCCGTAGAACACCTCCTCGATCGCGGGGCCCGTGACATTGTAGTGGAAGATGGGGTTTCCGAACTCCTCGAACTGGTTGAAGATCATGTTGGCCGGGTCGCGCTTGAGCTCCCAGCACTTGTCGTAGATCCCCTTCACGTTCGACTCGCAGCCGGGCGTGGCGATGATCGTGGCGCCGATCTCGCGCAGCCACTCGAAGCGCTCGCGGGACATCTCCTCGGGCAGGATCGCGATGGCCGTGCAGTCGAGCAGCGCGCAGTCGAACGCGCCGCCGCGGCAGAAGTTGCCCGTCGACGGCCAGACGGCCTTGTGCGCCTCCGGGTCGAACTCGCCGCTCACCAGGCGCGGGACGAGGCAGCCGAACGCGGCGCCGACCTTGTGCGCGCCCGTCGGGAAGTAGGACCCGACGAGCCCGATGATGCGGGCCCTCACCCCGGTGATCGCGGGCGGCAGTTCGACGTAGTTCACGCCCCCGTAGAGGCCGGTGTGCACGTCGTTCTTCCACGTGATGCGGAAGAGGTTGATGGGGTTGAGCTCCGACATGCCGACTCCCGCCAGGCGGGCGCGCACCGACACGGGCACGTGGGTCGGGTCGCGCAGCTGCTTGAACGTCGGGATGACGATCTCGCGGTTGCGGCACCGCCGTGCCGTCTTGCGGATGATTTCGGGGTGGAGCTGCCTGATGATCTTAGACATGTCAGTCCTTTGCGAGGTGCCGGAGCACGGTGGGATAATGCTTGAAGCGCGCCATGAGGATCATGGCGGCGATGACGAACGGCTTGAAGCTTGCCTCGCGGTAGGTCGCCAGCCGGTAGCGCTCGAACACGCCCGCGGAGACCTCGCCCGCCGCGCAGCTCACGTTGGAGATGTCCGCGGGCAGGCAGTGCATGTAGAGCGCGCTGCCGGCCCTCGTGAGGCGCATCTTCGCCTCGTCGCACTCCCATGCCTTGAACCTCGCGTTGTTCTCGAGGCACTCCCTCTCGAGCGCCTTGAGCCCTTCGCGGTCCCCCTTCCTGAGGAGGGGGGTGCGGCGCTGCATGACGGCGTAGGGCGCCCACGACTTCGGGTAGACGACGTCCGCGTCCCGGAACGCCTCCTCCATGCTCGGCGCGACCGCGAAAGACCCGCCGCTTGCGGCGCTGTTCGCCCGCGCGACCTCGACCACCTCGGGGATGAGCCCGTAGCCCTCCGGGTGCGCGAGGGTCACGTTCATGCCGAAGCGGGTCATGAGGCCGATGATGCCCTGCGGCACGGAGAGCGGCTTGCCATAGCTCGGCGAATACGCCCAGGACATGGCGATCTTCTTGCCGCGCAGCGCCTCGATCGAGCCGAAGTGGCGCTTGAGCGCGACCAGGTCGGCCATCGACTGCGTCGGGTGGTCGATGTCGCACTGGAGGTTCACAACGGTGGGGCGCTGGTGGAGGACCCCCTCGTCGAAGCCCTCCTGCACGGCCCTCGCGACCTCGCGCATGTAGGCGTTGCCCTCGCCGAGGTACATGTCGTCGCGGATGCCGATGACCTCGGCCATGAACGAGATCATGTTGGCCGTCTCGCGGACGGTCTCCCCGTGCGCGATCTGTGACTTCCCCTCGTCCAGGTCGGCGAGGCCGAGGCCGAGCGCCTGGACGGCGGAGGCGAAGCTGAACCGGGTCCGGGTGGAGTTGTCGCGGAATATCGATACCGCGAGCCCCGACTCGAAGACGCGCAGCGGCCGGCCCGCCCGGTGCAGCTCCGAGAGGATCTCGGCGACGAGCGCAAGCGCGCGGATCTCAGGGTCGGGCTTCTCCCAGGTGAGCAGGAAGTCCCGGCCGAAGGCGTCGGTCTTGAGCGCGGCGAGCTGGGCGAGGCTGTCCTTGACGGTGTTCATAGGGGGGGCTCCCGCGCGGGCGCCGCGTCGGCCCGGTAGTGGGCGGCGGCCGCCTCGATCGCGTCGATGATCTGCTGGTAGCCGGTGCAGCGGCACAGGTTGCCGTTG
>CAYQOH010000260.1:0-4181 GCA_964419075.1 uncultured Opitutaceae bacterium | reverse complement strand
CCTTTCGGCAACGGCTTCTAAGACCGTCGTGTATGCCAATTCCACCACCCGAGCAATCAAACGCCTGTCAGGTTGTCTCCATTGGCATTTCTTTGAAGGTTAGGCGAGCCTAAGCGGGTTGTGCGCCGGGAAGCCAGGCAGCCCATTAATCCGATCGTCATTTCCGACTAGGCGATGCCCGCCAGTTCGCCGTTCGGAGCCCGGCCCCCTCCGAGCCGGTCCCCATTGCGCAGGCGAGGATCGCTCCTCGAGTCCTTCGCGCGTCATCGCCATATGGGCGTGGAGGCGGGAACCCGACCGGAGGCAACGGGTCAATGGCCCGCAGGCCAACGCCTGGGCGCCCCGAACTACGGCAAACACCCCATATCGCCCAGACCGCGGACGCGGTAGCCTTATCGCCCATCCCTTATGAAACCCAATCGTTCCCTCGCTATCCTGATCGCAACCCTCGCCCCCGCAGCCCTCCTCGGGTCATGGGGCTGCTCGAAGTCCGAAACCGCCAAGGCCAACGATGTCGTCCAGGACGTTAAGACGACCGCGAAGGACGTCGCGACCGACGTGAAGACCGCCGCCGTGGACACGTGGGACAGCATCAAGGACTTCACCTTCGACAAGCGCTCCGATTTTTCCGCCAGCGTGGGCCGCATGGCCGACAGCTTGGATGCGAAGGTCGCCGAGCTGAAGGCGAGCGCCGCGACCCTGCCCGACGCCGCGGCGAAGGACAAGAACGCGGCGATCAAGGAATACGACGAGGCGCGAGCCGGGCTGAAGGCCAGCCTCACCGACCTCGGCAACGCCACGGCTGACGGATGGGCCGACGCGAAGGCGAAGGTGTCCGCCTCGTGGGCAAAGGTGCAGGCGGCCTACACGAAGGCCACGAGCTAGGGCCCTGGGACTATCCGCCCTGAGGGGCGCGGGTTCCCCCCGCGCCCGGGGGCGTCACCGGGTCGCGATCCCCAGGCGGTCGCCCATCCGGCCGTAGGTCTCGACGCAGGTTTCGCTCTGTCGGACGATGTCCGCGTCGAACATGATGCGGCTGTTCCTAAAGAGCGTGATGACGCAGGAGCCGCCGAAGGCGAAGAGCCCTTTCTCCTCCCCCTTCACGACGGGCCGTCCGGGAACGTAGCTTTGGACGATGCTTCCCACGTTGGTCGCCCCCACCTCGACCATCGCCACCGTCCCGAAGTCCGGCGCCTCGATGACGGTCACATGGCGCTTGTTGTCCACCAGGTAATTGATGTTCCAGCGGAGCGCGATCGGGCTCACCGAATAGAGGCTGCCTCGGACGAGCCGCGCCTCGGACGGGATGCCTGAGACGGGAAAATGGAACCGGTGGTAGTCGCTCGGGCACAGCCGCGAGATGAGCATGGAGGCCCCGGAGAAACGCGCGGCCAGGTCCGCATCGCCGAGGAGTTCGTCCAGGGTGAACTTGGCGCCCTTCACGTAGAAGCCGTCCGCCCGCTCGACATCGGGGAACGCGAGGTGCCGGCCGTCCGCCGGCAGCACGGCGATGCCAAGCCCCTGGGCGATCGGCCTGCATTCGGGCTTGAGCGCGCGGTAAAAGAACTCGTTGAAGGTCTTGAAATCGAAGGCGGACTTCGCGAACTCCGTGACATCGATGTCGTAGTCGGTCACGAACTTGAAGATGAGCATGTCGCTGCCCCGCCGGTTCATCTTGCGCCCATAGTACCAGGAGAACAGGCGCCTGCGGATGAGCAGCCACACGGCAAACCGGCCTACCGGGTTGTCGTAGGCGAGCCGAAGCCAGCGCTCGCCGAAGACCTTCTCGGTCTTTGTCGTCCGGTCATACCGGTCGTAATAGCGTATGGGCTCCGGGGTCAATTCGGGCGGTTGCGGTTTTCCCATTCTTCGTAGATTCTCCCGTTCCGCCATGGAAAACTTCACCTTTTTCAATCCCACGCGACTACATTTCGGGCGCGGCCAGATCGCCGCGATCGACAGGGAGATCCCGGCCGATTCCCGGGTTCTCCTCCTGGCCGGAGGCGGGAGCATCCGCGGGAACGGGGTGCACGACCAGGTCCTGAAGGCGCTCGGCGAGCGCAGGCGGTTTGAGTTCTTCGGCGTCGAGGCGAATCCCGACTTTGACACCCTCATGAAGGCGGTCGAGGTGGTCCGCCGCGAGCGCATCGATTGGATCCTTGCGGTCGGCGGGGGCTCCGTGCTCGACGGCGCGAAGTTCGTGGCCGCGGCGGTGGGCTACGCCGGCGACCCCTGGGAGATCCTCGTGACGAGGGCCGCGAAGCTCACGTCCGCGCTCCCCGTGGGGGCCGTCCTCACGCTGCCGGGCACGGGTTCCGAGGCGAACGGCGCCGCGGTCATCAGCCGCCGCTCGATCCGTGAGAAGCTCGCCTTCATCAGCCCCCTCGTCTTCCCGAGGTTCTCGGTCCTCGACCCCGAGACCACCTTCTCGCTTCCCGAGCGCCAGATCTCGAACGGCGTCGCCGACGCGTTCACGCACGTCATCGAGCAATACCTCACCTACCCGGCCAACGCCGCGATCCAGGACCGCTTCGCCGAGTCGGTGATGCTCGTCCTCGCCCACGAGGGGCCGAAGTCGGTCAAGAACCCGGCGGATTACGACGCCCGGGCCAACGTCGTCTGGGCGACCACCTGGGCGCTTCAGGGGGTCATCGGGGCCGGCGTCCCCCAGGACTGGGCCAGCCATGCGATCGGCCACGAGCTGACCGCACTTCACGGGATCGACCACGCGAGGACGCTCGCGGTCGTCGTCCCGAGCCTCCTCGACGTCCAGCGCTCCTCGAAGCGCGAGAAGCTGCTGCAGTACGGGCGGCGCGTCTGGGGCGTTCGCACCGGCTCCGAGAGCGACTGCGTGAGCGCGGCGATCGAGAAGACCCGCCAGTTCTACGAATCGCTCGGGCTAAGGACCCGCCTCTCCGACTACGACGTGAAGCCCGAGGTCGGCGCCGAGGTCGCCGCCCGCTTCCGGGCTCGGGGCGTCCTGAAGATCGGCGAACGAGGCGACATCACGCCCGAGGTGGTCGAGCGGATCCTGAGGCAGGCCGCCTAGTCGGCGGCTATTTCGCGGCCGAGTCCCAGAACTCGAACCGGCTCCGGTTCGAGTCCGGGGCGGCCACCACGGTGACGTCGAGGTGCATGACCGGGTAGCCACCGGCCTTGCCGTACGGCGGCCAAACGGGCAGCCCGCCGGCGTTCGGGTTGCCGGTCCTCGCGAAATTCGTCCAGTAGGTCTCAATCGTGTCCGACAGCCTCCAGTCCTCGGGAGGCGACGTGACGCCCGGCTTCGCGGCAAGCGCCCCGAAGACGTAGGAAATCTCGCTCGCATGGACCGCTCCGACATCGGCGCCAGTCGCGGGCGCCCCGTTGACCTCGGTCTCCGGCGCAACCGGAACCGCCCGGTCGAATTGATACCTGAATACCAGCGCCCGGCCCGTCGCCCGGTGCAGTTCGATCCATTTCCACATCCCGCAGGTGGACTTGTCGTCGGCAAGGTCGCCCGCCGACCGGACGGCCTGCGCATCGGTGCCCGCGGGGTAGAGGCTGAGCACGGCGCCCGCCGCGTCCCCGAACTGCGAGGCCACGTCGTCCGCAAAGCTCTTCGCCGTGGGCCGCTTGTTCCCAAACGTGCTGTAGACCCGCTGCTCGTCGGCGTTCCAGCCCGCGAGAAGCGGCACGTGGCTCTGGCTTCCCTCCGCGTAGATGGTGTTCGCGTCCCTCGGCAGCACGTACCCGTCGATGTCGAACCCTGTGCTCAGGCCCTTGTCGGCCAGCGCCGCCCTTAGGAGGTCTCCCGCGGGAACGGCCCTGAGCTCGGCGAGCGACCTGGCCCCCACCGAGGAGGCGAAGGCAAGCCCGGCATTCTCGGCCTCGGCGAGCGCGTGGTCCCGCGCCTTTCTGCGCGCGACGCCCAGGATCGCCCCGCTCTCCCCGATCGCCTTATGGAAGAGCCCCTTCGCAAGCGGCGAGGCCATGAGCGCGCACACCGACGCCGACCCGGCGGACTCGCCGAAGATCGTCACGTTGCCCGGGTCGCCGCCGAAGGCCGCGATGTTTCTCTTGACCCACTTGAGCGCGGCAATCTGGTCCATGAGCCCGTAGTTCCCCGACCCGTGGCCCGACTCCCTGCTGAGCTCCGGGTGGGCCATGAAGCCGAAGACGCCAAGCCTGTAGTTCATGCTGAC
>CAYQOH010000259.1:0-4200 GCA_964419075.1 uncultured Opitutaceae bacterium | reverse complement strand
GTGTCGGTTCGAGTCCGGCCCCGGGCACCAGTCACTGGGCTCCCCGCCATGAAGTACGGACGAGGGCCGTGACGGCCGCCATGGGGCGAGACCCACGGGGCGCAGCCCGGGTCCATGGCCGGGTCAACCCTTAGGGGAACACCCTATAGCTGAGGGGGGGCCCGGAGCCTAGAGTGGGGTGGCGAAGTTCCGAGGCATCCGCTTGCACGAAACCCCGGCCAAGGGCTCTCGGCCCCATCCTCTTATGCTGCAAAACATCCAACAGTTCTACGGGAAGAAGCTTGGCGCGGTCGACGGCCACGTCGGCCACGTGAGGGACTTCTACTTCGACGACCAGACCTGGAAGATTCGCTACTTGGTCGCCGACACGGGACCGTGGCTCGCGGGACGCAAGGTGCTCCTGCCGCCCCACGCGTTCAACGCCCACGCGTTTGAGGGCTCTGAGGTCGCCGACAACGACCTCCTGCACATCAACCTGACCCGGAACCAGATCGAGAAGAGCCCGGGCATCGACCTGCATATGCCGGTCTCGCGCCAGTACGAGGAGGCCTACCACCGGCATTTTGGCTGGCCGTTCTATTGGGTGCCGGGGGGCGGCGACGATCACCTGACCTCGGAGTCCTTCACGCAGGACGGACTGCCCCGGTCCGGCGACGATCCCGACCTGCGGAGCACTCAGGCCGTGACGGGTTACACCGTGCGGGCCGCCGACGGGATCATCGGCTCGGTCAACGGCTTCATGATCAACGGGAGGGACTGGACGATCCGGGAACTGATCGTCAAGGCGAGCTGCGACTTCGGCGACGACGAGATCTTCCTTCTCCCCGAGACCGTCGGCCGGATCGGCTACGAGGAGGCCGTCGTGTACCTGAAGCTCACGCAGGACGCCATTCACCAGATGGTGGGCGGCAAGGTCGCCGCGACCTGATGGCCTGCACCGCGGGTCTCGGGGCCGATAGGCTGACTTGGGTGCGGCGCCGGTACCCCTCCTGACAAAGCAGGGTAGCCGGCTACGCCGTCCCGTTGCGCAGATGCCTCGGGACGTCTCGCTCGAGAAGGTGCTATTTCCCGCCGCGCCGCCGGAAAATGATGAAGTCCTCGGTGGCGCTGGAGAAGACGAATTCCGGCAGGAACTCCTTCAGCACGGTGTGCGGGTCTTCCGTCCTCGGGTAAACGACGGCGAGCGGGGCCTCCGGCAGGCCCTCGCGGATGTGCCTCGCGCTGGTGACAATGCCGGCATGCTCCCGGTCGAGGACGGCATAGTCGAAGTGATACATCCTGCCCTCGGCCATGACCGTCGAGAGCGGATCCTGCGCAAAATAGGTCTGGCCCGGGTGCTCCCGGGAGAAGATCCATGCCTGCTGGCTGAGGCAGCGCGGCGGCAGCATCGACATGTTGGGGTAGTCCGCCATCAGCCTGAGGGCGAGGACTGCGGTGGCGACGGCGGCCAGCAGCGCGGCGCCCCGCAGCACAAAGGCGCGCGGCGGGGTTGGCGACCAGACCTGCGCGATCGCGACGATCGCCGCCCCCGCGAGGTAATAGACCGAGTGGATGGAGTTGCGGTCGCCGCCGACCTTCATCGCGGCCATGACGCCGAGCGGGAGCATGACCAGGGCCGCCGCAAGGGGGAGGGCGACGACCCGGCCGATCCGCGGGCCCGGACGGGTCGCCGAGTCGCCGGGCAGGAGCGCCAGAAGGCACGGAACCGAGAAGGCAAGCGTGTAGCGCAGGAAATCGACGGTCTCCGTCCCTGCGGCCGCCCACGAGCCCGTCAGCTTCTGGGACGACGGGATCGTCCACATGTTCAGGATGACGTCGCGCGGCCGCATGAGGCCGAAGACCGCCGCCGCCGCCGCCGCAAGGATCACCGCGAACAGGGCCCCGTACCTGAGCGACGTCCGCCACCCGTGGACCCACAGGAGCCAGGCGAGCTGGGCCAGCACCAAAGGCGCCTCCGTCTGCTTCGTCCACGCGGCGAGGACCCCGAGAAGCGCAGCCAGCGCCAGCCGCCTTGTTCCGGGCGTCGCGCCGCCCATGAGGACGAGGCACGAGCCCAGGCCCAGGGCGACCGCGATCGCGTCGGAGCAGAGCACCGACGCCATGTACCAGGTCGGATAGACGAGGAGGATGGCTGCCGCCCCGTAGACGAAGCCCGACAACCGGGGCAGGACGGGGCCGGCCGAGAAACGAAGGCTCGCATAGAGCAGCGGGAAGAGCAGGAACCCCAGGTTGATCGCTGCGGCGATGGCCAGCGCTGGCTGCGGCGAATCGGCCAGCGCGGCGGGCGACCAGAGGATCGGGGCCACGGGGCCGTGGAGCCACCCGTTGATGGGGCCCGTGTCGATCGGCGAGTAGAGCGGGTAACCGTGAAAGAGTCCGACGGTGGGGGCGAGCCGGTCGGCGCTCCAGCCCCACCGGGTGTTCAGCTGCAGGGTCGCCACGTAGCAATAGGCCAGGGCGCACAGCAGGACCGGGACCAGGACCCCGGCCGCCGCCTCGGGCCACAACCCGCGGGCCGGCCGGCCCGCGCGCCAGATCCGCGACGCCGCCAGCGCGGTGACCGCGGCGAGCAGGAGCCCGTGCCAGACGGTCATGGATCCGCCGGGCCGCGGCCCGTCCGATCAGGGTTCAGGGGGAGGTCCGGCATGCATGAGAGGGGAGGGGTGCGGGGCATAAACCGGTGGGGGAGTTCAACTTCGATGCACGAGGCAGAGCGCGGACGCAACCCCTTGTGGGGTCGCGGGCGGGAGCCCCATGCCTCGGAATCCGCACACGGGGTGCCTTGACATCGGTGCACCCAAACCTGCCCGTCGCCGTCGCTTGTGTTTCCGGATCGCTTGGGCAAGGATTGACGTCCGCCGTTCCCGCACGGCCAATCCCCCATCCGATGAAACCCAATTTCTCTTCCCGAAGGGGACTCTGGCTCGCGGCTGCCGCGGGCGTGCTGCTTGCGGCCCAGGCGCCCGCCCGCGCCTCGGATGAGATTCAGGGCGTGACCGCCGTGGCATCCAAGGTGAGCAAGGACTACGTCCGCGCCAGGATTGCGGGCGGCTCCTTCCAGCCCGAATCCTATGTGTTTGGGAACGGCGGGAGATGGCCGGGGGGGATGAACGACTCCACCTTCGACAAGGTGACCTTCATGGAGGTCGCGCACATCATCGCGGGCCCTCTCGCCGCCCAAGCGTACCTCCCGGCAAGGGACCCGGCAAAGACCAAGCTGCTCATCATGGTCTACTGGGGCCTCACCGACGTGCCGGCGCCCACGTCGAGCTCCGTCGCCTACGGCAACCTGAGCGCCATCCAGAGCCAGATGGCGGCCTCCCAGGCGCTCGCAGCGGCGGCCGGTGGAGGGGGCGGTGGCCATTACCATCCCCCGAACGCGAATGCGGGCCTCAGGGACGACCAGATGGCCGCCTTCTCGTCCGCGATGACCGTGATGAACATCGAGAACCAGATGCGCTCGAACGCCGACTTCCAGAACGCCAAGATGCTGGGCTACGACGCGTCCGACCTCGTCGGGACCGAAAGGGCGAACTATGTGCGGGGAACGGCGTTTGGCAGGGACCGCAACGACCTGTACGAGGAGCTCGAGGAGAACCGGTACTTCGTCGTCCTGATGGCCTATGACTTCCAGATCCTGTGGAAGGAGAAGAAGCACAAGCTTCTTTGGGAGACGCGCTTCAGCGTCGGCGAGCGCCACAATGCCTTCGACAAGGCCCTGCCGGTGATGGTCCGCTACGCCTCGCAGTTCTTCGGGCAGGACAGCAACGGCCTGCAGCGGACGCGCGTCCCGGAGGGAAGCGTCCAGGTCAAGGATCCGACGCTGATCGAGTTCATCCCCGAGCCCGGCAAGTGAGCGGCGGCCCTCCCCGCGGGGGACGCGGGGCCGGCCGCGGCCCCATGCGACCGGACCCTTGTGTTCTTGGTGCGCCGCCTGCTTACGTAGCCTGATGGAAAACAAAGCACGTCGGCCCGCCGGCCTGGTCTACGGCCTGGACGACCGCCTTCCTCCCGCCGCCGCCCTCGCCGTCAGCCTCCAGCAGGTCGCCGCGATGGTCGTGGGGGTGATCACGCCGGCGCTGCTGCTCGCCAACATCCTGAAGTTCTCGCCGTCCGACACGGCCTACCTGACGAGCATGGCGCTGGTCGCCGCGGCGCTCGGCACCTTCCTGCAGACGACGAGGATCGGGCCGATCGGGT
>CAYQOH010000258.1:0-4200 GCA_964419075.1 uncultured Opitutaceae bacterium | reverse complement strand
AGGCGGTCCCGGTGCACACGACGCACGTGTGGGCGCCCTGCGGCTTCAGGATGAAATAGTGGTAGAACGTGGCGACGCCGTAGACGCGGCTCGCCGGGAGCTTCAGCTTGTAGGCGACGAAGAGCAGGAGGTCGTCCTCCAGGAACCCGAAGAGCTCCTGCGCGCGGTGCAGCACCTCGATCAGCGCGTCCTGGCGGCCCTGGAACTTCTTGATGTGCGCCTCGAGAATCTTGAAGCGCTTGTCTCCACTGGCGTGCTTCATGATCTGAGCGACGCCGCCCTTCCTATCCGTCAAGATAGAATTCGCATCCACGCTGGAAGGATAGCCGCCCGCGGCCCGGGCTTCTCCTCACATTTTGGCAATGGCTGGGCGTTTCTTGGGGGGCGTCCGGGCGCGATCCGGGGCGGATTTCGGGGCCGGGATCCGCGTCCGCGGGGGGCGGTGGCGAGGGGCCCGTAGTATTCGCGCGCATGAGCCCATGCGCGGAAATCATAATCTGGCGCCGGGGCGCCGCAAATTCTTGCGATTTTTCCCGCACTTTTGATCGTAGGCCTTTCCTGCAAATGCAATTCGGACACTTTGACGACGACGCGAAGGAATATGTCATCACCCGCCCGGACACCCCGAGGGCGTGGAGCAACTACCTCGGGTCGCTCGACTACGGCGCCATCATCACCAACAACGCCGGGGGCTACAGCTTCTACAAGAGCGCCCTGACGAGCCGCTTCCTGCGCCTGCGGCCCAATTCCGTGCCGATGGACCAGCCCGGGCGCTACTTCTACCTTCGCGACCGAGAGACCGGGGACTACTGGTCGTCCTCCTGGCAGCCGGTCGGCAAGCCCCTGTCCAAGTACCGCAGCGTCTGCCGCCACGGGACGGCCTACACCATCATCACGTCCCGCTACGCCGGCATCGAGACCGAGTCGACGTACTTCGTGCCGCTCGGGCAGGCGTTCGAGTACTGGCGCCTCAGGGTGACGAACAAGTCCAAGAGGGAGCGCCGCCTTTCCGTCTTCACCTACTGCGAGATGTCGAGCCCCTGGGTGATGCCCAACGACATGAGCAACCTGCAGTATTCGCAGTTCATCACCAAGGCCGAGGTCGAGCAGGAGATGCTGGGCGTGGCCGTCCATCCCTACTTTCCCTTCGATCCGTCGAACCTCATGGGCTGCCACCGGCTCTGGATGGCGCTGGTCGGGGCCCCGCTCGCCGGCTACGAGACCGTCCGGGAGCGCTTCCTCGGCTCCATCTACAACACCTACGCGAACCCGCAGGCGGTGATCGACGGGACGTGCTCCAACTTCCTGGCCGAGGGCGGCAACGCGGTCGGGACCCTCCAGTCCGAGATCACGCTGCAGCCGGGCGAGACGCGCGAGCTGATCGCGATGCTCGGGCTCGGCACGCCCGCCTCGCACGGCTACAGGGCGCGGGCCGAGTTCGGCACGCCGGAGCGCTGCGAGGCCGAGCTGCAGAAGCTCGTCGGCCACTGGCACGGCCTCCTCGAGGGCGCGAAGGTGAAGACGCCGGACGCGGAGTTTGACTCGATGGTCAACGTCTGGGGCGCCTACAACGCGCTGATCGCCTACGCCTGGTCCCGGCACGCATCGCTCACCTACAACGGCGAGCGGGACGGCCTCGGCTACCGCGACACCGTGCAGGACATGCTCGGCGCGATCCCGGTCCTCAAGGAGGGGATCCGCGGGCGCCTCGAGCTGATGCTCACCGGGCAGGTCGCCAGCGGCGGGGCGATGCCGGTCGTGCAGCAGTTCAACCACCGTCCGGGCGCGATGCCGGCCCCGTCGGCCGAGGAATTCCGGTCCGACGACTGCCAGTGGCTGTTCAACGCCGTGCCGGACTACGTGGCGGAGACGGGCGACGTCGGCTTCTACAGCAAGGTGCTCCCGTTCGCCGACGAGGGCGAGGCGACGGTGCTCGGCCACCTGCGCCGCGCCATCGAGTTCAACGTCCGCCACTCGGGAAGGAACGGCCTGCCGTGCGGGCTCCAGGCCGACTGGAACGACTGCGTGAAGATGGGCTACGAGGGCGAGAGCGTGATGGTGGCCTTCCAGCTCCGTTACGCCTTCGACGTCTACGCCCGGATCGCGGAGCGGATCGGCCTGCCGCAGGAGGCCGAATGGGCCCGCGCGGAGCTGGCGCGGCTCGACGCGAGCATCCAGAAGGCGGCGTGGGACGGCGAATGGTTCCTCTGGGCGATCGGCGCGGACGGCCACCGCTACGGATCGAGGGACGAGACCGAGGGCAAGATCTACGTCAACACCCAGAGCTGGGCGGTCATCTCCGGCGCCGCCACGGCGGCGCAGAGCCGCTCGTGCATGGGCGCCCTCAAGCGCGACCTGGCGACGCCCTACGGCATCATGCTGAGCGCGCCGCCGTTCACGCTCACGCCCCCGACTGTCATGGTCGGGGTGATCTTCAACCACGGCGTCAAGGAGAACGCCGGCATCTTCTGCCACACGCAGAGCTGGGCGGTCATGGCCGAGTGCCTGCTCGGGGACGGCGACCAGGCCTACGCGTACTACCGGGCGTTCATGCCCTCCGCCTACAACTCGAGGGCGGAGGTGCGCGAGATCGAGCCCTACGTCCACTGCCAGACGACCTACGCGACGTGCAACCGCAACGCGGGCAAGTCGGCGACGCCGTGGCTCACCGGGACGGCGTCCTGGAGCCACCACACGGCGCTGCAGTGGATCCTCGGGGTAAGGCCGGAGATCGACGGCCTGCGCATCGACCCGTGCATCCCCAGGGCGTGGCCGGGCTTCACGATGACCCGGGTCTTTCGCGGGAGGACGGTGAAGATCACCGTGAAGAACCCTAACGGCGTCTGCCGGGGGGTCCGGTCGCTCGTGATCGACGGAAAGCCGGTCGAGGGCGCCCTGGCGCCTCTCGACCGGATCAGGGACGGGTCGCGGATCGTCGCGACGCTCGGCTAGGGCCTCGGCCCGGCCGCAGTCACGGCGCCGGGGGCTTGAAGCTGAAGTCCTGGCTTGCCAGGACCAGCACCGGCTTCCCGTTGAGGACCGGCGGGGCGAACTGCCACAGCGCGACCGCGGTCACGGCGGCCGCGGCCAGCTCCGGGTTGGCCTCGATGGTCTCGCGGGTGACCGAGGGGATGCGCACGCGGCCCTGCGGGTCGATGTAGAACTCCACGGGGACGTGCCCGCCGCGGCTGCTGCGCGCGAGCTCGGCCGGGTAGGCCGGGCTCACGGTCCTGGTGGGCGCGGGGACGCGGTCGAGCTCGGAGAGCGAGCACATCCGGTAGGCCTCGCCCTGGGGCGCGACGCTAAAGCGGATGAGCTCGTTGAAGGAGGCGACGTCCATCGAGACGACCGCGACGCCGTCCACCTCGAAGTGGAACGTGAGGTCGGCCCTCGCGTTGCGGGGGGCGCCGTGGATGCGCGCGGGCTCGAACGTCCACTTCCTGAGCGCGGCCATCGCGGAGGCGGCGAACGCGGGGTGCGTGTAGGCGGTTGCCACGCAGTCCGAGAGGGCGCCGGTGTCGTCGACGGCGATGGCGAAGCTCGCCGCGCCGCTCTTCACTCCGGCCGCCACCATGCTCGGGGGATAGGTGGCATTGACGTTCTGGTTGATCTTGACCGGGACATAGTCCGGGAGTCCCACCTGGGCCGCCGCGAAGGGGCTGCACAGGAGGGACGCGAGCAGGGCGAGGCATGTTGGGTTCTTCATGGGGTGGGGGGGGAGTCGCCCGGCATAACACCGGTCGGCTTTGGCCCCCTTCACCGCGCGCACGCGCGTGCGCGCGACCCCCGCCGCCCTCCAAAAAAGCTGAAGGGTTCGGCCCCGCGGCGGTGTTGACCGCCGTCCCTACGCCGCCGGCGTGAAGTGGCGCAGCGCCGACAGGTCTCGCCGCAGCTCGGCGCGGAAGTCGGGGTGCGCGATCGAGATCAGCGCCTCACCGCGCTCGCGCAGGCTCTTGCCGTGCAGGTTCACCGCGCCGTACTCCGTGGCGACCCAGTGGATGTGGCCGCGGGTCGTGACGACACCGGCCCCCGGCGCGAGCTGGATCACGATCCGCGACAGGCGCCCGCCCTTGGCCGTGGACGGAAGCGCGATGATCGGCTTGCCGCCGTGCGACAGGGCCGCCCCGCGGATGAAGTCCATCTGGCCGCCGATGCCCGAGTAGATGCGGTGGCCGATCGAGTCGGCGCAGACCTGGCCCG
>CAYQOH010000257.1:0-4220 GCA_964419075.1 uncultured Opitutaceae bacterium | reverse complement strand
AGCCCCGCCAGGTTGACGCCGATCGTGTAGATGTCGTTCAGGTACATGGCCAGCGGGTTCGCCGCCTTCTCGCCCTTCCTGAAGGCCGGCGTCGGCGACGTCGGGGTGACGATCACGTCGACATCCCGGTAGGCCTCCAGGAAGTCGCGGCGGATCAGCGTGCGGACCTTCTGCGCGCGCAGGTAGTAGGCGTCGTAGTACCCGCTCGAGAGCACGTAGGTCCCGAGGATGATCCTGCGCTTGACCTCGGGGCCGAACCCCTCGGCGCGCGTCTTGAAATAGATGTCGACGGCGTCCTTGGCGTCCTTCGAGCGGTGCCCGTAGCGCACCCCGTCGAACCGGGCGAGGTTCGAGGAGCACTCCGCGGTCGCTATGATGTAGTAGGCCCCGATCGCGTACTTGGTGTGCGGCAGCGAGACCTCCCGGACCTCGCAGCCCATCCTGCGGTACTCGTCGATCGCGGCCTGGACGGCGGCGCCGACCTCCGGGTCGAGGCCCTCCCCGAAGTACTCCCTGGGGATGCCGAGCCTCCACCGGCGGCCGGACTTCGCCAGGTCGGCGATCCCACGGGCGTAGTCGGGCACCTCCTGCCTGAGCGAGGTCGAGTCCTTCGGGTCGTGGCCCGCGATGGCGCCCAGCATGGTGCCCGCGTCCTCCACGCTCCGCGCGAAGGGCCCGATCTGGTCAAGCGACGAGGCGAAGGCGATGAGCCCGTAGCGGGAGACGCGGCCGTAGGACGGCTTCAGGCCCACGACGCTGCACAGCGCGGCCGGCTGGCGGATCGACCCGCCGGTGTCCGAGCCGAGCGTCGCCACGGCCTCGCCGGCGGCGAGCGCCGCCGCGCTACCCCCGGAGGAGCCTCCGGGCACCCGCTCGAGGTCCCACGGATTGGAGGTCGTCGCGAACGCCGAGTTCTCGGTGGACGAGCCCATGGCGAACTCGTCGAGATTGAGCCGGCCCCAACAGATCGCGCCGGCGGCCTTGAGCTTGCGGATCACGGTCGCGTCGTACGGCGACACGAAGCCCTCGAGGATCCGGCTCGACGCCGTCAGCGGCTGGCCCGCGACGGAGATCACGTCCTTGATCCCGACCGGGATCCCCTCGAGGCGGCTGGCCGCGCCGGTCCCGGAGCCCTTGGCCCTGGCGCGCCGCGCGTCCGACGCCCGCGCCTGGGCCAGCGCGTCCTCCTCGTCGTAGGAGTTGAAGGCGTGCACCCGGCCTTCGACGGCCTTCGTCCGCGCGATGACGGCCTTCATGAGCTCGAGGGACGACAGGGCGCCCCGCTCGAGGAGCCCGGACAGCTCGGCAATCGTTGAGTTGTAGAGTTCCTCGGGCACGGCGCCGCCTTGGCTATTCGACCACCTTGGGCACGACAAACATGTTGTCCCGCTTCTCCGGGGCGTTGCGCAGCGCGTCCTCGACCGACAGGCCCGGCTCAGGGACGTCCTCCGCCCACACGTTGACGACGGGGAACGCGTGCGCCGTGGGCTCGACGCCCTCGACGTCGACCTCGTTCAGGAGCGCGACGTAGGCGAGCACGTCGCCCAGCTGCCTGGCGAACCGCTCCTTCTCGTCGGCGGTGAGGCTCAGGCGCGCGAGGTTCGCGATGTGGTCGAGCTTGAGGTCGTTGGGCGGGGGCACGGCGGGGCTCACTTTCTCACCTGGTAGGCGCTCGTCTTGCCGAGCTCGTCCTGGATCCGCTGGAAGGCCACGTTGACCTCCTCGTCGGTCAGCGTCCGCGAGGGGGACCTGAAGACGAGCGAGAAGGCCAGGCTCTTCTTGCCCTCCGGAAGCCCCTTGCCCTCGTAGACGTCGAAGACGCCGACATGCTCCACGGCGAACGACGTTCCGGCTGCGGCGGCCGCGACCCGCGCCACGTCGCTCCTCACGTCCCCGGCACGGGCCGCCCGGTCCACGACGAGCGCGATGTCCCGCAGCGCGGCGGGAAAGAGGCTGAAGTCGCGGAACCGCAGCCGCGGAGCCGCGTCTGAAAGCCGCTCCGGAAGGATCGTGAAGGCTCCCGCGAGGACGTTGCCCTCGATTCCCAGGGAGCGCAGGAGCGCGAGGTTCACAAGCCCGACGCGCGCGACCCAGCCCTGCTCGATCGCGCCGGCGCCCGCCGAATGCCCCGGCTGCCACGCGTTCCCCGGCCCGGTCACGGGCGCGATCGGCGCGGCCCCGAGATCCACGCCCGCGGCCGCGGCGACGGCCTCCAGGTGGTGCCTCGCCGCGTAGAAGTCCACGGGCTCGCGCCGCCTCCAGTGGCGGGTCGCATCCTCCGGGATGACGAACGCCGCCGCCGCACCCTCGAGGTTGTGGCCGTTGTGCTCGACGAAGATCCTGCCGACCTCGAAGAGCCGCGCGCCCGCCGCCCCCCGCGACTGGTTGAGCAGGACCGAGTCGAGCAGGCCCATGATCAGCGTGGGCCTCAGGTGCGACTGGTCCTCGACAAACGGGTTGGCGAGGGCGAGCTCCGCCGCCGCCGTCTCCGACACCCAGGTCGTCAGCTCCCGCGCCGGACGAAGCGTCAGGTTGACGCATTCGTGGAAGTCGTGGCCCACGAGGTACGCCGAGGCGCGCCTGTTGAACACGACCACCGGGTCGTCCTCGGCCACGAGGCCGATCGAGGTGACGCGCGCGCCCGGGATGCGGTCCGTGCCGTGGACGCGCAGGATCTCCTCGACCAGGTCGATCGGGCGGTCGAGATCGTCGCGCCAGCTCGGTATCGAGACGGTCCAGCGCGCGCCGTCCGCCGCATGCGCCTCGTGCGCCACGTTGAGCTCGAGCGACTCGAGCGCCGCCTTCATCTCGGGCACCGGGATGTCGAATCCGAGCCGCTCGCGGACAAAGCCGGACGTCAGGACGATCTCCCGCTTCCAGGGCACGTCGCCCCCGGTCACGCAGATCGGGGCGACGACCGCGCCTCCCGCGGTCTCGATGATCAGGTCGATCGCGCGGCGCGCCGCCTCCAGCGCGGTGTGGGGGTCCACCCCGCGCTCGTAGCGGTAGGACGAGTCCGACGACAGCCCGAGGGACCTCGAGGTCCACCGAACCGAGGCGGGCCTGAAGATCGCGCACTCGAGGACGATCGAGGTGGTCGACGGGTCGATCCCCGAGTTCTCGCCCCCCATGACGCCCGCGACGACGAGCGCCTTCGCCGCATCGGCGATCACGAGGGTGCGCGCCGAAAGCGTCCGCTCCTTGCCGTCGAGGGTCGTGAGCTTCTCCCCCTCGAACGCCCTGCGGACCACGAGGCGGCCGCCGGCGATCTTGCGGGCATCGAACGCGTGGAGCGGCTGGCCGCTTTCGAGCATCACGTAGTTGCCGGCGTCCACGATGTTGTTGATGGGGCGAAGCCCCACGGCCCTCAGGCGCTCCTGCATCCAGGCCGGGCTGGGCCCTACCTTCACGCCGGCCAGCACGTGCGCGGTGTAAAGGGGGCAGTCCTCCGGGGTGTCCACCTGGACGGCCTCAAAGAGGTCGCTCTTCGCGGCGTCGCCCACCTCCCCGCGGAACGTCTCCCGGGGATACGCGAGATCCTTCCTGAACCAGGCCGCAAGCTCGCGCGCCAGGCCGAGGTGCGAGAGGCAGTCCGGACGGTTGGGGGTGATCTCGATGTCGAAGACCGTGTCGCCCGGGGGCAGGACGCCGTTGATCGGCGCGCCGAGCGCCGGGCGGCCCTCGAGGATGAGGAGGCCGCCCTGGTCCTCGCCGATGCCGAGCTCCCGGGCCGAGCAGAGCATGCCGTCGGAGAGCTCGCCCCGGATCTTCGACTGCTTGATCCTGAAGTCCCCGGGGAGCACCGCGCCGGGCAGGGCTACGGGGACCCGGTCCCCGACCTTGTAGTTCTGCGCGCCGCAGACGATCGTGCGGACGCCGCCGGCGGGACCGATGTCCACCGTGCAGACGGAAAGCTTGTCGGCGTTCGGGTGCCGGACGCGTGTCAGCACCTCGCCGACCACGACGTGCTCGAGCGGCGGCGCCCCCGTCGACGCGACGTGCTCCACCTCGAAGCCGAGGAAGGTGATGGCGCGCGTGATCTCGGGCACCTCGGCGTCCAGCGCGACGTAGTCCCTGATCCAGTTGAGCGAGATCTTCATTGGGGGGGCGCCTCTTTAGACCCCGCCGGGGAACTGCCTGAGCAGCCTGAGGTCGTTCTGGTAGAACACGCGGATGTCGTCGATCCCGTAGAGCGTCATCGCGAGCCGCTCGATGCCCAT
>CAYQOH010000256.1:0-4227 GCA_964419075.1 uncultured Opitutaceae bacterium | reverse complement strand
ACGCCCGCCCTCGCGGACAGCACGACAACGACCTCGTTTCCCTCTTCGCGGACGGCCTTGATCCGCTCGGCGACCTTCTTGATCCGTTCGACGTCGCCGACGGAGGTTCCGCCGTATTTCTGGACGATTCGGGGCATAGGTGGGAAGAGGGGGCCGCACGGGCCTAGCCGTCGAGGTCGCCGATCCGCAGGAGGAGCGGCTCCTCGCGCACGCTCCCGAGCGCGCAGAGCGAGCGCAGCGCGGTGCGCACCGAGCGCTCGTCACTCTCGTGGGTGGTGAGGACGAGCGAGGCCGATCCCGCGCGCTCGGAGGGGTTCTGGATGACGCTGGCGATGCTCATGCGGTTCTTCGCCATGATGGTGGCGACCCGGGCGAGGACGCCCGGCCGGTCGGCCACCGTCAGCCGCACGTAGTAGCGCCCCCGGATCCTCTCGGGAGGGGCCATGCGCGCCCCCTTCGAGGCGGGCGGAAGCTCCTCGCCCATGAAGTGGGCCCCCTTGCCGTGCAGCAGGAGCGCGACCGCGTCGGTGATGTCGCTGATGACGGCGCTCGCGGTCGCGTCCTGCCCCGCCCCGCGCCCGATGTAGACCGTGGTCCCCACGACGTCCCCGCTGACGGAGATCGCGTTGAAGACGCCGCTCACCCGGGCGAGCACGCTGCCCTCGGGCAGCAGCGTCGGGTGGACCCGCACGCTGATCTCGTCCGTCTCAAAGTCGCGCGTGACGATCCCGAGGAGCTTGATCCCGTAGCCCAGCGAGGCGGCGTTCTTGAAGTCGGCGGGGGTGATGCGCTCGATCCCCTCGACGATCATCTGCTCGGGGCGGACCCAGACCCCGTGGGCGAGCCACGCGAGGATGCAGGCCTTGTGCGCGGTGTCCCAGCCCTCGACGTCGAGCGACTCCTGGGCCTCGGCGTAGCCCAGGCGCTTCGCCTCCCGAAGCACGCTCGCATAGGGCGTGTCGAGGTCCTCCATCTGGGTCAGGATGTAGTTGCAGGTGCCGTTCAGGATCCCGTAGATGCGCGCGAAGCGGTTGGCCACGAGGCCCTCCCGGATGGCCTTGATGAGCGGAATGCCGCCCGCGACGCTGGCCTCGAAGAGGAAGTGGCCCCCGTGGCGGCGGGCCGCCGCGAAGATCTCGGCCCCGTGGGCGCAGATGAGCGCCTTGTTGGCGGACACGACGACCTTCCCGAGCCGGAGGGCCTTGAGCGTGACGGCGCGGGCGGCCTCCGTGCCGCCCATCAGCTCGCACACGATGTCGATCCCGGGGTCGGTCGCCACGGACAGCGCGTCCGTGGTCAGCTTCGACCTCGGGACCCTGACCGCGCGGGCCTTCGTGAGGCTGCGGACCGCCACCCTGCGGATCACGATCCGGGCGCCGAGCCGGGCCTCGAGCTCCGCGCGCAGGCGGCCGAAGTGCTTCCAGACGCCCTGGCCCACGGTCCCGAGGCCGCAGATTCCGATGCTGAGGGTTCGCGCGCGTGTCATGGCTTTGCCTCGGGCCCCTTCGGGTCCCCTTCCCGCCTCCGCTCGAAGCGCCTCTCCGTGCCCCGCAGCAGGCGCACGACGTTGGCGCGGTGCATGACGACGACGAAGACCGCGACGAAGCCCGTCACCCATAGGGAGAGCGCCCCCCGGCTCGAGAGCACCGCCGTGACCGGCAGGCTCACCGCCGCGAGGATCGAGGCCAGCGACACGTAGCGGGTCGCAAAGAAGACGCACAGCCACACGACGCCCGAGACCGCGGCGACCGGAGGCATGAGGACCAGGAGGCCCCCGGCCGCGGTCGAGACGCCCTTGCCTCCCCTGAAATGCGTGAAGCATGAGAACGAGTGGCCCACCAGGGCGAAGCCGAGCCCGACGAAGCCGAGGGCGGTCGGCACGTCAAAGGCACGCACCGCCCCCCACGCGACGAGGAGCGGCCATCCCGCGGCGACCGCGCCCTTCAGCGCGTCGAGCGCGAACACGAGGTTGCGCGGCCACTTCCCGAGGACGCGGCCGACGTTGGTCGCCCCGGGGCTCTTGCTGCCGACCTCGAAGATGTTCACGCCCCTGAAGCGGGCGACCAGGTAGCCGAACGGCAGGGCCCCCAGGAAATACCCCGCGCCGGCCGCGATCGCGAGCGGCACGAGGAGGTCGCCATGTTCGGGGCCCGTCATCGGTCGTTCCTAGAGATGCACGAACTTGGCCAGCCGGATGGCCTTGTGGGCCTTCAGCTCGCGCCGCGCCGCGTCGCTCGGCTCGCTGTCCAGGTTGATGACCATGAGGGCGGTCTGCCCGGGCTCCTGGCGGCTGAGCGACATGTTGGCGATGTTGACCCTGTCCTTGCCGAGGAGGGTCCCCACGTAGCCGATCATGCCCGGCTCGTCGCTGTTCTCGATGACGAGGAGCTTGCCGGTCGCCACCACCTCGACGGCGCGGGCGTTGATGGCGACGATCCTCGGGCTGCTCGCCTTGCCGATCAGCGTGCCGGCCGCGCTGCGCACGACGCCGTCGGCGCCGGTGGACTCGACCTGGATCAGCTCGGTGTAGTCGGCCTCGCCCGTCGACTTGACGACCTCGCAGCGGACCCCCAGGCGCTCGAGCAGGAAGGGGGCGTTGACGAAGTTCACGTTGTCGCCGCTGATGCGCCTGAGCCAGCCGCGCAGGATGGCGCGCGTGATGGCGTTCGCATCCAGGTCGACGATCTTGCCCCAGTAGGTGATCTTCAGGAACGCGACATGCTCCGGGGAAAGCTGCTGGACCAGGGTCCCGAGCTTCGCTCCCAGGTCGAGGTAGGGCTTGAGGACGGCGAGGGTCGCGGCGTCGAGCGAGGGCATGTTGACGGCGTTTCGGATCACGCCCCCGTTCAGCACGTCGGCGATCTGCTCGGCGACCTCCACCCCGACGGCGTCCTGGGCCTCCGCGGTCGAGGCGCCGAGGTGCGGGGTCAGGGTGACGTTCGGCAGCGTCCGCAGTTCGCTCGCGGCCGCCAGCGGCTCGTCCTCGTAGACGTCGAGGCCGGCGGCGGCCACCTGGCCGCTCTTCAGCGCGGCGACGAGCGCCGACTCCTTGACGATGCCGCCGCGGGCGCAGTTGAACAGCCGGACGCCCTTCCGGCACTTGGCCAGCGCCGCCTCGTCGATCATGTAGTGCGTGTCGTCGGTCATCGGCATGTGGACCGTGATGTAGTCGGACTGGGCCAGGAGGTCGTCCAGGGCCACGGATTCGATCTGCATCCCCTTGGCGCGGCTCGGCGCCAGGTAAGGGTCGAACGCCAGGACGCGCATCCCAAAGGCCTGCGCCCGGCGGGCGACCTCGCTGCCGATGCGGCCGAGGCCGACGATCCCGAGCGTCTTCCTGAAGAGCTCGATCCCCGAGAAGCTCTTGCGGTCCCAGTGGCCGGCCCTCATGGAGGCCGCGGCCTGGGGGACGGGACGGGCGCCGCACAGGAGGTGGGTGAAGGTGAGCTCCGCCGTGGCTATCGTGTTGCCTGACGGCGTGTTCATCACGATCACGCCCCGCTCGGTCGCGGCGTCCACGTCCACGTTGTCGACGCCGACGCCGGCGCGCCCCACCACCCTGAGCAGCGGCGCGGCCGCGATCACCTCGGCCGTGATCTTCGACTCCGAGCGCACCGCGATCGCATGCACGTCCCGCACGAGTTCCAGGAGCTTCGCCGGCGAGGAGCCGTAGGCCTCAATGACCTCGAGTCCGGGCTGCTTGCGCAGCCAGGCGACACCCTTCGACGATATCTTGTCTGCGACGAGGACTTTCATGGGGGCAAAATGCATGCGATCGAAATCCGCGGCGGGGCGCCTAGCAAGGAAAAGCGGCGCTCCCGTCGCATATGACGCGGATCTGCACCTATTTCCGCCGCCGTGCGTCAATGCGTGGAAGGCATCATTTCGCTACGAAAGAGATATTGGAGGTTTTGATCGAAATAGTGCATGATCGCCCGTTTAAGCCGCTTCCCGCGTCATGTGGATCGTCCGACTCGCCCTTCGCCGCCCCTACACCTTCACGGTCATGGCCCTCGCCATCGTGATCCTGGGCGTCCTGTCCGCCCTGAGGATGGCGAAGGACATCTTCCCGGTGATCGACATCCCGGTCGTGTCGGTGATCTGGCAGTATGGCGGCCTGACCCCGGAGGAGATGGCCAAGCGTGTCGTCACGATCAGCGAGCGTGCCATGTTGAGCACGGTCAACGACATCGAGCACCTGGAGTCGCAGTCGTTCACGGGCGTCGG
>CAYQOH010000255.1:0-4269 GCA_964419075.1 uncultured Opitutaceae bacterium | reverse complement strand
CGCGCGGGCACGACCGGCACGCGCGCCTTGCAGGCGAGGAGCCCGACGCCCGGCCGGGCGGGCTGGAGCTCGCCGTCGCGCGAGCGGGTGCCCTCGGGGAAGACGATCACCACGTTGCCGCTTGCCAGCGCGTGGAGCACGCGCCTGATAGCGTCCAGGCTCACGCCCCCGTCCCGGTCGACGGGGATCGTCCCCACGCCATCCAGCCACCACGCGGCCAGACCGGGCTTCCAGAGCGTCTTTCGGGCGAAGAAATTGACCTGGCGCGGGAGGAACTGGCCGACGATCGGGGGGTCCAGCAGGCTCGCGTGGTTGGCCGCGACAATGTAGCCGCCGCAGGCCGGGAGGTTCCCGAGGCCGGAGGCCTCGCCCCGGAAGAACATCTGGTGGGCCATCCGGCAGATGCCGTAGAAGAAGCCGTAGAACGGCTCCATCTCGAGCTGGGCGTGCCTGGGGCTCATGCGCCTTCCAGGCGCCGGGCGATGGCCGACGCCATCCGGTCGGCGACCTCGGCGATCGTCATGCGGGTCGTGTCGATCGACACGGCCCCGTCGGGCACGGACAGGGGGGCCGTCTTGCGGGTCGAGTCCAGGCGGTCCCTTTCGGCCACGCGGTCCTGCTGGCCCTCCCTGACCCGGCGGCGCTCCCGCTCCGCGGGGTCCGCGTGGAGGTAGAAGCGGAAGTCCGCGTCCGGGAAGATCACCGAGCCGATGTCGCGCCCCTCCATGACGAGCCCCGCGAAGCCGCCGTTCCTCGCGGCGGCGGCCTGACCGCGCTGGTAGGACAGCAGGGCCGACCGCAGCTCGGGGATCGCCGCGAAGTGGGAGACGGCCTCGTTCACCTCCCGGCTCCGGATCTCGGCCCCGGGCCTCCTGCCGGCGATCTCGATCTGGGCGAGGCGGCCGTCGATCCTCGTGCCGAGCCGCAGGTCGGCGAGCGCCGCCTTGACCGAGGCGAGGTCTCCCGGGTCCGCACCGCGCCGGAGCATCTCGCTGGTGACCGCGCGGTAGTAGGAGCCCGTGTCGGCGTGCAGCAGGTTGAAGCGCCGGCTCAGCGTGCTCGCGGTCGAGGACTTCCCGGCGGCCGCGCCGCCGTCGATCGCCACGATGATGAAGGGCTTGCCGGGCATCGCGTTCAGGTTTCCGCGGACTTCGCGCGTACGGAGTCCAACAGGCCGAAGAAGCCCGGGAACGTCTTCGCGCTGCACGCGGGGTCGCCGATGGACAGCCAGGGCGTCCCGTCGCCGCGCACGTCGCGGCAGCCGAGGATCGCGAAGCTCATCGCGAACCGGTGGTCGCCGTGGGTCTCGACCGTGACCCCCTTGCGCAGCGGCCTCGGGCGGATCTCGAGCGAGTCCTCGGTCTCGACGACCTCCTGGCCGAGGCGCCGCAGCTCGGTGGCCATCCCGGCGACGCGGTCCGTCTCCTGCCGGCGCGTGTGGGAGATGCCGAGGATCCTGGTCGGGCCCTCGAGGAGGGGCGCGATGGCGGCGAGCGTGAGGAACGTGTCCGAGAACCCCGAGAAGTCGTGCGAGACGCCCCGGCGCCTCCCGAACGGGGCGAACGAGACCGAGATCCCGTCGTCGTCGTCCTGCACCACGGCCCCGCACTTCGCGAGGACGTCGAGGAACCGGACGTCGCCCTGGAGGCTGCGGTCGGCCCGCACGAGGCCGTCGAGGCGCAGGGACCCCCCGGCGACCAGCGCCAGCGCCGCGAAGTAGCTGGCCGCGGTCGCGTCCGGCTCCACGGGGTACGCGCCGGGGGAGCGGTAGCCGGCGGGGTCCACGGCGAGGGACCCGCAGGCCTCGTCGCCCGAGGCGCCGGCGACCCCGAACTGGGCCATCTGGCGGAGCGTCATCCGAACGAAGGGCATCCGCAGGCCGCCGACCGGGGTCGCCACGACCGCCCGCTCCGCAAGGGGCGCCACCATGAGGAGCGCCGAGAGCATCTGGCTGCTCTCGCTGGCGTCGATGGAGACCGGACCGCCGCGCAGGCCCGAGGCGCGTATCTCGATCGGGAGGAATCCCTCCTCGCCGGTGCAGCGGATGTCCGCGCCGAGCGCGCGCAGGGCCTCGAGGAGGCCCCTCATCGGCCTGCGGCGCATCTGCGCCACGCCGTCGATCCGGTACACGCCGCCCTTCGCCGACGCGCAGAGCGCCGTCAGGAAGCGGGCGGCCGTGCCCGCGAGGCCCGTGAAGAGCTCCGCCTCGGCCGCGGGGATCCTGCCGCCCCGGCCCTCAACCCGGATGCGGTGCGACGCCTCGTCCTCCTCCACGCCGAAGCCGAGCCTGCGGAGCGCCTCGGCCATGATCCGGGTGTCCTCGCTGAACAGCGCCCCTGTGAGGGTCACCGTGCCGTCGCAGAGCGCGGAGAGCAGGAGGGCGCGGTTCGTGAGGCTCTTGGAGCCCGGCAGGGCCACGCCGCCGCGGGCCGGCCGGGTGAAGGGCCTCACCGCAAGGATGTCGGGTAGCGGGTGTGTCACGGCGCCGGTCGGAACTTGTCGCGGTACGCCCGGCCGCGCTCGAGCCGGGCCGCGACCTCGACGAAGTCGCGGTTGGCGAGGGCCGCCTGGAAGCCCTGGAGGTCGTCCTGGAAGTGCCGCAGGGCCCTCAGGACCTCGTCCCGGTTCTCCTCGAGTATGGCCCTCCACATCCTGGGGTCGGAGCCCGCGATCCTCGTGGTGTCCCTCAGGCCCGCCCCGGCGAAGTTCCTCCAGCCCGGGTCCCGCGTGGACAGGTAGCCGCAGAGCGCCGAGGCGAGCACCTGGGGCAGGTGGCTGATGTGGGCGACGATCTCGTCGTGCCGGTCCGGGTCGATCGTCACGACCTCCGCCCCGAGGTCCCTCCAGAAGGCGACGACCGTGCCCACGGCGCCCGGGTCCGTGGAGCCGGCCGGCGTCACAAAGCACGTCCGCCCCTCAAACAGGTCGGCCTTGCCGTGCTCCCAGCCGGTCTTCTCCGAGCCGGCCATCGGGTGCGAGCCGACGAAGTGGGCCCTTCCGTTCAGCGCCACGTGCCCCAGCCGGGAGATCTCGCCCTTCACGCTCCCCACGTCGCAGACGACGCCCCCGTCCTTCACGAGCGCGGCGACCTGGCGCACCAGGGGCACGATCCGGTCGACCGGCGTGGCGACGACCACCAGGTCGGCCCCCTTCACGGCCTCCTCGGGCGTCTCGCAGGTCGCGGTGCACCAGGCCTGCTCGCCCAGGGCGAGCCTCGTCTCGGGGCGGCGCGCCCAGATGACGATCCTGCGGGCGATGGCCCGGGCCCGCGCAGCGCGGGCCACGGAACCCCCTATGAGGCCGGGCGCCAGGATTGTAAGCTGATCCATCGTTGACTCAGAAAAGACGCAAAATCCAACCCTTCTGTCGAGCCGTTCGTGGGATTGCGTTTTTGCCGGCGCTCGGGTTGGCTCGGTTCGCCACAAGATGGATACAAACCCCCAAGAGCCGGCAGAGCTCGGCGTCCGCGCCCGCCGGGTGCGCGCGCTGATCGTCGTGGTGGCCCTGGTGCTCATCGCCGCCCCGTTTGTCGTCTACGTGGTCGTTGGAAGGGGCGCCGTCCCGGGGCAATGAACAAGACGCTCCTGCCGATCCGGATCGTGTTCGTCGTCCTGTGCACGGCCGCGGGCTGGCTGGTCTGCTACACGGTTCGCGAGTGGGACGCCTACCGGGTGACCGCCTCCTCCGTCGGGTTCTTCATCGGGGCCCTGGTCGTCCTGGTCGACGTGATGCTCAAGGGCTTCTCCCTGAGGGGGCTCTCCGCGCTCACGTTCGGGATCGCCGTGGGCTCCATCATCGCGAGCCTGGTGGCGACCTCGCCCCTCTTCGCGGAGGGGGACCCCGAGATGATCTTCCTCGCGCGCCTGGCGCTCTTCATGATCTGCCCCTACTTGGGGACCGTGATCGCCCTGCGCGGGAAGGACGAGTTCAACCTCGTCATCCCCTACGTGCGGTTCGTGCCCCACGAGGTCGACGTGCCCCTTGTGGTCGTCGACACGAGCGTCCTCATTGACGGCAGGATCGCCAGGGTCTGCGAGACGGGCTTCCTCAGCGCGGCGCTCGTCATCCCGCGGTTCGTCCTGAACGAGCTCCAGGCGATCGCGGATTCGACGGATCCGCTCAGGCAGGCGCGCGGTCGGCGGGGCCTGGACGTGCTGAACGCGCTGCGGGCGATCAAGACCCTCGACATCAGGATCACGGAGAGCGAGGTCGCCAAGAAGGAGGACGTGGACGCGAAGCTCGTCTTCCTCGCCCAGTCGATGCGGGCGA
>CAYQOH010000254.1:0-4289 GCA_964419075.1 uncultured Opitutaceae bacterium | reverse complement strand
CGCGTCCAGGCCTACTTCGCCGTCAAGGCGAACCCGCTGCCCGAGATCGTGCGCACCTTCTACCGGGAGGGCGCGAGCTTCGACGTGGCCTCGATGCCCGAGTTCAACATCGTCTACGCCAACATCAGGGACATGGCGCCGAAGAAGCGCCAGGACTGGATCTGGGACAAGATCATCTACGCCAACCCCAACAAGCCCGTCGAGACGCTCGAGGAGCTGAACCAGTACAAGCCCCTGGTGACTTTCGACAACGCGGAGGAGCTGCTGAAGATACGCGACCACGCCCCGCAGGCCGGCGTTGCACTCCGTATCAAAGTTGCGAATACCGGTGCGATGGTCGAGCTGTCGTCGAAGTTCGGCGCCGCCCCGGGCGAGGCGGTCGACCTCATCCTCCTCGCGGAGAAGCTTGGCCTCACGTGCGAGGGCCTGAGCTTCCACGTGGGGAGCCAGACCACCAACTTCGACAACTACGTGCAGGCGCTCGCGCTGTGCTCGAGCCTCTACAAGGAGGCGAACGACCGCGGGTACCACAAGATGAACCTCATCGACATCGGCGGCGGCTTCCCCGCCCGCTACGACGACACGGTGAAGCCCTTCCGCGAGCTCGCCCGGGTCATCAATCACGAGCTCGAGCGCCTCTTCCCGCCGAACATCCAGGTCCTGGCCGAGCCGGGCCGGTTCCTCGTCGCCAACGCGGCGTATTCCGTGTCGAAGGTGATCGGCAAGGCCGTGCGCGAGGGAAAGCCGAGCTACTACATCGACGACGGGGTCTACCACACGTACTCCGGCGTCATCTTCGACCACTGCAAGTACCCGGTCCGGGCCTTCAAGAAGGGCCCCACGAAGCTGAGCGCGGTCTACGGGCCCACCTGCGACGCCCTGGACGTGGTCTCGATGGCCGAGAACCTCCCCGAGCTCGACCGCGACGACTTTGTCTACAGCGAGAAGATCGGCGCCTACAGCCACGCCTCCTCGACCCACTTCAACGGGTTCCCCCCCGCGAAGGTGGTCCACGTGAACGTGGACGCGGGCTGAGCGCCATGGGGGGCCCCGGGAGGAGACGGGCGTGGCTCGGGGCCGGGGCGGCGGCCCTGGCGGCGCTCGTGGCCCTTGCGGCCCCGGCTCGCGCCTTCCCCGCGCAGGAGGTGCGCCGCAAGCAGGAGATCCGCTTTGCCGAGTTGCCCGCGAAGCACGTCGGCGACAGCCCGTTTGCGATCACGGCGAAGGCGACCTCGGGCCTGCACGTCTCGCTTGCGGTGATATCGGGGCCGGCGGCTCTGGAGAAGAACCAGCTGACGCTCAGCGGGACACCGGGTCTCGTCATCATCAGGGCCACCCAGGCGGGCGACGCCCTCTTCCTGCCGGCGCAGCCCGCCGAGCGCGTCCTCGTCGTCACCCCGGAACCCTCCCCGCCGAGGATCCTAACGCAGCCCGCCGGGGGCCCGGCCGAGATCGGCGACACGGTCACGCTTTCCGTTCGGGCCGGGGGCCAGCCGGAGCCGGACCTCCAGTGGCGCAAGGACGGGGCGCCCCTCTCGGGCGCCACCGGGCGCAGGCTCACGATAGCCGCCGCGGCCCTCTCGGACTCGGGCACCTACGACGTCGTCGCCACCAACGCGCTGGGCTCGGCGGCAAGCGAAGGCGCGCGGCTCACGGTCGCCAGGCGCCGGCAGTCGATCATCTTCGAGGGCCCCTTCAGCGCCGCGGCGGGCGTCCCGGTGGCGCTCAGCGCGAGCGCCACGTCTGGCCTGCCCGTGCGCCTCGAGATCGCCTCGGGGGCTGCGGTCATCAGCGGATCAACCCTGACGGCGCAGTGGCCGGGCACGGTCGTGATCCGGCTGAGCCAGCCTGGGGACGCCACCTTCGCGGAGGCCACGACCGTCTACCAGACGTTCACGGCCATCGCCCCGCGCTGACTAGACGCCCCGGGGTTCAGGGCTTTGCGGGAACGGAAAGGGCGGGGGCCGACGGCACCTTCACGGACTCGGGTGCCGCCGGGCGAAGTGAGAAGGCGCGCTCCGCAAACGGGCTCGTGGGGTCGATCCGCAGCAATTGCTCGGCAATGCCCTGCACCTCGGCGCCGCGACCGCCGTCAAGGGCAAGCACGGCCAGGTGATAGCCGGCCTCGCAGCGGAACGTCTTCAGGAGGCTCGTGTCGTTCATGAGCTTGCGCAGGTTCGCCTCGGCATCGGCCCCCTTGCCCGCAAGCGCCTGCGATATGGCCTGGCCAACCCGGGCGCGAGCCTGGAGCGGGCCGTTTGGCAGGTCGGCGATCGCCGACGTGTAGGCGCCCAGGGCCTCCGCGTACTTGCCCGCGCTGTAGGAGGTGTCGGCAATCGTGATCTCGGCCACGCCCGTCAGGGGATGGCCCGGGTGGTTGGTGACGAAGTTCTTGAAGGAGTCGGCCGTCACGCATTGCGCGAACTCCTTCTGAATCCCAAGCTCCTTCTGGGCATTGAGATACTCCCAGCCCCCCTTGGCGAGGATGCCGAGCGCGATCACCGCGCAGACGATGTAGATGGTGTTTCCGTAGCGCGCCCAAAACTGCGTCAGGTGCTCCTCGTGCAAGGTGGGCAATTCGGTCTTCTTCGCATCGGAGGGGGTGTCTGGCGTTGTCATTGGCGGTGGGTTCGTCCTGTGGGAAACGGCGACTCAAGCAAAACCCCGGGCCCCTGTAAACCCGGAAACGCCCCTTCAGACGACGTCGACGTTGCCCCGGTAGTCCTGGATGGGCCGCACGTCGAGGGGCCGGGTCTTGAGCGCCCGGATCCCATCGACCGCCGCGCGCGCGGCCATGATCGTGGTCATGATGCACACGTTGTGCGCGTAGACGGCGCCGCGGATGACGTTCTCGTCGCGCCTGGGGATGAGGCCGCTCGGCGTGTTGATCACCAGCTGGATCTGGCCGTTCTTGATCATGTCGACCGCGTTCGGGCGCCCTTCGCTGATCTTCGCGATGCGCCTGACCGCGACCCCGTTGTCCGCGAGCGTCTTCGCGGTGCCGCTGGTCGAGACGATGGTGAAGCCCATGCCCGCGAGGGCCCGTCCGATCTCGACGGCGTGCACCTTGTCGGAGTCCTTCACGCTCAGGAAGACGTTGCCCTCGGTCGGCAGCCCGGGCTTCGCGGCGGCCTGCGCCTTGGCGAAGGCGATCCCCTGGTCGTCGTCTAACCCCATCACCTCGCCGGTCGAGCGCATCTCGGGCCCGAGCGCGATCGTCGCGCCGGGGAACCGGACAAACGGGAAGACCGCCTCCTTGACGCACCAGTGCCTCGGCACGAGCTCGCGGGTGAAGCCGAGCTCGGAGAGCTTCATGCCGGCCATCACCTTCGCGGCCATCTTGGCGATCGGCACGCCGATGGCCTTCGCGACGAAGGGCACCGTGCGGGACGCCCGCGGGTTCACCTCGAGCACGTAGAGCTGGCGGTCCTTGATCGCGAACTGGACGTTCATCAGCCCGACGACCCTGAGCTCCCGGGCGAGGGCGTGCGTGGCCGTGCGGACGAGGTCCAGCATCTCCCTGCCGAGCGTGTGCGGCGGCATCACCATCGCGGCGTCGCCGGAGTGCACGCCCGCGAACTCGATGTGCTCGAGCATTCCGCAGATCACGCTCGCCGTGCCGTCGGACAGGCAGTCGACGTCGAGCTCGATCGCGTCCTCGAGGAACTTGTCAATCAGCACGGGCTTGCCCGGCATGACCTCGAAGACCTGCCTAACGACGGCCTTCAGGGCCTCCTCGCTGTAGACGATGAACATGCCGCGGCCGCCGAGGACGAAGGACGGGCGCAGCAGCACCGGGTAGCCGACCTGCAGGGAGAAAGCCGCCGCCTCGCCCTCGCTGAGCGCCGTGCGGTTGGCGGGCTGGCGCAGGCCGAGCTTGTCGAGGACCGCGGCGAAGAGCTTCCGGTCCTCGGCCACCTCGATCGACTCCGGCGTCGTGCCGATGATGTTGACGCCGTTGGCCTTGAGCGCGGCGGCCAGGTTGAGCGGGGTCTGCCCGCCGAACTGCACGATCGCCCCCTCGCAGCGCTCCTGCTGGTAGACCTCGAGCACGTCCTCGAGCGTGAGCGGCTCGAAGTAGAGCCGGTCGCTCGTGTCGTAGTCGGTCGAGACCGTCTCGGGGTTCGAGTTGACCATGACCGTCTCGAACCCGATCTCGCGCAGCGCGAAGCTCGCGTGGACGCAGCAGTAGTCGAACTCGATGCCCTGGCCAATCCGGTTCGGGCCGCCGCCGAGGATCATGATCTTGCGCTTGTCGGAGGGCATCACCTCGTTCTCGTCGCCGTAGC
>CAYQOH010000253.1:0-4305 GCA_964419075.1 uncultured Opitutaceae bacterium | reverse complement strand
GGTGCAGCTCCTCCTGAAAGTGCTTGTCCATCACGTCGATCATCCCGTTGCAGAACCCCCAGAGCAGGAACAGCGAGCTCACGATGACGAAGGTGAAGAGTACGTTCTTCCCGTCGCTCGTCACGAACATGCCTTGTTTGGTATTCCCGGGGGCAGGCGAAGCGGGGTCCGGGACTATCGGGGGCCCATTCACAAGAGCCTCCAGAGGGGAACTCATTTCCGCCCGTTGGCAAGCGCCGACCTGCGGACGGCCGCGCCGCATCTGGGGGCATTCGGCCGGAAACCTCGCAAGGCCGGTTCTCGTTAGGGCAACACCCCATGGCCGCCGCGACCAAGGATCTCTACTTTCCGCAAGGGGGCGTTGCCCCAAACACCATGCGCCCTAACTCCACCCCGCCCCCTTTCACGCCGGCGATGCTCCCCCTGCCCGCCTGCATCCTCGCCGCGCTCCTGATCCTTGGCCTGGCGAACACGGCCCGCTGCCAGATCGCAGGCCCGCCCGGTACCGCCCCGGACCCGCCCGTGGCATTCGCCCAGGCCGGCGCCTTGGACTGGAAGAGCGGCGAAGGGACGAGCTACGCGGTTCCGGCCGCCGAGGTGCCGGGCTTCTTGGCGGCGCTCAGCATCTACGACAGGATCGCCCTCCCGCACGACGTCTATGACTCGACGCTTGGCAGCACTTGGGAGCACCTCCACGAGCAGCACTGGGTCTTCGATACGGACCCCTTCAACATCAACCAATTCGCCCATCCCTATCAGGGGTCGATGATGTTCGGCTTCGCTCGATCAACAGGCGTCCCCTTCTGGCAGTCGCTCGCCTACAGCAACGCGGGAAGCTTCATCTGGAAGATGGCCGGGGAAACCGACCTTCCCTCGATCAACGACCAGATCACGACGGGAACCGCCGGGGCCGTCCTGGGCGAGTCCCTGTTCCGCATGGCGAGCCTCCTGCTCGAGGACGGCGGCGAACGTCCCGGCTTCTGGCATGAGCTGGGCGCTGCGGTCATCTCCCCGCCGACCGGCTTCAACCGCCTCGTCTATGGCCGGCGGTTCAAGGCCGTGTTCCCAGGCTTCGGCCCGGCGACCTTCATGCGCCTGCGCTGGGGCGTCAGCACCGACCTGGTCAAGACGAACAACCTCCTGCTTAGCGAAGGATCGACCTACACCGACAAGAAGCAGAGCGAGGCGATCCTGGACTTCTCCTTCATCTACGGCCTCCCGGGCAAGACAGGCTACGCCTACGACCGGCCCTTTGACTACTTCTCCTTCGAGTTCGCGGGACAGACGAGCGCGCACGGCCACAACTTCATACAGGACATCATGGATCGCGGCCTGCTTTACGGGACCGACTATGACATCGGAGACAACTACAGGGGCATCTGGGGCCTCTACGCCAGCTACGACTACATCGCCCCGCCGATCTTTCGCATCTCCTCGACGGCCCTGTCGATCGGGACAACCAACCAGTGGTGGCTTTCGCGCCACGTGGCCATGCAGGGGTCCGCCCTCATGGGCGTCGGATTCGGCGCCGCCGGCACCATTCCCCACTCCGACGGCCTTCGCGACTACCACTATGGCGTGACACCCCAGGGGTTGCTCGCCCTCCGGTTCATCTTCGGCCGGCGCACCATGCTCGATTTCACGGCGCGGGACTACTACGTCAGTGGGACGGGCTCCGACGACCGCGAAGGATCGGAGCAGATCTTCCGCGGCGACGTCGGCCTGACCTTCCGGATGTTCAAGCACCAGGCGGTTGGTATCGAGTACGTCGAGTCGCACCGCCACAGCCACTACGGCCTTTCTCCCAATCTGTCCCAATCGGAAGGCACCTTCAGCTTTGTCTACACCTTTCTCGGGGGCAGCCGTTTTGGCGCCGTGGACTGGCGCAAGAACTCGGAGCCGGAGACCGAGTGACCGAGGGTCCCTGTCTCAGGCCTTGTCCATCGGGCGGCGCCGGCAGCGCGCAGATTCACCGGCCGGTGGCGTGCCGGACACGGAGCCTCTCACAAGCGCCTTGTCCCGCATGCCGGAACTCCATAGGCACGACACGTGAACTCCGTCGCTTTCCGCGCTATGGCGGGCGCATTGGCCCTGGCTTCGGGCGCGGCCGCCGCGGTTGGCTCAAGCGCGGCCACCGTCGATCTTGCCGCCGTCGAGACCCGCGTCGCAACGGTCACGCTCCATGCCGGCGCCTCCGTCCTTTGGGATTACTCGGCAAAGGGCGCAGGCCGGCGCCATGAGATCGCGGCTCCGGTCTTCAATCTGGACGGGCGTGATGTCACGATGGGGCTAAGGACCGTGAGGTCGTTGGGTGCGCCCAGAGAACTGCCCAACGGATGCCAGGAATACGCGTTCATGGGCGAGGTGGCCGGTGAGGAGGGCCTGCACCTGAAGGTCGTATTCAGGGCGGCGCAGGATGACCCCGTGGTTCGCTTTCGCTACGAGGTGCTGAGCGACACCGCGCGGCACCTCACAAAGCCCGCCGGCACGGACAGGATAGGCTACCTCGGCCTGTCCCTCGCCAACCTCCCGGAGGCGACGGAACTGCGCCTGTCCGAGTTCAATGAGCAGTTCCACAGCTATATGCCCGTCGAACGCACGCTCGACTCTCGGTTCTTCGCCGACGGCGAGGAGGCGATGGGTCCCATCCTGCTGGCCGGCGACGCCACGGAGCAGGTCCTCGCCGCGTACGAGCACGGATCGACCGCGCCCGACGAGTTCCTGCATTACCGCCTTTTCCCGGATCGCTCGGTCAGGCTTGAGGCGGTCAAGGGCAACTATTGGTCCGGCGAGGAGGTCGGCCCCGATCACCCGTTTGCCACCCTCTGGTTCGAGCTGGCGGCCGTCCGAGGCGACCGCGTGGCCCTGCAGAAGGCCTACCGGAGCTTTGCCCTTAGGCATCTTTCCCTGAGCCCGGCCTCGCGCAGGCCGCAGATCTTCTACAACACCTGGAATTACCAGGAGCGCCTCAACCACTGGAAGGGAAGGCCCTACCTTGACGAGATGAACTCCGATCGGATGCTGCGGGAGATCGAAGTCGCCCACCGCATGGGCGTCGATGTCTTCGTCATCGACGTCGGCTGGTTCGAAAAACCCGGCGACTGGCAGCCCAGCCCGATCCGGTTTCCCGACGGCCTGAGGCAAATAAAGGCCACGCTAGACGGCTTCGGGATGAAACTGGGCCTGTGGTTCGGCCCGACGACGGTCGCGTTGACCTCCCGGATGCTGAGGACCCACGCCGACTGCGTCCAAACGCTCGACGGGAAGACTCCCAGCCCCTGGGTCGTCTGGGAGACCGAGGCCTCATCGTGGAGCTGCGTGGTGAGCCGCTACGGCCAGGACTTCGCCCACCGGCTGATCGAGCTTAACCGGCAGCTCGGTGTCACGTATTTCAAGTTTGATTCGGTCGACCAGTACGGATGCAACGACCCCAACCATGGCCACGGAACCGCATCCAACACGGCATCGGAACGAAGCGACTGCTATGCCTTTCAGATGCCGCTTGCCATGGCGCGCATCGCCGAGACCGTGAGCGGCTCTGTTCCCGATGCGATCTGCGATTTCGACATGACCGAGTCCGGGAGAAGCTTCGGCCTGGCCTACCTTAGCGCGGGCAAGTACTTCCTCATCAATAACGGGCCCTATAACCAGAACTATGACCACCCGCTGCCTCCGGATGGCAATTGGAACCTGTTCTTCTACCCCGGCCCGGCACGCGACTGGATCTGTCGCAGCCCGCTGGTCTACGACCATTGGATCCCGTCGACCCTGTTCCTCACCCATTACCTTCCCGACGACCCCGAGAACAACCAGATGCTGAGCCTGGCGTCCCTGATCTTGGGCCAGGACGGGATCTGGGGCGACCTGCCCGCGATCTCGGAGGCGGGCGTCGAACGATTCTCGACGGTGCTCGCCAAGTACCGGCAGGTCAGGGACGACATGGCCTCGGCGTTTCCCGCAGGAAACGGGCCGGTGGGGGGCACGCCGGAGGTCCATGAGAAGATAGCCCCGAACGGGAGGGGCGCCGTCGTGCTGTTCGCACGCCCCGGCACCTATAGGTACATCACCCTGAATCGCGCCGATCGCCGCGTTTGGCATGACGACGGCACGGAGGTCTCCTTTGACGCTGCTGGCCGGGCCATGATCACCGCGAAATTCGAGGCGCGTCAGGAGCCGTTCCCGAAAGCCGGCGCGCACATCGTCTTCTTCGGCGTCAACTGATCTGCAGACGCCCGGGTCGCGCGATCCGCATTTGGTGCTCGGGACAGGACTTGAACCTGCACGCCTTTCGGCAACGGCTTCTAA
>CAYQOH010000252.1:0-4317 GCA_964419075.1 uncultured Opitutaceae bacterium | reverse complement strand
AAGGGATAGTTGGCCGCCTCGGCCTTCCTCGAGCGCGTGAGGGCGTTGAACAGGGTGGACTTGCCCACGTTGGGCAGCCCGACGATGCCGGATTTTAGCATGGAGGGTGCACGCTCTTCGCGCGCGCGGCCGCGGTCAATGGCAAAGGCCCTCCGGGCGCAGTCCTGCGGTCGCGGGCGCCGCGGCGCAGGCGGGCGATCCCCCGCCAGGCCCCTTCCGCGCATGCGCACATCTTGCTCCGGTGCGATCCCGAGGGAAAACGGTCGCCGCTTTCGCAATACATAATGCACAGTAATAATCGGCGAGGAAGGGAGATAACTCCTAGCGGAAACGCCGCGGCGGGCCTAGCTTAGGGAGACCACAGGCGCGGATGATTGCGCTCGGGGGCAAGCGCATGAAAATTCTCCTTTTAAGCCCGAAGACGCCCAACACGTTCTGGAGCTTCAAGCACGTCCTGAGGTTCGTCGCGAGGAAGGCGGCCTTCCCGCCGCTCGGCCTGCTCACGGTGGCCGCGATGCTGCCGCGCGACTGGGAGCTGAAGGTCGTCGACCTCAACGTGGAGCACCTCGAGGAGGCCGACCTCCTCTGGGCCGACTACGTCCTGCTGAGCGCGATGATCGTGCAGCAGGAGTCGGTGCGCGAGATCGCCCGCCGCTGCGCCGCAGCCCGGAGGACCGTCATCGCGGGCGGTCCCCTGTTTACGACCGGGCACCAGTCGTACCCGGAGATTCCCCACTTTGTCCTCGGCGAGGCCGAGGAGGTCATCGCGCAGCTGGTCGCGGACATGGCCGCCGGCACCCTGCGCCACGCCTACCAGGCGCCCGGTTACCCGAGCCTCGAGCATACCCCGATGCCGCGGTACGACCTCATCAACCTGCACAACTACGTGACCATGGCCGCGCAGTTCTCCCGGGGCTGCCCCTACGACTGCGAGTTCTGCGACATCATCGTGATGAACGGCCGGGTGCCGCGGACAAAGACGCCCGCGCAGCTCGTGGCCGAGCTCGAGGCGCTGCGCCTCATGGGATGGGTCGACATGGTGTTCATCGTCGACGACAACTTCATCGGGAACAAGGCGCGCACCAAGGCCCTCCTCGCCGCGATGATCGAGTGGCGCGAGCGCACCCGCCCCCAGATGGGCTTCCTCACCGAGGCGTCGATCAACCTGGCCGACGACGCCGAGCTGCGGGAGCTCATGGTCGCCGCCGGCTTCCGCAAGGTCTTCGTGGGCATCGAGACGCCTTCGGCGCTGGCCCTCAAGGAATGCCGCAAGCTCCAGAATTCGGGCCGCGACCTCGTGTCCGCCGTGAAGACCCTCCAGGAGTCGGGCCTCGAGGTCATGGGCGGCTTCATCGTCGGCTTCGACAGCGACACGGGCGACATCTTCAAGCAGCAGTTCGACTTCATCCAGCGCTCCGGCGTCGTCACCGCAATGGTGGGCCTGCTGACCGCGCTGCCGCAGACGCGCCTCTACCAGCGCCTCAAGGGCGAGGGCCGGCTCGTGTCCGAGGCCACCGGCGACAACACGGCGACGGGCGCCCTCAACTTCAAGCCGAAGCTCAGCCGCGAGTACCTCGAGAACGGCTACCGCGAGCTCATGAAGCGCCTCTACGAGCCGCGCAACTACTACCGGCGCATTCGCATCTTCCTGAAGAACCACAAGGCCAGCTCGGAGCGGCTCAGGCTCTCAAGGGTGGACATCGGGGCGTTCGTCAAGTCCTTCTGGCTTCTCGGCGTGTGGCATCGTGGGCGCTTCGCCTATTGGCGGTTCTGCGCGGGGACCCTCCTCCGGCGCCCGAGCCAGTTCCGCGTCGCCATCGAGCTCGCCATCATCGGGCACCATTTTCGCAGGGTGGCGGCGGCGCTCTGAGGCCGCTTGGCGCTGCGCACCGGCTTGGGCCGCACGCGAGCGGGTGATTTGTAACCATTTTTGGAAAAGCATGTTGCGCACGATAGTCCGGTCGTGCGCGGGCTCCGTCGGGTCTGAATCCTTGGAATCGCCCCGGATTCTTGCAACAAAGGGGCCATGTCCTCCAGCCACCCCAGCCAGGGCGCGCAGGTTTTTGCCGTCGTGGCCGTCATCTCGATCGTGCTGCTTTGGCTGACCCTTCACCTCCGGCGGCGCGAGCGCCTCATCCGGGACCTCCCCACCTCGAAGGTGCAGGGCGTCTTCATCGGGCTCGTCGAACTCAGCGTCACCGCGGAGTCCGAGAAGCCGCTCACGGGTTTCCTGAGCGGGCAGCTCTGCGTCCAATACGCCTACCACGTGGACGAGCACTGGTCGCGCACGGTCAGCGAGGCCTACACCGATGACAAGGGGCAGCCCCAGACGCGGAGCCGGGTCGAGGAGGGTTGGAAGACGATCGCGTCGGGCGGCGCCGCGGAGCCGTTCTACGGAAGGGACGACACCGGGGTGATCCTGATACGGCCCGAAGGGGCCAAGTTCGAGGGCGCGTGCCTCTTTGACCGGACGGTGACGCGGGGGGACCCCCTCTACGCCACGAAGGCCACGCCGATCGCGGTTTCCGATTCGACCGGGAAGCGGCGCTTTGTCGAGGAGGGCATCCCCCTGCACGCCCCGGTCTTCCTGGTGGGCCAGGCGCGCGAGCGGGAGGACGTCGTGGCCCCGGAGATCGCCGCGAGCAAGGGCGCCGCGATGTTCCTCATCTCGACCCGCTCGAAGAAGGGTGTCGAGGTGAGCTACGCCGTCTATTCGTGGCTCGCGTGGGCCGGAGGCCTGGCCGCGTCCGCGGCGGCCGGCCTTCTCGCGGTCAAGGCGTTCCATCCCGCGTGGGCGCCAGCCGCGGGCGCCCTCGGGCTCGGCGCCGCCTACCTTGCCGCCTGGGCCGCGGGATGGGCGCTCATGGTGTTCAACAGCCTCGTGGGGCTGCGCGCGCGGGTGCGCCAGGGCTGGTCCCTGGTCGAGGTCGAGCTCAAGAGGCGCCACGACCTGATCCCGAACCTGGCGAGCGCGGTCGGCGGGCTGAGCAGCCACGAGGCGTCGGTTCAGACGGCCGTCGCCGCGATCCGCGCCCAGCTTACGGCCACCCGGCCGGGGGGGCCGGGCCCGGACATCAGCGGCATAGCCGGGGTCGTCCGCGCCGTGGCGGAGAAATACCCGAACCTGGTCGCGCAGGAGGGGTTTAGCCGCCTGCAGCAGCAGCTGATCGAGACGGAGCAGCGGATCGCCCTGGCGCGGACCTACTATAATGACATTGCGACCCAGTTTGCCACCCGCGTGGCCCAGCTCCCCGACGCATGGCTGGCGGCGGCGGGCGCCATCCACGCGGAGCCCCTCTTGCAGGCGGCCGATTTCGAGCGCGCCCCGGTGCGGGTGAACCTCTCGGCCGCCCCGTCGGCGCCCGGGGCAGCGTAGGCGCTTGACATGGGAGGATCGCACAGTGTTATTTGACCTCTTTTTCGATTCGAACACACCCGCAATTCCGCTCTCATGGCACTCAAAATCCGCCTCTCCCGCATCGGGTCCACGCACCAGCCGCACTACCGCATTGTCGTCGCCGAGACCCGCTCACGCCGCGATGGCGACGCCGTTGAGACCCTAGGGACGTACGATCCCCGCACGAAGGGCCGGCAGGTCAACCTCAGGCTCGACCGCGTCGACTACTGGATTTCCAAGGGCGCGAAGCCGACCGACACGCTTCATTCCATCATCAAGCGGGCGCGCCGCGGCGCGACGGCGGCGCCCCAGGCGACCGCGACACCCGACGCCGCCCCGGCCAGCCCGGCGGCCGAACCGGCGGCCGCCAGCTGAGGCGGCCCGCCACGGGAAGGGTGGGGCCACATGCCCCGCATCGACGTTCTGACGCTGTTCCCGAGGATGCTGGACGGCTTCCTCGCCGAAAGCATCCTGGGAAAGGGCCTCGAGAAGGATCTCCTCTCCGTCTGCGTCCACGACCTGCGCGCCTGGACGACGGACAAGCACCGGACGGCCGATGACCGTCCCTTCGGGGGCGGCGCGGGGATGGTGATGAAGCCCGAGCCGGTCTTTGCCGCGATCGAGCAGCTCCAGACGCCGGGCTGCCGAAGGATCTACCTGACGCCGGACGGGGTTCCCCTGACGCCCGCGATGGCGGCGGACCTCTCCAGGGAGCGCCACCTGATCCTCCTGAGCGGCCACTACGAGGGGATCGACCAGAGGATCCGCGACCGCGTGATCGACCTCGAGGTCAGCATCGGGGACTACGTCCTCACCAACGGGACGCTTGCGGCGGCGGTCGTCATCGACGCGCTCAGCCGGTTCATCCCCGGCGTCCTCGGCGAGGAAAAGTCGTTGACGCACGAATCTTTCACCGGCAA
>CAYQOH010000251.1:0-4341 GCA_964419075.1 uncultured Opitutaceae bacterium | reverse complement strand
TGCCGAGCTTCGCGATGTTCGCCTCGAGGCGGGCGTCGTCGATCCAGCCCTGGCGCCATGCGATCTCCTCGAGGCAGGCGATCTTGAGGCCCTGGCGGTTCTCGATGACATGGACAAACTGCGCGGCCTCGAGCAGCGAGTCGTGCGTCCCGGTGTCAAGCCAGGCGGTGCCGCGCCCGAGAACCTCGACGTGCAGGGCGCCGGCCGCGAGGTAGAGGCGGTTCAGGTCGGTGATCTCGAGCTCGCCGCGCTTGGAGGGCTTGAGGCCGCGCGCCAGGGACACGACCTGCGCGTCGTAGAAATAGATGCCCGGGACGGCGAGGTTCGACTTCGGCTGGGCGGGCTTCTCCTCGAGCGAGATCACGCGTCCGTCGGGGCCGAACTCCACGACGCCGTAGGCGGAGGGGTTGGAGACATGGTAGCCGAAGATCGTCGCGCCGAGCGACCGGGCGTTGGCCGCGGCGAAGGAGGCGGGCAGGTCGTGTCCGTAGAACAGGTTGTCGCCCAGCACAAGCGTGCTCGGCGAGTCCCCGATGAAGGCGGCGCCGATGATGAACGCCTGGGCCAGGCCCTCCGGATTGGGCTGCGCGGCAAAGTCGATCCGCATGCCGAGGTGCGCGCCGTCCCCGAGGAGGCGCCTGAACAGGGGGAGGTCCTGCGGGGTCGAGATGACGAGCACCTCGCGGATTCCGGCCAGCATCAGCGCGGACAGCGGGTAGTACACCATCGGCTTGTCGTACACCGGCATGAGCTGCTTGCTCACGGCGATGGTGAGCGGGTAGAGCCGGGTTCCGGAGCCTCCAGCGAGGATGATCCCTTTGCGATTCATAGGGGGACGTTGACCCGGCTCAGGCCGTATTGCCGAGCCTTTCGCGCGCATACCGCTTGGCCGTGACCTCGTCGCACCACGCGCGGTTCGCCAGGTACCAGTCGACGGTCTTCGAGAGCCCGGACTCGAACGATTCCTGGGGGCGCCACCCGAGCTCCCGCTCGAGCTTCGTCGAGTCGATGGCGTACCGGCGGTCGTGGCCCGGCCGGTCGGCGACGAACGCGATCTGGGTGCCGTAGGGCTTGCCGTCCTTGCGCGGTGAGCGGGCGTCAAGCAGCGCGCAGATCAGCCGCACCGCGTCCAGGTTGGCCGTCTGGTTCATGCCCCCGACGTTGTAGGTCTCGCCGGGCCGGCCGCGCCCGAGGATGAGCTCGATCGCGCGGCAGTGGTCCTCGACGTAGAGCCAGTCGCGGATCTGCCGGCCGTCGCCGTAGACCGGGAGGGGCCGGCCCTCGAGCGCATTCAGGATCACCAGCGGGAACAGCTTCTCCGGGAAGTGGTACGGCCCGTAGTTGTTCGAGCAGTTGGTGGTGAGGGTCGGCAGGCCGAAGGTGTGGCGGTAGGCCCGCACGAGGTGGTCGCTCGCGGCCTTCGAGGCGGCGTACGGGGAGTTGGGGGCGAACGCGGTCTCCTCGGTGAATGCAGGCGCCGACGGGGAAAGGGTCCCGTAGACCTCGTCCGTCGAGACGTGAAGGAAGCGGAACGCATCCGTGCGGCTGCCCCTGAGGCCCGACCAGTGGCGCCGGGCGGCCTCCAGGAGGCGCAGCGTGCCGACGACGTTCGTCTGCACGAACGGCTCCGGCGAGTCGATCGAGCGGTCGACATGGCTCTCGGCGGCGAAGTTGACCACGTGGTCCACCGCGTGGTCGGAAAGGAGCCGCGCGACGAGCGCCGCGTCGCCGATGTCCCCGTGGACGAAAAGGTACCGCGGATCGCCCGCGACCCGCTCGAGGTTCGCGGGGTTGCCGGCATAGGTGAGCTTATCCAGGTTGACGATGCGGGCGACGGAGCCGCCGCGGTTCCCAAGCAGGTGCCGGATGAAGTTGCTCCCGATGAACCCGCAGCCTCCGGTGACCAGGACGTTCATCGTGTTCAGGCGGCCTGACTCCAGGCGCCGAGAGCGCGCTCGATGGCCTCGAGCACCGGGGTCAGGCGGATGCCGGCGCCGGCCAGCTTGGACGGGTCGAGGACGCAGTTCGACCGGGGTGTCTTCGCCGCCGTGCTCATGAACTCCGCCTCGCTGGCGAAGTAGGAGAACTCCTTGGTGCAGACCCCCGATCGGCGGATCAGCTCCGCGACCTCGCGGGTCGTGACCTTGCCCGGGTTGGTGACATTGTACGTCCCGAAGGGCACGCGCCTGGTCCAGCAGTCGAGCGTGGCCTCCGCAAACTCATCGAGTTCCGAGATCGAGTTGGTTGCGTCAAGGAGCCTCGGGTAGCGCATGAGCTTCGTCAGGTAGTTGCGCGGGTTGTCGACCCGGTTGAAGGGGATTCTCAGGCGCCAGACGAAAAGGTCGGGATGGCCGGCTAGCACCTCCTCGCCGAGTGCCTTCGTGCCGCTGTAGAACGAGCACCGCTTCGCCCGGAACGTGAAGTTGGGCTCGTCGCGCTCCGTGAAGCCCGCCGCGCCGGGCCCGTCGCCGCTGAAGATGCAGCCTGAAGAGACATGGCCCCACGGGACACCCACGGCCTCGCAGGCCTGCGCGACGAGGCCGGGAAGCACGGCGTTTCCGAGGAGGCACTCCGCCTTGTGCAGCTCGCAGGCGTCCACGTTGGGCTTGCCGGTGTAGCCCGCCGCGTTGATGAGGAACTCGGGGCGGTCACGCAGCAGAGCCTGGCGCAGCGTGTCCGGGCGGGTGTAGTCGACGTCCGACCGGCGCAGGCTGCGGAAGGCAATCGCCTTGCGCCTGAAGAGCGCCTGGTAGGCCTGTCCGACATAACCGGAGCCTCCGAGTAGATAAATCATTGAGGATGGAAGGGGTAAGCAAATCGATCGGGCGTGGGGAAACAAGGGTTTTTCGGCCCCGGCGGCGCCGGCTCAGGCGGTTGTCGAGGCTATGGACGCAAGGATCGCGGTCAATCCGGCGCCGTTGGCCGCCAGGGCCGCCCAGGAAAGACCGCGCCGCAGCCTCGGGAGGCCGCCGTGCCAGGCCTCCGCCCCCGCGGCGGCGAGCCCGGTGGCAACAAACGGGAGGTAGCGCCCGGTCAGACCCGGGACGTGGTCCATGCCGACGGTACCCATGGAGACCCACAGCGCGAGGGCGGTCAGGAAGAGGACCGCGAGGGACTGCAGGGCCATCGTCCCGGCCCAGGCCCAGTCGCTGCGACCCTCCCACGATCCGCACGACGCGAGGCCGGGGAGCAGCACCAGCGAGAGCCAGAAGAGGGCCCGGTGGAGCCCGGGCGGGATCCAGCCGCCGACATCGGCAAACATGTGGGGCCACTGGGCCGCAAGGTCCCTCGTGAGGAAGTACCCGAAGGGCCGGGCGAACCGCAGCGGATTGGCGAGGAAGGACGCCTTCTGCTCGGAAAAAGGAGGGTGTGCGGGGTCGAACCAGCGGGCCACGTCGACGTTCGCGTTGGCCCGGTTCCAGGCGAACCACGCGGCCAGCGCGCAGGCAAGGAAGGCGCCAAGGCAGGCGACCTTGGCGCGCCGGGAGCCGAAATGGAGCCCTGGAATCAGCGCGATGCAGGCGAGCGACGCCAGGGCGGTGGGCTTGAGGAGGGCCGTGACGAACCCCGCCGAAAGGACGAGGGCGAGCCCCGCTGCGGGAGCCCTTGCGGGGCCGTCGCGAAGGCGCCACGCGCCGGCGAGGACGAGGAGCGGGACGGCGAAATTGACCGCGTCGGCGCTCACGGAGGCGGCCTGGATGACGCTCAAGGGGCAGGTGGCCAGGATCAGCGCGCCCCAGCGAAAGCGCGGCAGCAGCTCGAGCGCGGCGACGACCAGGGCGAGGTATCCGGCGAGGTTGCCGAGGCAGGCGGCCCGGTGCGCCGCCAGCGGCGACGGGCTCACCCACGAGGCGACCCGCATGCCCGCGGCCTGGAACGCATAGTTGGCGGGGCTGTAGACGGCGGTGTTGGTGAACTCCACCCGCGTGGAGCCCGGGTGACCTTGCGTCTCGCGGGCGAGCGCTGACCAGGCCGTGAGCGTCCCAAGGTTGCGGTCGGCCCAATAGGACCTCCAGAGCGCGTTCACGAAGTCGACATGGCTCCGGGGAAGGGCGCCGCCCACCGCGGTGTCGGAATAGTGCTCCGGCCGCATCCGGCCCTCGGCCACCTGCAGGGCCCGGAAATAATGGCTCGGGCCGTCGAATGTCGCGACGGGCGGGACCAGAAGGACCGCCGGGAGTCCAAAGAGCGCGCCGAAGAGCAGAGCGAGGCGGGATTCGAGGCTCAGCCGGATGCGCATGGCGGACCCCGGGGTCAGCGCCGTCGGTAGTCCCCCCGGCTGAAGTACTTCTCGAGCCAGACGTACAGGCAGATGAACAGGTAGCGGCTTCCCATCTCCTT
>CAYQOH010000250.1:0-4348 GCA_964419075.1 uncultured Opitutaceae bacterium | reverse complement strand
TCGCGACCACCTACCAGCTGAAGATATCGAGGCAGCTCAACATGTTCACGAAGGTGATCGCGAGCGTGATCCTCGGGGCCGTCTTCGTCTTCGTCGGCTTCATCGCGATCGCCATGGTGATGGCGGTCCTCCAGGTGAGCTCGAGCTTCAAGGTGGGCGGCTAACGCCCTACGGGACCTCGTAGATCTCGATCAGCGCGACTCCCGTGTCGCCCGAGGCCCCGGAGACCTGCGCCGTGTAGGCGCCCGGGGGAAGCGTGAGGAGGAGCGCCGAGTCGCGGCTCGACGCGTCCGTCCAGGCGAAGGCGCCGACGGCGGCCGCCGCGGACGCGATCTGGGCGTCGCCGCCCCAGCCGCTGCTCGCGTCCAGCTGCGCCGACCCGGAATAGAGCGCGAGCTCCGGGTCGGGGAGCGTGCCCAAGACCCCGAACCCGGCGAGCGCGGGGCCCGAGGCGCGGATGAGGACCGTCCTCGCGGTCGAGCCGCCGATGGCGAAGCCCGCGATCAGGATCCCGCCGCCGGAGCCCACCTGCACGCGGGTCGAGAGGTTGACGAGCCTCGGCGAGGCGGGCGCGGTGGTCCCCGCCGGCGTCGCGTCGTAGACCTCGACCAGCGCGACGCCCGTGTCGCCGCCCTGCCCCTCGACCTGGGCCGTGTAGGGCCCGGACTGCAGGTCCTCAAGAAGCGCCGAGTCGTGGCTCGAGGGATCCGTCCAGGCGAACGCCCCCGCGGAGGCGGCCGCCTGCGCGATCGCCGGGGCGCCGCCCCATCCGCTGTTCGTGCCGAGGACCGTCGTTCCCGAATAGAGCAGAAGCTCGGGGTCCGGGAGCGCCCCCGCCACGCCGAACGCCGCGAGCGCGGGTCCCGAGGCGCGCACAAGGAGCGGCTCCGCTCCCGCCGTTCCCAGGCCCCCGACCACGAATCCGGCGATCAGGATGCTGGCGCCTGTCCCGGCCTGCGCCCTGCAGGAGAGGTTCACCAGCCGCCCGAGGTCGGCCGTGCCCGAGAGCGAGACCGTCGCCGGGCTGCTGGTGGCGGTCCCGGCCGAATTGGTGGCCACGCAGGTGTAGCTCCCCACGGCCGCGGCGGCGTCGGCAAACTCGAGGATGGGCCCGGTTGCGCCGGGAACGGGCGTCGTCCCGCCCACCATCCACTGGTACGCCGGGGCATGGCTCGCCTGCGCGGCCAGCGCGACCGTCCCGCCCGACACCGTCACCGAGATTGGCTGCGCCGTGAAGACCGGCGCGGCCGTGGCCACGGTCGTGGGAGTCGGCGTCGGGGTGGGAGCCGGCGTGGGCCCGGCCGTCGGGGTGGGCGTCGGCGTGGGTGTGGGCGACGAGGTTACCGTGGGCGTTGGCGTGGGTGTCGGAGTCGGCGTGGGGGTCGACGTCGGGGTCGGCGTGGCCGTGGGCGTCGGGGTGGGAGTCGGCGTCGGACCTGAACCCACGATGACCTGGTAGGTGAAGACGGTGCTCGCGATGCCCTTGCCGTTTGTGAATTCCCAGGCCTGGAGGGTCATGGCGTAGGTGCCGGCCGTCGTGGGCGTGCCGACGAGGGTCGGGATCGACGCGTTGACCGAACCGGGCGCCGTGAGGTAGCCGGCCGCCGCCGTCCCGAACTTCAGCCCCGGCGGGATCGAGCCCCCGATCGTCCACGACTGGGGCGGGCTGTCGGTCGGCGGCGTCGACATGAGCGAGAAGCCGACGCCCGCGATCGCGGCGCCCGCGGTGATTGTGTAGGGGCTCGGGTGGCCCGGGCTGCCGGTGGAGAGGGCGTACACCGTCGCTCCGGCGACGGAGTCGACGGCGCCGAGCGCCGCCACCGACGCGGCGGCGGCCTTGAGCACGGCGCCCGCCGGGGACTCAAGGACAAAGTTGGCGACATCGGCTACCGCCCGCAGGGCGGGAGACCGCTGCAGGAGCGCGATCAGGATTGCGGCCGGCACGCGAATCCGGTCGATCCGCAGGGACCCTGCGGTCCATCGCGGGAAAGCGGGAGAGGCGGAGGTCGTGTCCAGTCTTGGCATGCGGCGCGCGGCAATAGACGCGCGTTTCCGGAAACGGTTTCCGGATTTTTGCAGGTCTTCTGGACCCCGGCCTGCTTTAGGTCCCACGCCCGGGCTTTAGCGCCGGCGGCTAGGTGTCGTCGTCATCGTCGTCATCGTCCTGCGCGGGATGCCCGGCGGGCCGCCCGTAGTTCAGCAGGTATCCCCTGGGGAATTCCACCACGAATCCCTCGGATCCCGTCGAGTTGAAGCCGCTCCCGAACACGAGGCGCCCGTCCGGGGAGACGCCGAAGGCGAGCATGCCGGCCCAGTCGCCGAGGTCGATCCCCGCGCCCTCGATCACGGTCTTCAGGTCAAACCAGCCGTGGGCGTTGTGCACGTAGCTGCTGTTGTTGTCGAACGTGACCAGGATCCGCCCGGCCGAGGCGAGGCCGCCGAAGTTCGTGAAGTTGGTCGCGGTCTGCGCGCCGGGGAGTCCCAGGGGCTCGACCTTCCCGCCCCGCCAGAGGAGGAACTCGCCGCCCGGATGGGCCGTCGAGTCGCCGGTGCCGGCGATGATGCGGCCGCCCGGCGTGACGGCGAAGGCGGTCGACCATGTGCCGCCCGCGGCGAGCGGCAGGGCGCTCATGCCGTGCCCATGACGGTAGACGTAGCCCACGCCCCCGGGGCCCGACGGCGCGCCCCCGACGACCACCGAGCCGTCGGCCGTTGTCGCACGGCCCGCGGGCGGGCTCGAGGCCGCGCCGGGCGCGAGCCCGAGCGAGGTCATCCCCTCGGAGGGCGTCCACCGGAAGGGGATCTGCTGGCCCGAGGCATTGGCACTAAAGCCGTAGACGACCCGGCCGTCGGCCGACACCGCCACGGCGGCGCTAAAGAGCGGCATCCCCGGGAGCACCCCGAGGACCGTGAGGTACTTCGCGTGGTGGGTCGCAAGCGCGGCCACCACGTCCTGGCCCGAGTTGTCGGTCAGCGAGCGGTAGGCGATCTCGAGGCCCTTGCGGGCGATGGCGGAGGCGGTGACGTTGCGCGTGACGGCGGGCGGCGTCATCCCGGGGACGTCCGCGGGCAGCGGCACCAAGCCGTCCTTCAGGGTCCAGACGACGGCGGTGTCCCCCGCGCCGCCCGGGTTCAGCTGGCTCGCGGGATTCTGGGTCGCAAAGCCCACGGCCACGATCGTGTCGCCGTCGAGCACGGCGTCGCGGATCTGGCTGTTCGCCTTGCCGCCGGAGAGCTGGCCGACGGGGTAGAACGTGACGGCGGCGGCAAAGAGGGGCGTGGCGCACAGGGCGCAGCAGGCTGCGGCGAGGCCGCGGCGGAGGGGGGAATGGGTCTTCATGGCGGAGGGTCCTTTCTGGGTATGGGTTGAATGATGGATGTACCGAATGGCCCTTGCGGGCCGCCGGAACGAATGAACCCAGTGGCCATATAATGCAATTGACTGTCGTTTATGACCCGAACGTCGCCCACCCGATTTTGTCGGTCGCTGAAACGGTATTCGCTGACGGGCAGATTCTTACGGCTCCATCGGATCGACCGTCAAAAAGAGGTGATTCTTAACGGAGGCGTGTTGCGCCCCAAAAAGCCCGCCACGCAGGCGCCGCGGGCGTTGATCCCCCAATCGCCCTTCGGCCCGGGTCGAGGGGCCGCATCCGCCCCACCCGCGCCGGGGTCAACCGGCGGATCGCCGCCTTAGGTCGAGGCGACGTAGTTGAAGAAGCCCCGCGTCTGGGCCCGCTCGCTCCCGGTGAGGAGGATCCCCTCGGCCCCGGGGCACGAGCGGATCATCTCGAGGCCCTTCTCGACCCCGGCGATGAACGCCGAGGTGGAGAGCATCCCCGCCTGGAGGCACGTGGACGCGATCACGGTCGCCTGCGTGCAGCCATTGGCGACCGGCCACCCCGTCCGGGGGTCGATGATGTGGCCGTAGCGCCGGCCCGCGATCGTGAACGAGCGGATGTAGTCGCCGGACGACGCGATCGACTTGCCGGTCAGGCCCACGCTGCCCCAGGTCTTCCCGGGGTTCTTGGGGTCCTCAAGGCCGATGTGCCACGCGGGCCTGCCCGGCGGGGCCCCGGTCGCGCGCAGGTCGTGCCCGAAGTCGACCAGCGAGTCGAGGACGCCGTGGTCCTTCGCGATGAGCGAGACGATGTCGACCGCGTACTCCTTGCCGAAGCCCCCGAAGTCGAGCGCCATCCCCCGCTCGGGCAGGAATATCCTGCCGGGCTCCCGCCGGACCTTGGCCCAGCCGACGAGCTTAAGCGCCGCCGCGATCGCCTCCGGGGTCGGGACCACCGGGGGATCGGCCTTCCAGTTCCAGATGCGGATGAGCGGAAGCGCGGACGGG
>CAYQOH010000249.1:0-4348 GCA_964419075.1 uncultured Opitutaceae bacterium | reverse complement strand
GCGCGATCAGCGAGTTCTGCATCTGCCGCAGCGTCTCGATCTCCATGTCGGAGTACTTCACGTTCAGGTCCACGCCGGAGATGTTCAGGTCCTTTCGCAGCTTCTCGACCGCGTCGCGCTGCCTGCTGACCGCCGCCTCCTGGAGCGCCAGCTCCTTGCGCAGCTGGGCCATGCCCTCGGTCTGCTGCGAGGTGGCCTGGGCGATGCGGTCCTCGGAGTAGACCCGCGCGATCTCGTTGGCGATCTCCGCCGCCATGACCGGGTCCTGCGCGTAGACGTTGATGTCGATGAGCGAGGAGCTGCGCTGAGACTCGACCCGGAGCATCTTGTTGAGGAGGTACTTGTAGGTGAGGTCGGGCGTCAGCGTCGCGCCCGCCGCCCCCGCCGCGGCGGCCAGCCGCGTGTTCAGGCCCAGCTTCTCGATCACCGGGTAGAGGATCTTCTCGTTCTGCATGATCTTGAACTGGTCCTGCAGGAAGTAGGGGTCGTAGGCGGTGCTGCCCTGGACCTGGAAGAGCTTCACGTCGCTCTCGGGCTTCTCCACGCGCACCTTGGTGGTCGCCAGGTACCACCTGGGCAGGAACGCGGTGACCGCCATGGTCGTCACGAACACCAGAGCGATGATGAGGGCGATCAGCGGCAGCCGCAGCCGCAGGACCCTGATCAGGTCGGCAAGGGACGCGCTCTCCTTAGGGCCGGTGGACGATGCCATGGTTTCTTTTGGAATGCCCCCGGATGCCGCGGGCGGGGCCGGGCGACGCTAGAAGAGCACGGTGGTGCTCAGCGTCGCGCGCGACCGGTTCAGGCCGCGGGAGTTGATCCCGGAATCCACGAAATCATAGTCGTACGACGCCGAGACCGTCCATGACTTGGTCGGCAGGTAAGTGACGGCAACCCCGGCGTGCGTCGAGTCCTCCTGCACGTTCGGCTGGCCGGGGCGCCCCTCGAGCTGCGCCGGCTCGTAGTCGAACGACGCCGAGCCCACGATCAGCGCCGTGAACGCATGCTGGACGTTCACGAACATGCGGTTGACCTTCTCGTCCGTGAAGTGCACGGGGTCGGAGGTCTCCTCCAGGCTGTACGTGTAGCCCACGCTGACGAACGAGCCCTTGGCGTAGTCGTACTTGCCCGACAGCTCCGCGTACGGCGTCGTGCTGCTCGGGATGCCCCCCTCGAACTGGCGGTACTCGCCGCCGAGGCGGAAGCTCGCGGTGAGCTTGGGCCCCGCCGCGTAGTCCAGTCCCGCCATGAGGAAGTCCGTGTGCTTGTTGTTGGACGAGGGGTTGTTGCTGTAGTCGACGTCCTGGTGGCGGTACTCCCCCGCCGCCTTGAGCTCCGGCAGGAGCGCGTAGTCGGACTCGATGCCGTAGAGGTTCTCGAAGCGGTTGAGCTCGGTTCCGAGCACCGGGTTCGTGTAGTCGAAGTAGGCGCTGCGCGCCTTGAGGACGACGCCGAGCTTCTCCATCGGGGAGAACGTGTACCGGCCGTCGAACTCGTTGCTCTGGAGCGTCTGGTCCGTGTTGATCGGGGCGCCGTTCAGGAGCGCCTCGGGGTTCTGGTTGTACGCGTACGCGTCGGTCAGCGTAAGCACGGACGTCTCCGAGAACTTGTGCGCGAGCTGCCCGTCCAGGGCGTGGCTGTAGAGATCCTTCGTGCCCGGCCGGTTCTCGAAGTAGTCGAGCGTCGGCTTGTACGAGGCCGAGAAGAACGTGTTGTCGGTCAGGGAGGCGTTGAAGGCGATCTTCGGGGAGAACTCGTAGACGACACTGCTGATGGCGCCGGTTGCCGCGCCGAAGATGTTGGTGTTGTAAGTGATCCCACCCTCCAGGGAGATCGTGAGGTCCTTGCCCTGCTCCTGGTCCGGGATGGGCGCATACACGGCCCGCGCAGCCGCGCAAAGGCCGAGGCTCAATCCTGCGACAATGACCCGCGTTAGTCTCATCATTAGCTGCCGGAAATTAAAGGCCAAGCTGCCATTTTGCTAACCACTGGCAAGATCAATTCATTGCGAAACGGAAATTCTCCCGATTCAGCGGCCGTTGGACATCGAGGCATTGAAGAGAACGTAGAGATCCTCGGTGACCTTCCTGGGCGCCGACAGCGGGAAGCCCCGGGGGAAGGTCCCCGTGAGCAGGCCCCCGTAGACCTCGCCCCACTCCCCGATGCGGGGGATCGAGGCCGTGAGGAAGCCCGGGGTCTTGGGCTTCGCGTTCAGGTCCGAGAAGAACGGGCGGTCGAGCGTCCTCGGGGTCAGCAGCAGCTCGCCGGTGGGCTGCTCGACCTGGACGGCATAGAAGTCGCGCAGGGTCGCGGGCTGGGCCCAGACCCGCGTCCGGCCGTACCACGCGAGGCCCGCGGGCACGTCCGCCATGAGCCCGTAGCGGCCGGCGGCATCGGAGCGGTCGAGCTGGCGGCGCATCCCCTGGAGAAGCTGCGGGAAATACGGCGGGTACTGGAAATGGAGCCAGTGGGGATCCAGGGCGTCGTGCGCCAGCGGGAGCGCCTGGAGCGCGAGGAGCGCCGCGGCGCACACCCGCGGCCACGATCCGAGGACGGGGTTGCTCGAGAGGAGCACGAAGAAGAAGCCCGCGCCGAAGACCATGATGAGCGGGCAGAGCCAGACGACCGCGGGGCGCTCGCTCTCGCCGGAGTTGAACGCCGCCTGCGACGCGCATAGGACAAGGAGGGAGGCGGTGAAGAGCCAGCGCAGGCGGTTGACGGGCGGCGACTTGAAGACGTAGAGCCAGCCCGCGGCGAGGAACGCGACCAGCCACATCGCCCCGCCCGACCACACGCGCGAGCGCAGGGTCTCCTGCAGCGTGCTGAGCACCTTGTTGGCGAGCTTGTTCAGCTCAATCGGCGGCAGCGCCGGCGAAAGGGTCGCCCGGAAGACCGAGGGCTCGGCCGTGGCGTCTCCGAACTTGAGGGCGACGTTCTGCGCCGCGAGGGCGACCGGCAGGCCCGTGACCACGAGGTTGCGGACGACCCAGGGCGCGGCGACGACCGCGAATCCCCCGGCGACAAGCCCCACGGCGCGCCAGCGCGCGGCCCCGGCGAAGCGCCGCGCGGTCCCCGCGAGCGCGACCAGGACGAGCGCGCCCGCCGAGTATTCGGTGAGGAACAGCGCGCCGCACAGGGCGCCGAGCGCCGCGAGCGCCGCGGCTGCGGCCTTCGGGTCCTCCGCGGACTCCGCGCGCCACCAGGCGTGGAAGGCGCCGAGCGCGAGGACCATCATGAGCGCCGTGCCGTTGACGGCGACGACCTGCTGCCAGGCCGGCACCGAGAGGAAGAGCGCAAACCCCGCCAGCCAGCCCGACGGGGCGCCGAAGAGCCGGCGCCCGAGGTCGAACGCGAGCCCGATCGCCAGCCAGAAGAGGACGAGGTTGAGGCCGAGGAGGAGATAGTCCGCCCCGAAGCCGTAGGGCGGCGCGGGCACGGCGCCGAAGAGCGTCTCGCGCAGGGCGTGCGGGAGGAGGCGCAGCGCGCCGGCGATCACCAGGGGGTACAGGGGCGCCTGGTACACCTCCGGGTACGGGACCGCCGGGTCGAACCGGACGCCGCGGGCGCCGAGATAGGCGGCCGCCTGGGGGTAGTTGACCCGGGTCGTGAACCCCTGCCCGCCCGCTAGCTGGCTGCCCATGTCGGCCTGCACGAGGGTCGCCTCGCTCGCGGCGCCGTGGAACTGCCTCCAGGAGACCACCAGCGAGAGCGCGAGCCCGCAGAAGCCGAGGGCCCCGATGAGGACCCACCGCCTGCCGCCCCCCATCTCCAGCCAATGGATCAGCTCCTGCGTGGTGCGCGGGCGGGCGGACATTTAGTCGGTCACGTCGAGCTCGGGCCACTGCGCGAGCTTGCGGTGAAGCGTGCGCCGGCTGATGCCCATCAGCTCCGCCGCCTTCGTGCGGTTGCCGCGGGACTTGATGAGCGCCTCCCTGAGGATGCGCTTCTCGTTCTGCTCGACCGAGAGGTTCTGCGGCGGGCCTTCCGCGGGCCCGCCCGCGGCGGACCCGGAGGCCGGCGCGCCCCGGAACCGGGGATCGAGGTCAAACTCGGAGAGCGCGCCGCCCTTGTGGAGCACGACGGCGTTCTCGCAGAAATTCCTGAGCTCGCGGATGTTCCCGGGCCAGGAGTAGGCCTGGAGGGTCTTCATCGCCCCGGGCTCGATCTCGATCGGCGGGGCGCCGTTCTCCTCGGAGTAGATCCGGATGAAGTGCGCGATGAGCGCCGGGATGTCCCCGGCCCTCTGGCGCAGCGGCGGCATCACGAACCGCACGACGTCGAGCCGGAAGTACAGGTCGTCGCGGAACTTCCCCTCGCGCACCAGCTGCTCCAGGTTCCGGTTGGTCGC
>CAYQOH010000248.1:0-4353 GCA_964419075.1 uncultured Opitutaceae bacterium | reverse complement strand
TAGCGGGTCCCGCTGGCCGACTTCCAGGAGAAGATCGGCGGCCCGAAACCAATCGAGAACACCTCGACATGCACCCCCCGCGCCCGGGCCGCCAGGAAATGGCCGAGCTCATGGACAAAGACCGACCCCCCGAAGAACAGCACGATCAGGAAGATCGGCCAGATGTTTGAGGAAAGGGATTGGAGCAGTACGGACACGAGAATATTAATATGTTAATCTGAATAGACTTAGATGCTTTCGATACCCCGTTCCGCGCCTTGCCGCGCCTCCTGGTCCGCCTGAAGGACGGCCTTGAGGTCCGGGGGCTCGAAGTTGGTGGTGCCGGCGAGAACCTGGCCGACGATGCGCGGAATCGCAAGAAATGCAATCCGCCCCCTTAGGAAGGCGTCCACGGCGACCTCGTTGGCCGCGTTGAACACGGCCGGCGCCACACCGCCGGCCTTCATCGCCTCCCTTGCGAACCGGAACATCGGGTAGCGGCCCTCGTCGACCGGGCCGAAGTCGAGCCGCATGAGGCGCTCGAGGTCGATCGGGGCCTCGACGCCCTCGAATCGGTCGGGATAGAGCAGCGCGTGCTGGATCGGGAACGTCATCGACGAGGGCGAGAGCTGGGCGAGCATCGCGCCGTCGTTGAACTCGACGAGGCAGTGGACGAGGCTCTGGGGGTGCATCACCGCGGTGCACTGGTCGGGCCTGAGCCCGAACAGCCACTTGGCCTCCATGAGCTCCAGGCCCTTGTTGGCGAGGGTGGCGCTGTCCACGGTGATCTTCGGGCCCATGGACCAGTTGGGGTGCTTCAGGGCGTCGCTCGGGCTCGCGTGCTCGAGCCTCTCGGCGGGCCAGTCGCGAAACGCGCCCCCACTCGCCGTCAGGACGACGCGGCGGACCCCGGTGCTCGGGTGACCCTCGACGCACTGGAAGACGGCATTGTGCTCGCTGTCGACGGGGAGGATGCGCGTCCCCCGGCGGACGGCCTCGTCCATCACGAACTTGCCCGCGAGGACCAGCACCTCCTTCGACGCGAGGGCGAGGGTCTTGCCCGCGGCGATCGCCGCCAGCGAGGGCTCGAGCCCGGCGGTCCCGGCCACGGCCACCAGAACGACGTCGGCCGCGGGCAGGGCCGCGATCTCCCGGAGCCCCTCGGGGCCCTGCAGGAGCCGCGTCGCCATGGGGAAGGAGCCGCAGAGCTTCGCCTCGGCGAACGCCGCCGGGTCGAACAGGGCCGCCTCGCGCACGGAGAATTCCCGGGCGATCTCGGCGAGCCGGCGCCAGTTCGAGTGGGAGGCCACGCCGACGAGCTCGAGGCGGTCCCGGTGGGAGGCGATGACCCTCAGGGCGTTCCCGCCGATGGAGCCGGTCGCTCCGAGCAGGACGACCCGCCTGCGGATGGCGAACCGGGAACTGGAGGGGGGAGGCGCGGCCACGGGGCTTTGGGTCGGGGGCCTCCTAGGCCAGGTGCTGGAGCAGGAGATACCCGACGGGCGCGGCCAGGATCAGGCTGTCGCACAGGTCGAACATGCCGCCGATGCCCGGGACGCCGCCCCCGGAGTCCTTCAGGGCCGCCCGGCGCTTGATCACCGACTCCACCAGGTCGGACACGATCGCGACGGCGGCGAGCGGGGCGGCAAGAAGCGCCGCGCGCAGCGGCGTCATCGCAGCGGGCAGCACGCCGCGCCCGAGCCACGCCACCAGGGCCCCGACGCCCATGGCGACGACCACGCCCCCGGCGGCGCCCTCCCAGGTCTTCTTGGGGCTCGTGAGCGGCGCCATCTTGTGCCTGCCGAAGGCGAGCCCGGAGAGCAGCGCCCCCACGTCGCAGAACTTGGCGACGGCCACGACCCAAAGGCAGAGAACCAGGCGCCCGGCCGGCGGGATCGCGTCGCCCGGCTGCGGGGTGACGATGCGCACGAGGTACTGCAGCATGAGGGCGACGTACACGAGGCCGAACAGGGTCGACGACAGGGTCTCGACCCGCCTGTCGGGGTCCCTCTCGGAGAGAATCCGCACCGAGACGGTGAGGGTCGCGAGCGCGAGGAGCGCATGGGACGGGATGCCCAGGCGCGCCTCGGTCCATGGGGAGACGGTGACGAGCCCGCCGAAGAGCATGCCGAGCCCCCTGAAGGGCGCGTGGCCCGCCGCGTCCATGAGCCTGTAGAACTCGCGCAGCGTCAGCACCGAGACGGCGGCGATCGCCGCGACCGCGCCTTCCGTCCCGAACCTCCACAGCACGCCGAGCAGCACGAGCCAGAGGACGACGGTGCTTGTGATGCGTTTTGCCACGGGTTTCGCGGGGCGCTATTTCGCGGCCGCGACCGGCCTCAGCTGCTCGCTGGTCATCCCGAAGCGCCGCTCGCGCCGCGCGAAGTCCGCGATCGCGACCGCGAGGTCGGCCTTCGAGAAGTCGGGCCAGAGGACCGGCGAGAAGTAGAGCTCGGCATAGGCGGCCTGCATGAGCAGGAAGTTGCTCATCCGCGTCTCCCCGGAGGTGCGGATCACCAGATCGGGATCCGGCATGCCCGACGTGTAGAGGTACCGGGCGAACGAGTCCCACGAGGCGTCGCTCAGCGTCTCGCGGCCGGCGCCCACGGCGGCGGCGTACGCCCGGGCCGCGTCCGCCATCTCGGTGCGCGAGCCGTAGTTGAGGGCCAGGACGAGGGTGTAGTCCGCGAACTCGCGCGTCCTGCCCACCGTCTCCGCAAGCAGGCGCTGCACCCCGGGCGGCAGCCCCTCGATCCGGCCGATCGTCATCAGCCGCACACGGTCGCGCACAAAGGTTTCGAGCTCCTTCTTCAGGTAGAGCTCGAGGAGCCCCATGAGCGCGCCGACCTCGTCCTTGGGCCGGTTCCAGTTCTCGGCCGAGAACGCATAGAGGGTGAGCATCTTGACCCCCAGGTCGCGGGCCGCGTAGGTCACGGTCCTGACCGTCTCGACGCCGCGCCGGTGCCCCTCGATCCTGGGCAGGCCGCGGGCCTTGGCCCAGCGCCCATTGCCGTCCATGATGATCGCCACGTGCCTCGGGATGTTCAGCGGGTCTGCGGGCGCTTGGTTGGCGGAGGGCATGCGGGTCGCGCTAGGGTAGGTACCTGCCGCCGGATTTGACAAGGGGGAAGGGTGGGCAAGAATTGGGCCACTTCATGAGAGTCGCATTCATAAGCGGCACCAGCATCGTAAATTCCACGCTGTTCTCGTCCTGGGAGGTCCGCCAGGTCGAGACGCCCTACGGGCGGGTCGCGTACAAGGCGCGGGGCGACCACGCGCTCATCAACCGCCACGGCTACGGCTTCCCGCTGCCCCCGCACTCGATCAACTACCGGGCGAACATCCGGGCGCTGGCCGACCTCGGGTTCAAGGACATCGTCTCCCTGAACTCGGTCGGCTCGCTCAAGCCCGAGATCCCGCCCGGCACGATCGTCTCGTGCTCCGACTACGTGTGCCTGCAGCAGGGCCCCGCCACCTTCTTCGACGCGGAGCTGAAGGGCGGGGCGCCCGTGATCGCGAACAACCTGATCCCCTTGCTGGTCGGGCGCCTCGCCCCCGAGTTCGCGATCCCCACCGGGAAGGTTTACGTCCAGATGCGGGGCCCTCGGTTCGAGACGAAGGCCGAGATCCGGGTCGTGCGCGCCTGGGGCGACGTGGTCGGTATGACCGCCGCCCACGAGGCGGACCTCTGCAGCGAGGCGGGCCTCAACTACAACAGCCTCGCGCTCGCCGACAACTACGCGAACGGGCTCGAGGGGACGCAGATCGACTTCGCGACGTTCAAGGAGCTCGTGAAGTCGAACCAGGAGAAGGTGAACCGGCTGTTCACCCGCATGCTGGAGATCCTCGGGTAGGGCCCCGCGGCGACCACGATATGAGCGAATTCCTACAGGCGGAGCGGGTGGCGGCGGCGAAGGGCACGCTGGACCGCCTCAGGGCCAACATGCGCCAGGCGATCCTCGGCAAGGACGACGTGATCGAGCAGCTGCTCATCTGCCTTGCCGCGGGAGGCCACCTGCTGATCGAGGACCTGCCCGGGGTGGGGAAGACGACCCTCGCCTACGCGCTCGCGCGCTCCACGGACTGCGTGTTCTCGAGGATCCAGTTCACGAGCGACCTCCTGCCCTCGGACGTCACCGGCGTGGCGATCTACGACGAGGCGACGAAGGAGTTCGTCTTCAAGCCCGGCCCGGTGTTCGCGAACATCGTCCTCGCGGACGAGATCAACCGCGCGCCGCCGAAGACCCAGTCGGCCCTGCTCGAGGTCATGGACCGGGCCAAGGTGACGATCGACGGCGAGGCCCACGCCGTCGGCGCGCCGTTCATGGTCTTCGCGACCCAGAACCCCGTGGACTACGAGGGGACCTTCCCCCT
>CAYQOH010000247.1:0-4401 GCA_964419075.1 uncultured Opitutaceae bacterium | reverse complement strand
AGTTCATGGATAGGGTCTTAATCCGTGGCGTCCCCACGGGGATTCGAACCCCGGTTCTCACCGTGAAAGGGTGGTGTCCTGACCGGGCTAGACGATGGGGACGTAGCGCGGGACCGGGCAAGCTAGGCTGCAGTTCTGACCAAGCAAGAGCATTTTTCCGTCTGGACGCGAGTGTGCGATAGGGAATCCTTATTTCATGACATTCTCCGAAATCGCAGCCGCGTTGCCTGACCGGGCCGTTACGTCTATCGATATATCGGTCCCGAGAATCGGGTCGGGCAAGGTGCGGGAGATATTCGACCTGGGGGATGCCCTTCTGCTCGCCGCCTCGGACAGGCTCTCGGCGTTTGACGTGATCCTCCCGGACGGCATCCCGGGCAAGGGCATCCTGCTGACGCAAATGAGCCTGTGGTGGTTTGCAAAGACCGCAGGGATCATCCCTAACCACCTGCTGCCCAATCAAGAGGCGGAATTCGACAGGCGCGGGATCATGGGACGTGACCTGCGCCTTCGCAGCATGGTGGTGCGCAAGCTTCGCCCCCTCCCTATCGAGTGCGTGGTGCGGGGATACCTGGCGGGCAGCGGCTGGAGCTCCTACGTGAAGTCGGGAACCGTGTGTGGCATCGCGCTCCCCCCCGGCCTCCGGCAGGCCGACCGGCTGCCGGAGCCCATCTTCACCCCGACGACGAAGGCGCCGAAGGGCAGCCACGACGAGGCGATTGACGACGCCCAGGGGGCCGCAACCGTGGGTCCGGAGCTCTACAGCCGGGTGAAGTCGGTCAGCCTGGCCCTTTACCGATTCGGCCACGATGCCGCGCGGAAGGCCGGGATGATCCTTGCCGACACCAAGTTCGAGTTCGGGACGGACAAGGCCGGGGAGCTGGTGTTGATCGACGAGGTGCTGACGCCGGACTCCTCGCGCTACTGGCCGGTGGAGAGCTACACCCCCGGAGGTTCCCCGCCGAGCTACGACAAGCAGTTTGTGCGGGACCACCTGCTCAAACTCTCCTGGGACCAGAAGCCGCCGGCCCCGCACCTCCCGAGGGAGGTGATCGCAAGGACCCAGGAGAAGTACCTTGCCGCGCTGCGAAGCCTATCGGCCGGGGGCGCGCTTACTGCATGACGCCCTGCCGCACCTGCGGCTCGGCGGCTCCGTCCTTGCCCCGGACCAGCTCGCGCCTGAGCCAGTCGAGCGCGGCGTTCACCGCGCGGCGCTTGATGGTCGTGCGCGGGCCGGGGTAGCTCAGCTTGCGGGACCAGACCCCGTGTGGGGCGTGGAGGGCGACAAATATCGTCCCGACGGGGTTCTCGTTCGTGCCGCCGCAGGTCCCTGCGAAGCCGGTGATCGACAGCGCGTAGTCCGCCCCGAGCTTCTCCGCGGCGCCGGTGGCCATCGCGACGGCGGCCTCCGCACTCACGGCCCCATGCTGGAGGAGAAGGCACTCGGGCACGTCCAGGAGCTGCATCTTGGAATCGTTCGAGTAGCACACGCAGCCGCCCGAGAAGAACTTCGAGGCCCCGCAGATGTCGGTGAACGCGTTCGAAAGCAGGCCCCCTGTCGCGGTCTCCGCGATCGCAAGCCGCTTGTCCTGCGCGCGAAGGAGGTCGGCGCACACCTTGGCGAGGGAGTCGTCCCCGAACGTGACAAAGTCCTCGCCCAGCACGTCGGCGCACTCGGCGGCGATCGCTGCGATCTCGGCGGATCCGAGCTCGCCGCCAGGGGAGCTGAGCCGGCAGTCGACGTGGCCGGCATGCGCGCAGAACGCGATGCCAAGGCCGGCGGCGTGGCGGTCGAAGACCGGCTGCAGCTTCGTCTCCAGCATGGATTCGCCGATCCCGGAGGTCCGAAGCTGGACGTATGCCTTGCAGTCGAGCACGAGGCCAAGCTTCGCGAGCCTCGGAATCACGTGCTCGGTGAACATCGGCTGCAGCTCGTTCGGTGGCCCCGGCATCATGCACATCACCTTGCCCTCCTGCTCGACCCACAGGCCAGGCGCCGTGCCGTTTGCGTTCGGAAGGACTTCCCCGCGCTCAAAACGGTAGGCCTGCTTGAGGTTGTTCGGCGTCATCTTGCGCCCGATGAGGGCGAAGCGCTCCAGAATGTGGCTCTCGATCCCCGGGTCGAAGACGAGCTTCTGCCCGAGCACTTGTGCGACCGATTCCCGCGTCCGGTCGTCGCACGTCGGCCCCAGGCCCCCCGTAAGGATGACCACGTCGGAGCGGGCCCAGCTCTCCCGGAACTGCGCCGCAATGTCTTCGGCGTCATCCGTTACCGTCACGTTCCTACGCAGCTCCACCCCGCGTGCGCCGAGCTGCGCTCCGATGAACGTCAGGTGGCCGTTGGCGGTCAGGCCCAGCAGGAGCTCGTCGCCGATCGTCAGCAGTTCAAAATGGAGCTTGTGCGGAGGTTTGTTCAAGCGGAGTGGCTGGAGTCGAAAGAAAGCATGCTTTGCGGACGCTGAAATTAGGCTAATCTGCGGAAAATGCCAGCCGTTGACTCAGATAGCGGGGTTCCGCCGACGCTCAAGGAAAAGGTGCGGCGGCTGCCGGACCGCCCCGGTGTCTACCTGATGAAGGACCGCATCGGGAGAATCCTCTACGTGGGCAAGGCGAAGGCGCTCAAGAAGCGGGTCTCATCCTACTTCCAACCGTCCCGGGCTTTCACGCTCCACCCCAAGATCAGGGCCCTGGTCGAGATGATCGCCGACTTTGATGCCATCGAGGTGAAGTCGGAGCCGGAAGCCCTTCTGCTCGAGGGCAAGCTGATCAAGCAGTGGAAACCGCGCTACAACACGGACTTCACAGACGACAAGCACTTTCCCCTGGTGCGCGTCGACCTGCGGGAGGAGCTTCCCCGGTTCCGCGTCGTCCGGCTCCGGAAGGACGACCACTCGCGGTATTTCGGCCCGTTTGCGCACAGCGGCCCGCTCCGCAAGACGCTGGCGCAGATGCGCCGGCAGTTCGGCATCCTGCTCGGCGACGGCACCCCCCGCCGCCTGCCTGACGGCTCCTGGCAGCTCTATGACGACGCCCGTGCGGAGATCTACGGGTTCCCTGAAAGCGTGACCTCCCGGGAGTACGGGGGGCGGGTGGACCGTGCCTGCGCGTTCCTTGAGGGGAAGTCCCGCGAATGGCTCACGTCGCTGCACGCGGAGATGGCCTCCGCGTCCGAAGGCCGCGAGTTTGAGAAGGCCGCGGAGCTGCGCGACATCGTGTTTGCGCTGGAGAAGACGCTCGAGAAGCCACGGCATTTCGAGCGGACCGACCCGACGGCCCCGAGCGCGGACGAGGCGGCGCTGGAATCCCTTCGGGCGGCGCTTGCGCTGGCGGGCCCCCCGCGCTCGATCGAGTGCTTCGACATCTCGCACATCTCGGGCACCTTCGTGGTGGCGTCCATGGTGCGTTTTGCCTGGGGGAAGCCAGACCGGGACAACTACAGGCGCTACCGGATCAAGGGATTCATCGGGAACGACGACTTCCGCGCGATGGAGGAGGTCGTGGCGCGCCGCTACCGTCGGCTGCGCGACGAGGGGAGGGCCTTTCCGGACCTCGTCGTGATCGACGGGGGCAGCGGGCAGGTGGGGGCCGCGCTCAAGGCCTTCATTTCGCTCGGCCTCGATCCGCCCCCGATCGTTGGCCTGGCGAAGAGGGAGGAGACGATCGTGTTCCCCGACGGGCGGGCGCCGCTCAACATCCCCCTCGACCACCCCGGGCTCAGGCTCCTGCAGCGCCTCCGGGACGAGGCCCACCGCTTCGCAAACACCTACAACGCGGACCTGAGGTCCAGGAGGATAAGGGAGTCATTGCTGGACGACTTTCCGGGCCTTGGCCCCGTCCGCCGGGCGGCGTTGATGGACCGCTTTGGAAGCATCGAGCGCTTGCGAGGCGCGACAGCCGCCGAGATCGCCGAGGCGGACGGCTTCGGGCCAAGGCTGGCCTCCGAGCTTCACGCCTTCCTCGGGGCAACCCGGCCGGCCGGCCCGAAAACTCCTTGAACCCGGCGCCGGATCGGGCCTGCTTCGGGGTCTCCATGTCCCCTTTCCGCATCATTGCGCTGGCGTTTGCCGCGCTGCCCGGGATGGCCCCTACGGCGCCCGCCGCACCGGAACTCGCACCCCTTTTTCAGGACCGAGCGGTCCTGCAGCGGGAGAGGCCGGTTCCCGTGTGGGGAAGGGCGACCCCTGGCGAGCATGTGGTCGTTTCGTTCGCCGGCCAGACGATCGGCGCGACGGCGGGCCCCGACGGGCGATGGATCGCGGTGCTCGCGCCGCTTGCCGAGAACACGGTCGGCTCGGACCTCACCGTCAGCGGGAAGGCCACGGCGACGCTCCATGACGTCGTGGTCGGGGAGGTCTGGCTGTGCGCCGGGGAGTCAAACATGGAGTTCGCCGTCGACGACGG
>CAYQOH010000246.1:0-4415 GCA_964419075.1 uncultured Opitutaceae bacterium | reverse complement strand
CGCTCAGCAATTTCTCGCCGGTGATGGCCCTCGCCTTCTGCGCGGGCGTCTACACGCACAATAGGTGGATGTGGCTGGCGCCGTTCGCGGCGCTCGTCGTCTCGGACCTTTACATCGACCACTACTACGCGACCGTCTACAGTTACCAGTGGGGCGCCGGCGGCGCGGCGAGCAGGATCATCTGCTTCATGGCCGCGATCGGGCTCGGCGTCGCCGTTTCCGGCAGGCGCAACTGGCTCAACCTCTTCGGCGGGGCACTCGCCGGATCCGTCCTCTTCTACCTCGTGACGAACACGGTGTCCTGGTTCGGGGACCTCGGATACACCCACGACATGGCCGGATGGTGGCAGGCGGTCACCGTGGGGCACCCCCAGTTCTTCCCGACGCTGTTCTTCTTTAGGAACACGCTCGTGAGCGACCTTCTCTTCACCGGTTGCTTCGCCCTCGCGATGGAATACGCCTCCCTGCGCCGGGGCGCCCCAAGTCTCCTCGGGCTAAAGCAGGTCAGCCGCTAGCTCGGCGAGCTCCGAGCGCTCGCCCTTCTTCAGGGTGACATGGGCCGCTATGGATTGGCCCTTCATCCGGTTGTGGCAGTAGACGAGGCCGTTGCTGCGCGAGTCGACGTAGGGATTGTCGATCTGCGCGGGATCCCCGATGAGGATGATCTTGGAGCCCTCGGAGATGCGCGTGATCACGGTCTTCACCTCGTGCGGCGTCAGCTGCTGCGCCTCGTCCAGGATGAAGAAGCGCCTCGCGATCGAGCGGCCGCGGATGAAGCAGAGGGCCTCGATCTCGACCAGTCCGCTCTTCAGCAGCCGCTCGTAGGGCTTCACCATCCCGAGGGTCCCGTGGTTCGCGTGGCCGCCGTTCAGCGGCTGCGGCGGGCTCGCGGAGGCCATCATGTTGTCGCGCTTCCAGCGCTTCTTCTTGGAGACCTTCTTTGACGCGAACTGCGGCTCCTTCGGCGGCTTCGAGGGCATGAGGACCTCGAGGGCGTCGTAGTAGGGCTGGAGCCACGGCTTCATCTTCTCGTCGAGCGTCCCGGGGAGGAACCCGATGTCCTTGCCGAGCGCGATCACGGGGCGCGAGATGGAGACGCCGTCGTAGCGCGAGTTCTCGTCGAGGGTCTGGTGGAGCGCGCACGCGGTCGAGAGCAGCGTCTTGCCGGTGCCGGCCTTCCCGAAGCAGGTGAGCATGTGAATGCCGTCGTCGAGGAGCGCGTCCATCAGGAACTGCTGCTCCAAGTTGCGCGCGCGGATCGGGATCCCTCCGGGCGCCTTGACGAACTCCGGCAGCTTCAGCCGCTGCACGACGCCGTCCCCGTAGTAGCGCGCGGGCATCGTCTTGCCCTCGTCGGAGCGCAGGAGGACGTACTCGTTGAGGTAGAGCTGCCTCGCCCACTTTGTGTCGATCTCGAACTCGCCCTCGGAGCAGAAGCGCTGCAGCTCGTAGATCGAGAGCGGAAGCTCGCGGTAGCTCGCCTCGTCGACGTCCTCCGGCACCTTGTCCGTCAGGTAGTCCTCGGACTCGAGGCCGACCGCGCGGGCCTTCAGCTGCACGTTCACGTCCTTCGTGACGAGCACCGTCGGCGGCGGGAACCGCTCCTGGACGAAGAGGGCCGAGGCGATGATCCGGTTGTCCTGCTTCGAGAGGTCCGGGAGCACCGCCCGCAGCCGCTCCATGGCCGGGGAGTGCTTGCCGGGCTCCATCAGGTAGGGATTGATGATGACCGAAAGCGTGCCGCCGTTCGGAAGCTCGACCCCCTCGTGCATGGAGCGCGAGTCGGGAAGAAGGTCCTGGAGGATCCGGTGCACGCGGCGGGCGTTGCGCCCGCGCTCCGTCGACTGCTCGGTCTTGATGGAATCGAGCTCCTCAAGGACCTCCACCGGGATGACCAGGTTGTTGTCCTGGAAATTGTAAATCGATTGCGGGTCGTGCAGGAGAACATTCGTATCCAGCACGAACGTCTTGACCTTTGCCGTAACCCTTATCCGCGAGTTGGGGGCAGTGACCCCGCGCGTGTTATCCATTTAAAAGGTTGGGAATATCCTGTGAATAAGTGAGCACATACCCACCCCTTTGTCCATCAAAGAAAAGGGGCTCCTGTGTTACAAACACGGGCGGGACCGCCCTTTAGAGACACTTGCTAGGCCGTTGCAACCCCAATGTTTCTTACGAATTCTGCCGTTGGCCTATGGGCTGCGAAGGCACGCAAGCGTGGCTTTCCGTGCCCTTTAGCGCGGCTTATGCGGACGAGGCGGACAGGACCAGGGTCTTCGACTGGGGCGCAACGCCGTGCTCCGTCTCGGCGCCCGAAGGCCACCGCACGCGGACGCGCCGGGGGGGATTCCGGTCGCTCCAGCCGAAAAAACACGCGGCCGCGGACTGTGACGCGTAGCCCGAGCCGGCGTGCACCTCGCCCATCTGGGCGGACCCGTCGCCGAGCTCGATCGTGATGCGCGCCCCGACGGCCGTCGGGTTTCCGGCGGCGCCGCGGAGCCTGACGCAGAGCGAATGGCGGCCGGCGACCGCGTGGTTTCGAAACGCGAGCGTCGTGCCGTTGTTGCGGGTGACGAGGAAGTCGGGCCAGCCGTCGTGGTCCAGGTCGACCACCGCGAGGGCCTTGGCATCGCCGGGCACGACCAGGTTGCTTTCCGCAGCCGGCACGGGCGTGAACCCGCCGCGTCCGTCGCCACGCAGCAGCTGGCTCAGTCCCCCGTCGAAGCGCCCGACGCTCGGGATCGGGGCGTACGAGTTCTGCACGGCGTAGATGTCGGCGCGGCCGTCGCCGTCAAAGTCCCCGGCGGCCAGCCCCTGGAAGGGCGAGAGCTGCGCCATACGGGGCAGCGGCTCGAAGCGGTGGGTGCCGTCGGGCTGGCTGAGGAAGACCCCGCTCCGGAACTCCGTGGCGGCATAGCGCTGCGCGGCCGCGACCTTCTCCTCGCCCAGGATCTCCCCCAGCGTCGCCCGCGCGTAATAGTCGTTCCGGTGAAAGCGCTTCAGGACCTGGGGAATCGAGGCGCCGAGATCCCTGCGGGTGCGCCGCGGGTAGATCCTGTCCCCCTCGAAATACGCCTCGACCAGCTGGCGGTCGCCGTCGCCCTTGAAGTCGCCGTAGTAGAGCAGCGCCGGATGCTCCCGGGTCGCGACATACGGCGTGTTGAGGCCCACGTTGCCGACCACGTAGTCGGGCCTGCCGTCGCCGTTGAAATCGGCGGCGGCGATGGACGTCCACCATCCCGCGCCGGCCGCTGAGAATCCCGACCGGTCGCTCCAGTCCTCGAGGCGCCTGCCGCGGTCGTTGTGGAAATACCTCACCGTGCCCCACTCGAGCGCCAGCAGGAGGTCGGGCCAGCCGTCCCCGTCCACGTCGCTCCACAAGGCGCCCGTCACCATGCCGACCTCCCGGAGGCCGGGCGCCACCTGAAGGGTGACATCCTCGAACCTTCCGCCGCGGTTGGCCCACAGCGCGCTCCGCGGGGCCGTCGGATACTGGCCCGGCACGACGCGCCCGCCCAGGAAGAGGCCGAGGCGGCCGCTGCGGTCGAAGTCGGCGGCGGCCGTTGCGCCGACGCTCACCGGGAACGGGGGGAGCGCACCCGGGGCCGCCGGCCTGAGGCCGCCTCGGCCGTCGTTCAGGAAGAGCCTCGGCTGGTAGTCCGCAGCGTCGGCGGGAAGGCTGCTGCCGGACTTCGTCACCAGCAGGTCGCCGGCACCGCCGCCGGCGGCGTCAAAGATGAGGACGGGCCCGTCGTCGAGCGTCTCCCCGGTGGGTGCCAGGCCGGAGCCGGCCCCGGTGAACCCCGAAGCGCCGCCGATGAGGATCCGCGCGGGATCGGACGGCGTGCCCCCCAGCACGGCGTCGTCCGTCCCGTCGCCGTTCAGGTCGCCGACCGCGAGCGCGGGACCCCGCCTGTTCTGGCGCATCGGCAGGAGCGGCTGCTGGGCCAGCTCGTCGACGAGGGGCTCCCGCGACGGGAGCGAAAAGCCGGCCGCGAGGCTCGCGTCCGAGAACTGGCCCGGGGCGGCCTCCCCCGGAGGCTCGGGGGAAACGGGCGCGGAGGGCTCGGTGACCGTGAACCGCCGGTCGGCGGCGAGCCCCGAGAACGTCTGGACGTGCCCGCTCGGCCACGAGACGACCACGCGCCTTATCGTCGTTTCCTCCCCAAGGCCAAAGTGCAGGACCGGCTCGGAGCTGGACAGGATGCCGCGGGCAAGCACCAGCGCGCGGACCTGGACGCCCGCATCCGTCTCAATGCGCACGGTCGAGCCGACGCCGAACCGGTTGGAACGCGTTCCGCGAAGCGCGATGAGGACGCTGTGCCCGGTGTCCGCGTCGTTTCGCAGGAGCGTGACACCCCCCTCGTAGTTCGCGTACACGAGGTCGAGGTTGCCGTCGCCATCGAGGTCGCCGA
>CAYQOH010000245.1:0-4434 GCA_964419075.1 uncultured Opitutaceae bacterium | reverse complement strand
CCGACTGGCTGTTCGGCAGGGGCCTACAGTCGATCGTCGTCCTGCGTAAGGGCGCAGCACCCGCCGTGTAGCCGCCCTGGCGCCGGGCGGATCCTCTTCCCGCTGGCCGAGTCAGTCGCAAACGTGCGTCAACGTCACGACGACGACCCGGTTTCCCCGACGGGCATCGCGCCGCCCTTTGGAGACTCAGTTTGACAAGGTTCGCCTCTATGCCTTCTAATCTCCGGTTCACGCGTTCATTTGCGCAACTATGAATTCCGAAGCCGTTTCCGCGCTCCTAGCCAAAAATCCATCGCTCAAGGCCTCCAAGTCCAAACTTGAGTCCATGAAATCCGGAGCTTACGTGATCCACCGGAGCTGGGGTTTCGGCCAAATCAAGAGCTACGACGACGCGACCCACCGGCTGGTCATCGACTTCAAGGGCAAGAAGTCCCACGCGATGGACCCGGCATTCTGCATCAACACGATGGAAGTCCTTCCGGAGAACCACCTTCTGGTGCGCAAGGAGACCGAGCCGAAGAAGATCCTGGAACTCATCGCGGACAATCCGGCACAGCTGATTGTCGAGGCCCTGGAGTCCTATCCCAACAAGGCCACCACCGCCATCGACCTAGAGATCACGCTCTCCCAGGTGATCGGCGAGGAGAAATTCAAGAAATGGTGGGCCGACGCGCGCAAGGCCGTAGCCAAAGACCCGCGGGTTTCGGTTCCCGAGAAGAAGACCGAGTGCTACGTTCTGCGCGAGACGCCGGTTTCGGCCGAGGACGAGATCTTCGACCAGTTCACCTCCACCCGGTCGGCGCGCCGACGCATATCACTTGCGGAGGATTATGCCTCGGCCGCGGCCCACAAGGCCGTGCAGGCGAACATGGCCGACGTCCTCAAGGGCGTCGCCGATGCGGTGAAGGACAGCAACCAGCTGGACGCTGCCGAGCGCCTGTACGGCGCCGCCGTCCGCGACCGGATCGCCAAGGTGGCCGGCGTCGATCCCACCACCTTCGAGCCCTCGCAGGCGTCCCTTGTCGCCAATCTGCGCGACCTCGCGGCGATCTCCGAGAGGATTCCCGTCCAGTTCCAGAGCCAATACCTCGAGCTGATCAAGGAGACCCACCCGATCGAGTGCCGCGACATCGTGTTCAGCCTGTTGAAGGTCTCACAGGGCAAGTTCACGACGGAGTGCATCAACTTCCTCGTGGAGAACGGCTACTCCGAGGATCTCGCCTCCACGCTCAAGCGTTGGCAGACCGAGCAGAACCTCCGGGCGCCCGTCCTGCTCTGGATCGTCAAGAACAGGCACTCCAAGAAGTTCGCCAAGCTCCTGAACGACCTGATCACGCCGCGCCTGCTGAGCGCGATCTTCTTCGCGATCGACTACGAGGCCCTCCAAGCGGCGAGCGCGCGCAGGATCCCGCTCGGGGACATCCTGAGCGACGACACCGAGCTGATCGCGGACCTCCTCGCGACCGCGGACCCCGAGACGGCCCGCGACCTCGCGAACACGCTCCTCCTCAACCAGGGGTTCGAGGAGCTGACCAAGAAGTCGCTGCTGGCGCGCTTCATCAAGATATTCCCGAACATCCAGTCCCTCGTGGCGTCCGAGGCCGAGGGCAAGGAGGAGCAGCTGCTCGTCTCCCGCGAGAGCTTCGAGCGCAAGCGCGAGGAGTACGAGGCGATCGTCTCGAAGAGGATCCCGGAGAATTCCAAGGCCATCGCATCCGCCCGCGAGCACGGCGACCTCCGCGAGAACGCCGAGTACAAGATGGCGAAGCAGGACCAGCAGGTCCTGATGGCGCAGAAGGGCCAGCTCGAGCGCGAGCTCGCGAGGGCCCGCATCACGGACTTCAAGGACGCCACGATCGAGCAGGTCAGCGTGGGCAGCATCGTGGAGGTCCGCGTCCGCGACGGCGCCAGCATGCGCTACACGATCCTCGGCGTCTGGGACGGCGATCCCGAGCGCCACGTCATCTCCTACAAGACGCCGCTCGGGGCCGCCCTGATGGGCAAGCGCGCCGGGGAGACCGTCAAGGTCAAGACGGGCAGCTCCGAGGATTCCTACTCGATCGTCAGCATCGCGCGCTACGCCTGACCGGCCCCGGGCGCAGGGGTTACGGCGTTGCGTTGGCGCGCGAAATCGGCACCCTTGCACGACGCCGTGAACACCTCCTGGGACACCCTCAAGATCCTGTCCGACCCCACGCGCCTGCGCCTGATCGCGCTCGTGATGCAGGAGGAGCTGTCGGTGGCCGAGCTCCAGGAGATCCTCGGCATGGGCCAGTCGCGGATATCCTCGCAGCTGGCGCTCCTGCGCCAGGCGAGCCTCGTGGTGGACCGCAGGGACGGGAAGAAGGCGTTCTACTCGCTGCGGACCAACCTGCCGCACGCTCAGATCGCGCTCCTGAAGGCGGCCGTCGGCAGCGTCGCGGGCCTCGAGGTGATCGAGGAGGACGGGCGGCATCTGGACCGGGTCCTCGTGAAGCGCCGGCGGGTCTCCGAGCAGTACTTCAACATGATAGCCGGGCGCCTCGGCCGCAACCACTGCCCCGGCCGCTCCTGGGAGGCGATCGGCCGGCTGGCGCTCAGGCTCGTGCCCCAGGTCGTCGTCGCGGACCTGGGCGCAGGCGAGGGGTTGATCTCGCAGCTCCTGGCGCGCAATGCGAAGCAGGTCTGGTGCATCGACAATTCGCCCCGAATGGTCGAGGTGGGCACCGAGCTTGCGCGCAAGAACGACCTCACGAACCTGACCTACAAGCTCGGCGACATCGAGCAGGTGCCCCTGGCCGACGGATCGGTCGACCTAGCGATCCTGAGCCAGGCCCTCCACCACGCGAGGCACCCGCAGAAGGCGGTGGACGAGGCGTTCCGAATCCTCAGGCCGGGCGGCCAGCTGCTCATCCTCGAGCTGGCCGAGCACGACTTCGAGAAGGCGCGCGAGCTCTATGCGGACGTTTGGCTCGGATTCAAGGAGACCGCGCTCGAGCAGTTCCTGAAGAAGGCGAAGTTCACCAAGATCGAAGTCACGCCCGTGGCGAAGGAGGCGGTGGAGCCCCACTTCGAGACGCTCCTGGCCACCGGCGCGAAGGCCTAGGGTCGCCCCCTAGTCGAGCGGCACCCGCTTCTGGGCGAACCCCTGGCACGCGGCGAAGATCTCCTTGGACGAAGTCATGGCAAGCACGTCGGCCGCCAGGGCTCGGGCGTCCGCCATCGTCATCGCCCGCACCAGGAACTTCACCGCCGGGATGGACGGGGGCGCCATGCTGAGTGAGTCGACGCCGAGCCCGAGGAGAAGCGGCGCATAGATCGGGTCGCCGGCCATCTCGCCGCACACGCTCACCGGCACGCTCAGGCGGTGCGCGTCCTCGACGATGCGCCGGAGCGTGCGCAGGACCGCAGGGTGCGCCGGTTCGTAAAGGTGCGCGATCCGGTCATTGCCCCGGTCGATCGCCAGCATGTACTGGATCAGGTCGTTCGTCCCGACGCTGAAGAAGTCGGACTGCTTCTCGAGCAGGTCGATGGTCGCGGCCGCGCTCGGGATCTCGATCATCGCCCCGACCTCGAGGGCGTCGTCGAAGGGCTGCCCCCTCGCGCGCAGCTCCTGCTTGCACTCGTCAAGCATCTGGTTCGCCCGTGCCATCTCGTCGGCGCCGCTGATCATGGGGTACATCAGCTTCACCTTGCCGAGGTGGCTCGCGAGCAGCACGGCCCTGAGCTGGTCCTTGAACAGCTGCTGGTTGTCCAGGCAGAAGCGGATCGCGCGGTAGCCCATGAAGGGGTTGTTCTCCTTTGGGAAGAGGTCCGGGTCCGACGCCATCGGCTTGTCGCCGCCCAAGTCGAGGGTGCGGATGATCACCGGGTACGGCGCCACCCCCTCGACAACCGCCTTGTACGCCAGGAACTGCTCCTGCTCGCTCGGAATGCGGGAGGTGTTCAGGAACAGGTACTCCGTGCGGAAGAGGCCGACGCCCTCGGCGAAGAACTGCTTCACCTGCTCGATTTCCTCCACCTTCTCGATGTTGGCCATGAGCGTCACGCTCGCGCCGTCGAGCGTGACGGCCTTCTGCCGGTTCGCCGCGAGCAGGCGGCTCTCGAACGACTTCTTCTGGGACTGAATCTTCCCATACCGGAAGAGCGTCTGCTCGGAGGGGTTCAGGATGACGAGCCCGTCGTACCCGTCCACGAGCGCCCAGTCCCCGGTCCTCACCCGCTTCGTCAGGTCGCGCACGCCGACCACCGCGGGGATCTGCATCGAGCGGGCCACGATCACGGCGTGGCTCGTCCTGCTGCCCGAGTCGGTGACAATCGCCAGGCCGGACCCCCGGTCGATGCCCGCGGAATCCGACGGGGACAGGTCGTTCGCGACGACGATGCGCCGCTCGACGAGGCGGCTGATGCTGGTCTCGGCCTGGCCGAGGAGGTTCTGCAGCACCCGCTGCGCCA
>CAYQOH010000244.1:0-4437 GCA_964419075.1 uncultured Opitutaceae bacterium | reverse complement strand
TCCACTTCGCGAACCCGCAGAACACCTGCGCCTCCTGCCACGAGATGACCGGCGTCCACTCGGACTGGGCGGTCTCCGCGCACCGCACGATCCCGTGCCGCGATTGCCACGGCGGGGCGCTCACGCTTGACGTCCACGCGCTCGAGTCCCACGTGGACCGCATCGTGCGGCATTTCACGGGCGACCCGAACAAGCCCGTCCACCTCCTGGAAAAACACGTGCAGGGCCTGGTCGACTCGTGCCAGAGGTGCCACCCCCAGGCCTACGCCGACTGGCAGTCGAGCCGCCACGCGACGACCTACGCCCGGATCTTCCTCGACCCCGAGCACAACAAGACCGCGTCGCCCACCAACGACTGCCTGCGCTGCCACGGCATGTTCTACGAGCGCGACATCACCGAGCTCGTCTCGGGGACCGGCACGGGCGGCACGTGGTCGCTCAGGGACACGGCCCGGGCGACGCAGCCCGCGATCCCCTGCCTCGCCTGCCACCAGGTCCACGCGCCCTCGGACGCGACCCAGACCGCGAGCTTCTTCGACCACCGCGAACGGACCCACTTCTCGGCCAGCCTCCTGCCGGTGCCCGCGGTCTACCAGGGCACGCGCCCGGTCAAGGTCTCGCGGGACCCGCGCCAGCGCGTCTGCATGCAGTGCCACGCGCCGGACGCGACCCACCAGCTCGGCTCGTCGGACGACCGCACGCCCGCGGGCGTCCACGAGGGCCTGAGTTGCCGCGACTGCCACTGGTCCCACACCAACTCGGCCAAGGCGTCGTGCGCCGCGTGCCACCCGGCGGATTCCCACTGCGGGATCGAGGTGCAGAAGATGGACACCACGTTCCTCTCGCCGCAGAGCCGGCACAACGTCCACACGGTGGCCTGCCTGGACTGCCATCCGGGAGGGATACCGGCCAAGAAGGTCACTGCCGGCAGCCCCGCGGACCTGCCGTAGGATCCCCGCAAGGAATCGGGCCGCGGAGCGCCGCCCCCGAGAGCGGTGTTGCGACACGGGCCGCGATTGCGGAGGATCGCCGCAATGAAGCTACCCTTCCCGACCGTCCGGGCGGTGCTGGCGCAGGCCGTCCGGGTGTTCGCCCGCTTTCCGTTCGTCATGCTGTGCGCGGCCGCCGGGACCGCCTGCGCCGTCCTGCAGGCGGATGCGAACGCCCTGGGCCTGCAGAACGTGATCATGGCGGCCGCCCTGGGGGTGCCGCTCATGTTTGGGCTGCGCCTGATGCGCGAGCGCTGGCTGCCGGACCCCGCGCGGGGGCTGGTGCTCGAATGCGCGGGGCTCCTCGCCGTCGCGGCTTACCTCGCGAGCCTGCCTTCCGACGCCGACAGGTACCCCGCCTGCACATGGATCCAGTTTCTGGTCCTGGACGCCGGCCTGCACCTAGCCGTCGCCTTCGTGCCGGCCCTCGCCTGCGCCGGGGACGCCGCGTTCTGGCAGTTCAACCGCAGGCTCTTCCAGCGGTTCGCGCTGGGCGCCCTGTATTCGGCGGTCCTTTTTGTCGGCCTGACGCTCGCGATCGCGAGCGCGGACAAGCTCTTCGCCCTGACGATCGATTCCAAGCGCTACTTCGAGCTCTGGCTGGTGATGGTGGGCCTCTTCAACACGCTCTTCTTCCTCGGCGGGGCGCCGCAGGGATGGGACGAACTGGAGCGGGACACGAGCTATCCGCGCGGGCTAAGGGCCTTCGCCCAGTTCGCGCTGGCCCCCCTGGTGATCGTGTTCGTCGCGATCCTCTACCTCTACGCGGTCAAGATCGTGCTGGCGCGGGCGTGGCCGCACGGCTGGGTCGCGCTGCCCGTGTGCAGCCTCGGGGTCGTCGGGATCCTCGCGGCCCTCCTGCTGCAGCCCGCCCGGGACATCGAGGACGAGCGCTGGGCCAGGTGGTACTGGAAGTTCTTCTTTCGCGCGCTCGGGCCCCTGTCGCTCCTGCTGCTGCTCTCGCTGAGGGAGCGCATCTCGGCGTACGGCGTCACGGAGGCGCGCTACTACGGGCTCATCGTCGGGGTCTGGCTCCTGGTGGTCGCGGTCTGCTTCACCTGGCGGCCCCGCGGCTCGACCCGCCTCGTGCCCGCCTCGCTCGCCGCGGCCTGCTTCCTCTCGGTCGCGGGCCCGTGGGGCGCGTTCTCGGTCTCGAGGGCGAGCCAGCGGCAGGCGCTCCTCTCGATCCTCGCGCCGGCGGGCGCCGTCGAGAACGGGGCGCTGGTCCCGGCGAAGCGGCCCCTCTCCCCGAAGGAGCGCGACTCGGCCCGGTCGATCCTCACGCACCTTATCGGCACCTACGGGGCCGGGAGCCTGAAGGGCCTCTTCACGGCCTACCAGGCGCTGGCAAAGAAGGCGGCGCACCGCGACCTGGACGACGGGAACGTCTACCTGAACGTGGAATCGGTCGTCGCCTTCATCGGCGGCGGCGCGGCGCCGGTAACGAACGCCGTCCGCGCCCCCAGGCCGGCGGCCGCGCTCGAGGTGAGCCTCGACCTGGCGCCCGGCCTCTCGGTGAGCGGCTACGGAAGGCTCCTCCACTCGTGCCTGTGCCCCGGGGGGCCTCCCCAGGCGGTCGGCGACCTCACGGTGCAATTCCCGGAGGACGGCTCGCCCGCCCGGATCGCCTTCGGGGGAGCCCCGCTCGACGTGGCGGACGTGACGGCCCGCATGGCCTCGGTCGTGGAGGCGGGCCGGCGGGGAGCCCGCAGGCTCACCCCTCCCGCCATGTCGGCGCGCGTCGCCTCCGGGGCGCGCGAATGGCTCCTTGTCGTCGACAAGCTCAAGGCCCGGGCGCCGGCGAACGGCCGCGTCAAGATTCTCGAACTCGAGCTCTACGTCCTGGAAAAATGAATGCGGAGGGCACGGGCGGAGCGGCGGCAACGGTCGCCATCAGGCAGGGGGTCGCGGCCGACATCCCAGTCATCCTCCAGTTCATCCGCGAGCTGGCGGCCTATGAGAAGCTGCTCGGGGACGTCGAGGCGACGGAGGACGGGCTGCGGCGGACGCTCTTCCCGCAGGACGGCTCGCCCGCCGCGGCGAGCGTCCTTATCGGCGAGCTCGACGGGATGCCGGCCGGCTTCGCCGTTTACTTCTTCAACTACTCGACGTTCCTCGCCAGGCCCGGCCTTTACCTTGAGGATCTCTTCGTGCGGCCACAGGCGCGCGGACATGGCCTCGGAAAGGCGCTCCTCCTCCACCTGGCCGCGCTCGCGGCCGACCGCGGCTGCGGACGGATGGAGTGGGCGGTGCTCGACTGGAACGCGCCCGCGATCGAGTTCTACCGGAGCCTCGGCGCCGCCCCCCTGGACGATTGGACCGTCTTCCGGCTGACGGGCGGGGCCCTGCGCGCGAAGCAGAAGCCCGTATGAGCACCGGGGCCCGAGAAGGGCACCCCTTGGCGGCCCGTGGCCAGCGTTGACCACGCCCGCCCGGGCTGAATCACTCGCCGGCGTCCCGCACGCCGCACCCCACCCATGAAACTGACGCTCCACGGCCTGGCCCTCTGCCTCGCCTGCGCCCCGGCGGGCGCCAGCGAGTCGGCCGCCCTCGCCTCCGCCAGGGCCCTCTACGACGCCGGACGGTTTTCCGACGCGCGGCCCGCCTTCCAGAAGCTCGAGGCGGCCGATCCCGGCAACGCCGACGCGCACTACTACCTCGGCCAGCTTGCCCTCGAGCGCGACGACGCCGACGCCGCAGTGCGCGAACTCGAGAAGGCGACGGCGCTGGCGCCCGACAGCGCGCGCGCCCACGACGCGCTCGGCGACGCCTATGGGCGCTCGGCACAGAAGGCCGGGGTGTTCAGCAGGTTCGGCCTCGCGCGAAGGTGCCTTGCCGAATACCAGCGCGCCGTGGCGCTCGAGCCGAACAGCGTCGATTTCCACGAGAGCCTGTTCGGCTACTGCGTGAACGCGCCCGCCATCGTCGGAGGCGGCGTGGGAAAGGCGGCCGACGAGGCGGCGGTGATCCGCAGGCTCGACCCCAAGCGGGGCCACCAGGCCTTTGCCACCCTCTACTCGGTGGACGGGAAGTTCGACCTCGCGCTGGCCGAGCTGGACGAGATCCTGAAGACGTCGCCCGACGACTATGCCGCGCTCTACCAGGTGGGCCGCAACGCGGCCCTGGGCGGCCAGCACCTTGACCGCGGCCTGGCGTCGCTGCGCCGCTGCCTCGCGCTGGCGCCGCCGCAGGGCGCGCCGTCCCATGCCGCCGCGCAGTGGCGCATCGGCACCATCCTCGAGAAGGAGGGTGACCGGGAGGGTGCGCGCGCCGCCTACGCGGCGTCGCTCGCCATCGACCCCACGTTCACCCAGGCGTCGGACTCCCTCAGGGGCCTCCGCTAGGGCGCCGCGTCACACGGCCCAGTCGAACGACGAGTTCTCCTCGATCTCCTCGATGGTCGTCAGGCCCATGAGGACCTTGTTCAGGCCGTCGTAGCGCAGCGGCC
>CAYQOH010000243.1:0-4457 GCA_964419075.1 uncultured Opitutaceae bacterium | reverse complement strand
TCGAATTGTGCACCAGGTGCTCGGGCTTGGGCTCGGGGTTCGCCCCGGCGTCGATCAGCACGAAGTGGCCGCCCTCCCTCGGGACCACGGCCGCGAGCGCCGGGCGGGCGACGCCCTCCATGGTCCTCAGGCGGAGCGTCCCGCAGGCCATCAGGGCGCCGGTGTTCCCGCAGCTCACGACGACGTTGGCGTCGCCGAGCTTCACGAGCTCGACCGCCCGCGACATCGAGGAGTCCTTCTTCTTCTTGAGCGCGACCAGCGGCTTGTCATCCATCGTGATGACCTCGGAGGCGTGGACCACCGAGAGCCTCTCGCTCCGGTGCAGTCCGTAGTGCATGATGATCGGCCGGAGCACCGCCTCGTCACCGACCAGCGTGATCGGGTTCAGGTTCGGGCTCTGCGCGAGGGCGAGCTTGACCGCGGCGACCACCTCGCTCGGGCCCAAGTCGCCGCCCATCGCGTCGACCGCAATTCGACCGGGAGATCCTGGGGCCATGACCGTCCTCGTACCGCCTTTGCTGGACGGTTAAGGTTTAGGCTTCGACGTTGAGAACCTGGCGGCCCCGGTAGGTGCCGGTCTTGGGGTTTACCCGGTGAGCCCGAACAAGGCTTCCGTCGGCAGGGTCCCGTGCGAACTCAGGCGCTTGGAAAGCGTTGGCTGCCCGACGGTTTGCGCTACGACGCTTGGACTGCTTGCGTTTTGGATTGGCCATTTGAGAGGAGGTTAAAGGTTGACCGTTTAAAGGCCGCATCGCCTTTCCGTCAAGCGCACACTGGAATGCACAAAGCTTGTGCCCCCGCCCGGGTCGCGTAGCAAGGAGCAACCCCATGGCGCCCTCGCTCCTCCAAATCATCCTCCTGGGCATCGTGCAGGGCGCCGCGGAGCTGCTGCCCGTGTCGAGCTCGGCCCACGTGATCGTCGCCGAGAGGCTCATGAGGCTCGACCCGTCGAGCCCGGAGATGACCTACCTGATGGTGATGCTCCACGCGGGGACGATGGTGGCCATGGTCGCCTACTTCTGGGGGGCCTGGAGGCGAAGCTTCTTCGCGAGCAGGGCCGTCTTCCGGGACTTTGCCGTCCGGGCGGCGCTGGCGACCGCCGCCACGGCGCTGGTCGGCTATCCCCTGCAGGTCCTTGTGGTGAGGCTTGTTCTGCGCGGCAGGCCCGGGGCCCAGGTCGAGGACCTGTTCTCCAACCTTCCCCTCATGGCCGCCTGCCTGGCGGCCGCCGGCGTCCTGATTGTCGCCGCGGGGCTGCGGTCCGGGCCCAAGGCGCCCGGGGCCCCCGCGGCCGCTGCGTCGGGCGATGCCGTCCCGGCCGGACCGGCGATCTGGATCGGCGCCGTCCAGGGCGTCTGCCTGCCCTTCCGGGGCTTCTCGCGAAGCGGGGCGACGATCTCCACGGGGATGCTGGTCGGCGTCCGCCGGCGTGCCGCCGAGGAGTTCAGCTTCGCCCTCGCCGTCATCCTCACCCCGCCCGTCATCGCGCGCGAGGCCTGGAGGCTCTGCCGGGGACACGCCCCTTCGGCCGCCGGGTCCGGCATCGGGGCGCTGGTCGGGCCCGGCCTCATCGGGATGGCCTGCAGCTTCGTCGCCGGCCTCGTTGCGCTGCGGTGGCTCTCGCGCTGGCTCGAGAACGGGCGCTGGCACTACTTCGGGTTCTACTGCTTCGCGGCCGCCGCCGGCGTCTGCGCGCTTGCCGGGATGGGGTACTGACATGGACGACCTCGCGCTCCTTACGCGGTCGCTCGCCTCGGGGCGCGACCTGACCCCGGACGAGGTCCGGGGGGCCGCGGCGCTCCTCGCCTCGGACGGGGCCTCCGACGAGGCGAAGGCGGCGTTTCTCTCGGCGCTGTCGAGGAAGGGCGAGACGCCGGCCGAGATCGCGGGCTTTGCCGAGGTGTTCCGCGGGCTCGCGACCGACCCCGGCATGGCGCAGTGGGCGCCGCGGGCCGTCGACATCGTCGGGACCGGGGGCGACCATGCGGGCGGCTTCAACGTCTCGAGCCTCGTCACCCTCGTCGTGGCGTGCGCCGGCGTGCCCGTCATGAAGCACGGCAACCGCGGGATCACCTCGAAGTGCGGAAGCGCCGACCTCTTCGCGGCGCTCGGCGTCGACCTGGAGGCGCCCGCCGGCAGGCTCCGGGAGGCGATGGCCGCGCTCGGCTTCGCCTTCTTCTTCGCCCCGGCGTGGCATCCCGCGTTCAGGCGCATCGGTCCCGTGCGCAAGCTCCTGGCCGCGCGGGGCGAGCGCACGGTCTTCAACGTCCTCGGGCCCCTCCTCAACCCGGGGCGGCCCGCGGGCATCGTCCTCGGCGCGGCCTCGCCGGCCCTGCTGGAGAAGCTGGCGGACGCGCTCGAGGCCCTGGGGACGGGGGCCGGGCTCGCCGTCCACGGGGTCCTGTCGCCGGGCAAGGGGATCGACGAGCTCACGTCGGCGACCCGCAACCTTGTGCGCGGCGTCGGCCGCCTGAGGGCGGTGCGCGGCGAGTGGACCCCGGAGTCCCTGGGCCTGGAGGCGTCGCCGTTCGCCGACATCGTGGGCGGGGACGTCCCGGCGAACCTCGCGATCGCCGAGGCCCTCGCCGCGGGAGGCGGGCCGCGGGGGCTCGCCGACACGATCGCGCTCAACAGCGCGGTGGCGCTCTGGGTGGCGGGGGCCCGGGCCGATGTCCGCGGCTCGATCGGGGAGGCCCGCGAGCTCCTCCTCGGGGGCCCGGTCAAGCGAAAGATCTCGGAGACGCGCGACTTCTACCTACGATAGCCAAGCGGCATGAAGCGGCTTTTCTTTGGAACGGACGGCATTCGGGGGGCCTATGGCGGCGACGTCGTCAACGAGGCGTTCTTCGCCAGGATCGGCATGGCGGCCGCGCGCTGGCTTGAGGCGCGAGGCGTGCGGGGCGGCAAGGTCGTGATCGGCCGCGACACCCGCGCCTCGGGCGCCACGCTTGCGCGCGCGGTCGGCGCGGGCCTGGGCGCGGGCGGCGCGAGGCCCGTGACGCTCGGGATCGTCCCGACGCCGGCCGTGTCGCGCGCCACCCGCATCGACGGGGCCGCGCTCGGCGCCGTGGTCACGGCGTCGCACAACCCGTCCTGCGACAACGGCGTGAAGTTCTTCGGCCGCGGCGGCTCGAAGCTCACCGACGCCGAGGAGTCGGAGATCGAGGCGCTGCTGCCCCCGGCCGGCGGCGTGCCTTCCGGGGACATCGGGGAGCTGCCCGGCGAATCCGCCCTCGAGGCGTACATTGGGGAGGCCGCGCGGATCCTGCCGCCCGGCTCGCTGCGCGGCTGGAGGGTCGCGCTCGACACGGCGAACGGCGCCACCTGCGTCTCGAGCCCGGCCGTGTTCGCGGCGCTGGGCGCGGAGCTCTCCTGCGTGGGGAACCACCCGGACGGGCACAACATCAACCTGGGCGTGGGCAGCGAGCACCCGGAGGCCCTCGCGGCCCTTGTCCTTGCGAGCGGCGCCCGGCTCGGGGTGGCCCACGACGGCGACGGCGACCGCTGCGTGCTGTGCGACGAGGGGGGCCGGCTTCTCGACGGCGACGAGCTCCTCGCCATCCTTGCGACCCACGCGCTCGCCCGGGGAAGGCTCGTCTCCAACACGCTCGTCGTCACGGTCCAGAGCAACCTCGGGCTCGACCTGGCGGTCCGGGCCGCGGGCGGCCGGGTCGTCAGGACCGACGTCGGCGACCGCTACGTCGCGGAGAAGATGCGCGAGCTCGGCGCCTGCCTCGGGGGCGAGTCCTCGGGGCATATCCTCAACTTCGACTTCAGCCCGACGGGTGACGGCCTTGCGGCGGCCCTGAAGATCGCCGCGGTCATGGTCGAGACGGGCCGCCCGCTCTCGGAGCTTCGCCGGGTCCTCAAGAAATGCCCGCAGCAGTCCGCCACGCTCGGGGTGCGCGACAAGCCGCCGGTCGAGTCGCTTGCCGGCCTTGGCAGGGCGGTGAAGGCGCTTGAGGCTGAGCTCGGGCGCGCGGGCCGGGTCCTCGTGCGGTACTCCGGGACGGAGCCCAAGCTGCGGTTTCTGGTCGAGGGCCCCACGGACGAGGCCGTCCGCTCGGGGATCGACAGGCTCCTGGCTGCGGCGCGCGCGGACCTCGGGCTCCCGTAGGGGCGATGGAGTTGGCTTGCGCGGCCGCCCCGGCGGGGCTTGGGTGGCTCATGGTCCCTAGAATCCATGGCCTGGGGCGTGTGGCCGGACTTTTCCTCCTGGCGGCGCTGGGCGCACGCGCCGCGGACTTCGGGCCCCGCTTCGACGAACTCGCGCGGCGGGCGACGCCCGCCCAGCTCTACGCCCTCCTCTACGACATGCCGAAGGGCGGGGACCTGCACAACCACGCGGCGGGGGCCAACCGGCCCGAGTGGATCTACGCCGTCTGCACGGACCCGGCGAGAAGCGGCGGGGAGACGTTCTACACGCGGGCGAGGTTCTCCGGCGCCCCGGACGCGGT
>CAYQOH010000242.1:0-4470 GCA_964419075.1 uncultured Opitutaceae bacterium | reverse complement strand
AGCGGGAACATGGCGAAGGGCAGCTCGATGCACAGCACCACCTGGCTCAGGTTGACCAGGTCGGTCACGCTGCTGCTGCCGCGGACGCTGATGATGATGATCGCGGGAATCACGGCCAGCGAACGGGTTATGAGCCGGCGCACCCAGGGCTTGATCCTCCAGTTCATGAAGCCCTCCATGACGACCTGCCCGGCCAGGGTGCCGGTGATCGTGCTGCTCTGGCCGCTCGCCAGGAGCGCCACCGCGAAGAGCGTGCTCGCCAGCGTGGTCCCGAGGAGCGGCGCCAGCGTCAGGTACGCCACCCGGATCCAGTCGCTGTCGGGGGAGAACGTGACGACCCGCCCCCCGGCCACCGTGATGCTGTCCTTCCCGTAGAACACGATCGCCGCGAGGACGAGGATCGCCGCATTGATGGCGAAGGCGAAGGTCAGCGCCACGGCCGTGTCGATCGTGTTGAACCGGATGGCGCGGCGGACGGAGGCCTCGTCCTTCTGGAGCTTGCGGGTCTGCACGAGCGCCGTGTGGAGGTACAGGTTGTGGGGCATGACCGTCGCCCCGATGATCCCGACCGCGACGACGATCATCCCGCTCCGGGCGAACTCGGGCCGCATCATGGCGCGGCCCATCTCCAGGAAGTCGGGCCGGGTCTGGGACAGCCCCAGGATCTCCACGGCGTAGCAGACCCCGATCGTAAGGACAAAGACCGTGACGATCGCCTCGATCAGCCGCATCCCGAAGCCCTGCAGGGCAAGAAGGAGCATCACGTCCAGGGCCGTGATGATGATCGCCCACTGCAGCGGGATGTGGAAGAGCATGTTGAGCGCCACCGCGCTGCCGAGCGCCTCGGCAAGGTCGGTCATGCCGATCGCGATCTCCATGGAGACCCAGTTCGGCCAGCGCGTCCACCCCGGGTAGTAGTCCCGGCAGCACTGGGCCAGGTCCCGGCCGGTCGCCACGCCGAGGCGGGCCGAGATCACCTGCAGGATGACGGCCATGAAGCTCGCAAGCGCGACGACCCAGAGGAGGCCGTACTTGAACTGCGCCCCGCCCGCCAGGTCCGTGCCCCAGTTGCCCGGGTCCATGTAGCCCACGCTGATCAGGATCGCGGGCCCGACGAACGCGCGCCACTGGCGCCAAAAACCCGCCTGCTGGGGCGGCACGATCACCGTGCCGTGCAGTCCCTCGAGCGAATCGTGTCCCGTCGAGGGCAGGTCGCCCGGTTCATTTGGCCTCGTTTCCAATGTGCAGCCACAGCTAACAGGGCGACGGGGGCGATTGTCCAACTTTCACTTTCAAATGCCCGGGCAGGCCGCGGGCGCCGTTTGAATCAGGCCTGGCGGGATAGCCCGGCCTTGCCTCGCGATGTCGCCAGTCGCTACGACGCCCTGAGGAGCTCCAGCATCGCCCGGTCGAGCTTCCTCCCCCTGAAGTCCTCATAGGCCACGTCGCCCCGCCCGCTGTCCAGGACGCCGAACGACCCGTTCAGGTTCCAGAGCGCCCAGCCTATCCCGGCATCCTTGAGGCACGGCAGGAGGTCGCCCATCCAGGCGAGCACCACGTCGTGCGGGGTCTGGTTGTGCGCCCCGAATTCCCCGATGTGGACGCCGACGCCCATCGCCTGGAGCGCCTGCCAGGGCGCGACCAGCTGGCGGCGGTAGCGCTCCCGGCCCCACCGGAGCGCCGGGTCGGCCTCGCCCGCGAGCGCCATGAAGATCGGGTTCTCACGGAAGACGGCCTTGAGCCGCTCCGTCTGGCGCCTGTCGCTCTCGACCATCCCCGGGGTGATGGCGAGCGGCCACTGAGGCCTCGGCCACTGGTCAGCCCCCTTGATCCAGCTCGCCTTCCAGTGCGTCACCTGCATCGGCTGGTAGCCCCGGCCGCTCTGTGCGATCCCGAGGCCGGCCAGCGCGGGGACGGGGATGTTCCCCCACATGAGCCCGTCGGCGATGATGAGCCGGTCCGCGCTCTCGGCGCGGATCGCCCCGACCAGCGCCCCGACGACCCGGGCGTAGGTCGCATCCTCCAGGAGCTCGTCGGTCTTCGGGTCCTTGACCCCGGGCTCGTTCAGGAGGTCGAAGCTGAGCGCGGAGCTCGGGACGCCCTTGTAGCGCGCCGCGAAGTGGCCCCAGTGGTAGGACGCCGCCTCGAGCGCCTCAGAGTCCCTCCACAGGTTGAAGGGCTCCTGGACCGAGCGGTCGACCGAGTAGCCGGGCGCCCGGTGGAAGTTCAGGCACACGTGGATCCCGTACTGCCTTCCGAACGCGACGGCCTGGTCGACATCCTTCAGGACCGCCTCGTTGATCTCACGCCACTTCTCGGGCGACGACCAGCAGCGGTACGACATCGGCAGCCGCACGAAAGTGAAGCCCCACTCGGCGACGAGCGCGAAGTCCTCCTCGCGGTAGGGGGCGTTTTCCCCCCTCGCGATGAACTTCTGCAGCAGGTTGAAGCCCCGCCAGCGGGGGAGCCTCGCGGGGGTTGCCTCGGGCATCGCGGGCGCCGGAGCGCCCAGGCCCCGGCCCGCCAGTCCCAGTGCGGCCGCGGCGGACACGCCCTTGATGAAGTCTCTGCGGCCGATCGCGGGGTTCATGCACGCAAACCCAAGCACGCGAGCGGCCCGGGCACAAGGATTCGGGAGCGGTCCCTCGGGTCGCGCCGGGTCATTCGTCCGGGGCCGCCGCCGGCGCCAGCCTTCACCTCCGCGGGGGAGGGTCGGCCGATTCCTTTGGTCTCGCTTCCCAGGCGCAGGCGTGGCCGACAGGACCACCGGGGGCGATTGTCCCGCGTTCACGTTCAAATACCCGAGCCGGCTGCTCCCGCCTCTTGAATCTGGCCTTGCACGACAGCCCGCCCTTGCCTCGCAATGGCGGCCGCCGCGGCACCCCACCCCGCTGATGCCCCTCCCCCACCAAGCGTCTCCCATGAAACACCCGATCCCCAAGCGGGTCCCCCGAACCGCCTTCAAGTCCCTGGTCCGCTGGGCGCCCATCGTCTCCATCGACCTCATCTTCCTTAACCGGGCGAACAAGGTGCTGCTGGGCTACCGCTCGAACCGCCCCGCAAAGAACACGTGGTTCGTCCCCGGGGGCCGGATCTTCAAGGGGGAGCGGATAGCCGACGCCATGGTGCGCATCGCCCGGGGCGAGACGGGGATCGAGATCCGGCCGGCCCAGGCGCAGTTCGAGGGCGTCTTCCAGCACTTCTACTCGAACAGCGTGTTCAGCGCGTCGCGCAGCCTCCCCACCCACTACGTGGTGCTCGCGTTCAAGGTCCGGTTCAGGAGGGACCCGAAGCTGCGTCCCGACAGCCAGCACAAGGAGCTGCGCTGGTTCACTGCGGGCGACCTTCTGCGCACCCGCGCGGTCCACGCCAACACCAAGGCCTATTTCCGCGGCAAGCGGTAGCCTCCCGCCCCTTATCGCTTCGCCCTGGCCCTCAGCGGCTCGAAGCGCGCCTGGAAGAAGCGCAGGTACTCGGGCTCGTAGACCATCTTGAGCCCCTTCGCCTTCACCTTCTGATGGTAGACCGCGACGACGGACTCGGCGACCACGTCCATGTGCGCCTGCGTGTAGACGCGGCGCGGGATCGTGAGCCGGACCAGCTCGAGCTTGGGATGGTGATTCTTGCCCGTGGCGCTGTCGCGTCCCGCGGAGACGATGCCGCGCTCCATCGAGCGGACCCCGCCGTCCAGGTAGAGCTCCGCCGAGAGCGTCTGGGCCGGGAAGCTGTCCTGCGGCATGTCGGGATAGAAGCGCCGCGCGTCCAGGTAGACGGCGTGGCCCCCGATCGGCACCACCACCGGGACCCCGTAGGACTGCAGGAGCTCCCCAAGGTACTCCACCTGGCCCACCCGGGCCCTCATGTGCTCGTCCTCGACGGATTCGTCGATGCCGCGCGCCATGGCCTCCATGTCGCGCCCGGACATGCCGCCGTAGGTGTGGAGCCCCTCGTAGATGACCACCATGTTCCGCGCCTTGTCGGCCAGCGCGTTGTCGTTGAGCGACAGCCAGCCCCCGATGTTCACGAGGGCGTCCTTCTTCCCGCTCATGGTGCAGCCGTCGGTGTACGAGCAGAACTCCTTGAGGATCTCGGCGCAGGTCCTGCCCTCGAAGCCGGGCTCCCGCGACTTGATGAACCAGGCGTTCTCGACCGCGCGGGTCGCATCCAGCATGACCGGCACCTCGTAGCGGGTGCAGAGCTCCCGCACGGCCCTCGCGTTCCCCATGCTGACCGGCTGGCCGCCGGCCATGTTGACCGTGGCGGCCAGGCTCACATAGGGCACGTGCGCGGCCTCCTTGAGCACCCGCTCCAGCTTCGCGAGGTCGAAATTGCCCTTGAAGGGATGCAGGCTCTCCGGGTCGTGCGCCTCGTCGATGATGACATCCACGAACTTCGCCCCGGCGTGCTCCTGGTGGTAGCGCGTCGTCGTGAAGTACATGTTGCCCGGCACGGTGTCGCCCGGGCGGATCA
>CAYQOH010000241.1:0-4487 GCA_964419075.1 uncultured Opitutaceae bacterium | reverse complement strand
CCGAGGGCCACAACCTCGCCAACTGGATCGACGCCCACTACCTGCCCCTTCGCAAGTGGGACGGCGACCACGACCCCGAGGGCCTGCTGAGCGCCCTCCCCGCGGTCGGGACCTGCCTGCTCGGCGTCTTCGCCGGGCGCTGGATCAAGAATCCCGGGCGTGACCCACAGGCCAAGGCCGGAGTTCTCGCCCTCGCCGGGTGCGTGCTGCTGGGCGCCGGCATGGTCTGGAGCCTGCAGTTTCCCGTTATCAAGAAGGTTTGGACGTCCTCCTTCGTCTTGGTGGCCGGGGGATGGAGCATGCTGCTGCTCGCAACGTTTTACCAGGTGACGGACGTGTGGGGGCTGCGCCGCGGGCTTCAGCCCTTTGTCTGGCTCGGGGCCAACTCGCTCACGATCTACCTCGTCAGCAACGTCGTGGATTTCGGAAGCCTCTCGGCGCGCTTCGCGGGCGGGACGATAGCTGCGTCCCTGAATGGGTTTTGGCCGGGCCTGGGCGCGCTGGTGCTGGCCCTGACGAGCATCGTCCTCTGCATGCTTCTGTGCGGGTTCCTTTACCGCAGGAGGATATTCCTGAGGCTGTGACGCCCACCGGGCGAACGACCCGCCTCCTTGCTGGCGCATCATGACGGCACGGCACCAGTGCCCGGAGATCCTGCTGGCCCTCGCCGCGGGCGTTGCCCTGGCCACGGCCTTCGCGGGCTGTGCGACACCGGGCAAGCCTGCCCAGGGGCGCGCAGCCCCGGCTCCTGCGCCCCTCTCGGCCCGCGACCGCGAGATTGTCGAATCCTTCGAGACGCAGGCCGAGTCCAGCGTGAAGGCCAAGGACTTCGCAGGGGCGATCCTCGATTGCAACGCGGCGATCGGCATAGATCCGCTCAGCGTGCGCGCCTATGTCGTGCGCGCCGGCGCCAACTTCAAGATGCTCAATTTCAAGCGGGCCGTTGATGACTGCACCACGGCCCTGAGGCTCGCCCCTTCCTCCCAGGAGGCGCTGCTCCTGCGCGAGAACGCGTACGCCGAACTCGGGGACTACCGGAACGCGATCAACGATTGCGAAGGACTCATCGCCCTGGACCCCGATTCGGCGAAGGCTTACTGCAACCGCGGCTTCGTGAAGGAGCGCATGGGTGACACGGGCGGAGCGATTGCCGACTTGACCGCGGCCATTCGACTGGATCCCGCAAGCGCCGACGCTTACATCAGCCGCGGGATCGCGGAGTCCCAGTTAGGGGAGGTCGACCTGGCTATGGCGGATTTTGACCGGGCGATCGAGCTCCAACCCAAATCCGCGATGGCCCTGTATGATCGGGGCCACGCCAAGGCGCTCAAGAAGGACTATGACGGGGCGATCGCAGACCTTGAGCGTGCGCTGGCGGCCCATCCCGGATTCTTCGAAGCCCTTGTAGACCGCGGGTGGGCCAAGCGGTTTAAGGGGGACTTGGCCGGGGCGATCGCGGATTTTGACCAAGCCCTTCGTCTCAAGCCCGACTTTATCCTCGCCCTATCCGACCGGGCCGCCGCAAAGGACGAGGCCAAGGATTTTGCCGGCGCCATTGCGGATTACGGTCGCGTCATCCAGCTGAAGCCCGACGACGTCGTGGCCCTCCTAAACCGGGGCCAGACGAAAGCGGACGCGGGCGATTTTCCCGGGGCGGTCACAGATCTGGACCAGGCCGTCCGTCTCGCGCCGGGCAACGCGGACGCCTATTTCCTCAGGGGAAAATTCACGCAGGATAATGGAGATTCCAAGGGCGCCATCGCGGATTTCGACTGGGCCCTTCGGCTGAATCCCGGCAATCCCTACTCCTTCTTCTTCCGTGGCATGGCGAAGGCCCGACTCCGCGATTATGACGGGGCCATCGCCGACTTCGATCGTTTCATTGCGATTTGTGATCCCATTCGGTTAACCGGCGGCTATCTGGAGAAGGCGAAGGCGTTATTTGATATGAGGAACTACGAACAGGCGGTTGCCACCTATAGGAATGCGCTGCACGCCGAACTCGAAGATCCAGTCCTTCTCCCCGCTATTCTCAACGGCCTCGCGTGGACCCTTGCCGTGTGCCCGGACTCAAAGCTGCGAAACGGAAAGGAGGCCGTGGAGCTGGCTTCAAGGGCGTGCGAGCTCACAAAATGGAACGAACCTAGCATTGTCGACACGCTGGCGGCGGCCTGTGCCGAGGCAGGTGATTTCGAAGCGGCCGTCAAATGGGAGAAGATCTGCGTGGGCCACATGCCGAGTCCTTCGGACGAACAAGGGGCCCTGGAACGGTTGCGCCTCTATGAACAGCGCAAACCCTACCTCGAGGAGCCTCAGCTGGAAGCCGGACACGCCCCGCCGACTTGAGGCGGGCGAGGGAGCGCGGCCAACGCGGCGCCCTGAGGGAGGGGTTCAGGCCTTTGTCCCGGTGAGTGCGATTCCCTCGATGAAGCTTCGCTGCGCCACGAAGAAGAGCGTGATCACGGGCAGGATGACGAGCGTGCTTGCCGCCATGAGGTAGTGCCACTCGGTCGCACCGGACTCGCTGGTCTTCATCGCCTGGAGGCCAAGCGCGAGCGTGAAGTCCTTCTCGTCGGTCAGGTAGATCAGGGGGCCGAGGAAGTCGTTCCAGGCCCCGAGAAACGTGAACAGCGCGACCACCACGAGCGCGGGCCGGCAGAGCGGAAGGACGATCTGCCAGAAGATCCGGAACTCTCCGCAGCCGTCGATGCGCGCCGCCTCCGACAGCTCCTTCGGGATCGTCCTGAAGAACTGCCTTAGCAGGAAGACGTTGAAGGCGCTGGCGAAGAACGATCCGACCCAGAGCGGCTGCAGCGTGCCAACCCACCCCAGCCAGCGGAACAGTCCGTAGAGGGGGACCATGACCACGGGGAAGGGGATCATCATTGTCGCAAGCAGCAGGGCGAAGAGGCGGTCCCTCCACCGCCATTCCACGCGCGAGAAGCCGTAGGCGACCGCGGCGCTTGAGAGCACCGTGCCGATCACGTTGAGCACGCAAAGAATCAGCGTGTTGGACAAATAGCGCCCGAAATGCCTCATGGCGCGCACCGCTCGGGGGAAGTTCTCCCAGCGGAATTCGATGTGGGAGCGGACCAAGCCCTCGGGAACGACGTCGCGACTCATGCCCTTAAGGTCGCTGATCTCCCGCCAAGGGGCCGCCGGCGACGCGGGGATCCTCTTCAGGATCACGACGGGCAGAGGCGCGCCCGACGCCGGCTGCCACGCGCCGTCCCGTATCGAGACTTCCGGAAGCGCGACTGGCTGAGCCGCGCCCTGCTCCAAGGCCCAGACGCTCGGCTCCGCTACGGCCGCCCCGGGCCACACCTCCTGAATGCGCCCGTCAAGCGGCGCCTCGAAGCGCCGGGGCAGCCACAGGTGGGACTGCTGGAGCGTCTGGTTGAGGGGCTTTAGCGCCGTGAGCACCATCCACGCAAACGGAAGGATAAACATCGCGGCTCCGGCGATCAGGACGAGATAGATGGTTACCTTTGCGGTGATGCGCATGAGGATCATTCCCCCTGGTAATGCACCAGGCTTCGCGACAGCCGCGACGCCGCCCAGGTGAGGGCCAGGATCATGAGGCAGAGGATCCAAGCCATCGCGGACGCGTAACCCATGTGCCTGTATTCAAATGCGTTCTGGTAGATGTAGATCGCGTAGAAGAGCGTGGAGCGTTCCGCCCCGCCCATGATGAACGCCGTCGTGAACACCTGCAGGCCCCCGATGATGCCGATCAGGAGGTTGAAGTAGATGACCGGTGAAATCGCCGGGAGCGTGACGTGGAGCAGCCGCTTCCATGCGGAGGCGCCGTCGATCATCGCCGCCTCGAGGAGCGACCGGGGGACGCCCTGCAGCGCCGCCAGATAGATCACGACCGTGTTCCCGCATCCCCAGAGGGATACCAGCGCCAGTGACGGCTTGGCCCACGCCGGGTCGCCGAGCCACTGGGGGGGATGGGAGATTCCAACCGCCACGAGCGCCTGGTTGAGGAGCCCCAGCCTGCCGTTCAGGATCCAAAGCCAGACCATCGCGCTCGCCACCGCGGGCACGAGCGAGGGCAGGTAATAGATGGCCCTGAAGACCCCGCGAAGCCGCACCGGCTGGTTGAGCAGCAGCGCCAGCGCGAGCGCGGAGACAAGGCCCAGCGGAAGTGCCATCAGGTTGAAGAAGAGTGTGTTCCAGACCGACTTCCAGAAGACGTCGTCCGTGACCATGTCCTGGTAATTCAACGTGCCCACCCAAACCGGGGGCGAAAGCACGTCGTAGTCGCAGAACGAGAAGTAGATCGACGCGCAGACCGGATAGAGTGTGAACGCAGCGAACCCGAGGAGCCAGGGACTGACGAATGCCAGGCCTATCCAGGTGCGCTTGCGGTCACCACTTGTCATAAGACCTCCATTCCCTCAGCCGGTCGTTGCCCACGGCGTCCCACCGGCGCATCACCCGGTCGAGCGTCCGCTGCATGCGCCGCTGAACTTCGGAGAGCG
>CAYQOH010000240.1:0-4520 GCA_964419075.1 uncultured Opitutaceae bacterium | reverse complement strand
CTCCTGCCAGAGGACCGAGCTGTCGCCGCCCCCGAGCGCCAGGGCCAGGAGGTCGAGCACCGGCGCGGACGGATCCGCCAGCCCCGGAATCGGCCACGCGAGCGCCGCCCGCACGACCTCCACCTTCTCGTAGCGGTGGAGGCTGCGCGGTCCGAGCTGGGCCGGTTCCTGGGGAACGAGGACGGGCGCCAGGCGCGACCTGGGGGTGGCCCCGAAATGGCGCTCGACCGCGGCCCTCGCCTCCGCGGCCCCGACGTCGCCCGCGATGACGACGACCATGTTGTTCGGGACGTAGCGCCTCCCGTAGTAGCCGAGCAGCGCCTCCCGGTCCGTCGCGGCAAACACGTCCCTGTGGCCGATCACGGGCTCGCGGTAAGGGTGCTCCCGGAAGGCGGTCGCGAAGAGGGCCTCCCAGAGCCTGCTGTCCGGATCGTCGCGGGTCATGGCGATCTCTCGCAGGATGACGTCCTTTTCCCGCGCGGCCTCCTCGGCGGGAAGCGTCGAATGCAGGACCGTGTCCGCGAGCACGTCCACGGCGACGTCGAGGTGCTCGCTCGGCAGGTCGATGTAGTAGACCGTCCGGTCGAAGGTCGTGTACGCGTTGATGTACCCGCCATTGGCCTGCACCGTGGCCGAAATCTCCCGCCCGCTCCTGCGCAGCGTGCCCTTGAAGAGCATATGCTCGAGGAAGTGCGACAGCCCCGCGCCCAGGTGCGCGCCCTCGTGGATGCTGCCGGTGCGCACCCACACCTGCACGGAGACGAGCGCCGCCGACCGGTCGGACTTGACCAGGAGCGTCAGGCCGTTCGGCAGGACCGTCCGCTCGACGGGCTCGCGCCAGAACGCGTCCAGCAGGGCGCGGTCCGCCTTCGGGGCTTGGGAGTTGGGCATCAGGTGGCTTCGGTCAGGCGGATCCCAACGCCTCCGCCGCGGACGCGCCCCGGGGGCGCCGCGCGGGCAGGTAGGGCTTCACAAAGACGTCGTCGAATTCGTAGATGTTCGCAAAATCCTCGCGTCGGTCGTTGTCGGTCTTACTGAACGCGTTATAATCGATCAGGTTGAACACAATGTCGCCGAAATCCTGGCAGCAGCGCACGCCCCAGGAATTGAGGACGGTCTTGGTCAGAGGGCCGAACTGCTCCAGGGCGTATCCGCGCAGCCCGTCGAGAAGTTCGGGACCGGTGACGTGCCGCGACTTTCCGCTCCGGGTGCTGTCCTTCTTGCGTATCTCCTTCACCGTGTGGTCGAGTCCGAGCCTCACGAAATCGTAGGCCTTTCGGTCAAACCGGGTGTCCTCCTTGCAGATTAACGCCACAATCCGTGGAAATTCGGAATCTTGCATGTTTGGAAGCGAAATTGGCATGGGCGCATCGAGTGCGCAACACCGCCCTTCAGATGCACTCTATCTGCGGCATCGAACGCAAGTTGCAAAAGAATCGCTTCTAGGCTCGCAAAAGGTGGCAACACCCCCCACTGTCAGACCTTAACAATGATTGCCTCCACCCAAACGAACCATCCCATTGCAGGGGTCAAGGACGGGAAGGACCAGACACCTGTCGAGGTCGCCTGTTACAAACTGAAGGAGGCCGGCCTGAGGATCACCCAGCCGCGGGTCGCCATCCTTGCGGCCCTCATCAAGACGGGCCGGCCGACAAGCATCGACGCGCTCCACAGCGATCTTGGGCCCAATTCCTGCGACATCGTTACCGTCTACCGCTGCATGGCCGCGTTCGAGTCCATCGGCCTGGTGCGGCGTGCGTTCCTCATCAACGGCACGAGCCTTTACGAGATTAATCTCGGCGACCCGAATCGCTATCACGTGGTCTGCAAGCAGACGAACAAGGTCGAGGAGCTCGACGCCGCTTCTGCTAACGAGTTGCGCCGCGCGGTTCAGACGGTCGAGGAGACGCTGCGCTCGCAGGGCTACTCCGAGGTCGGGCACATCGTCGAATTCTTTGGGAAATCCCCGGCGGGCGTTCGCACGAGCGCCGAGGCAACGGTGCCGGCCGTCCCCGCGGTCTGAAGGCCCCCTTTGGGGCTCAGTGCCTGAAGGCGGCCCTAGCGGCCGCCCAGTTCTTCGCCGCCTGCGGCCAGTTCACGACCGACCAGAAGTCGCTCAGGTAGTCCGCGCGCAGGTTCTGGTGCTTAAGATAGTAGGCGTGCTCCCACACGTCGACCCCAAGGATCGGCATGTAGCCCTCGCTCATCACCGAGTCCTGGTTCGCCGTGGAGTGGATGACCAGCCTTCCGTCGCCCATCATCGCGAGCCACTCCCAGCCGCTCCCGAAGCGCTTCATCGCGGCCTCGGTGAACCGCTTCTTGAAGGTGTCGAGCGAGCCGTAGACATAATCGATGTCGGCGGCAAAGTCGCCGGTGGGCGCGCCGCCCCCGGAAGGGGAAAGGATCGACCAGAAGAAGCAGTGGTTCACGTGACCCCCGACATTGTTGCGCAGCGTCGTCCGCAGCGGCTCCTCGATAGAGGGGAGGTTCATCAGGATCTGCTCGGCCGTCTTGCCCGACAACGAGGCCTGCCCCTCCAGCGCCTTGTTCGCATTCTTGATGTAGGCCGCATGGTGCTTCGTGTGGTGGATCTCCATCGTCCTCGCATCGATGTGCGGCTCGAGGGCGTCGTAGGCGTAGCCGAGGTCCGGGAGCACGAACGGTTGCTTGGTGAAGCCCATTCCAACAGGCACGGCCACCTCGGCCGCCCAGGATCTTGTGATGGCGCCCATCCCCACTAGGGCCGCACCACCTCCTATCACCCTAATCGCGTCGCGTCGCGTCATTGCCCGAAGCTATGCAAGTCAGTCTCGCTTGCAAGCCTGAGCGGGCGTTCGCGAACGCCCCGCCTCCCAGAAAACGGACCTCCCTAGCGGGAAAGCAGCCTGCGGAGCATCTCATCGACCCGCTTGGGGTCGGCCTTGCCCTTCGCGGCCCTCATGACGGGCCCCTTGAAGGCGTTCAGCGCGCTGTCCTTGCCCCCCTTGTAGTCCGCGACGGACTTCGGGTTGGACGCGATTGCCTCGGCGCACCAGCGCTCGAGCTCGTCGAGGTTCGTCTCGGCCTTCAGGCCCTTCCTCGCGACCACGGCCTCCGGCGGCTCGCCCGTCCGGAACATGTCGACGAAGACCTCCTTCGCCGCGTTGCTGAGGATGACGCCGGCGTCGACCAGCTTCACCAGGCCCGCGACGTGGGCGGGCCCCACCTTCGACTGCGCAAGGTCGATCTTGGCCGAGCCCAGTTCGCGCAGCAGGTCGTTGGCGATCCAGTTGCCGGCGGCCTGGGGCTTGCCGCACAGGCGCGCGGCCTCCTCGAAGAAGTGGCTCAGCTCCCGGTCGGGCACGAGCACCGAGGTGATCGTGTAGGGCACGCCGTACTGCTCCATGAACCGGCGCTGCTTGTCGAACGGGAGCTCCGGGCAGGTGGCGCGCATCGCGGACTTCCAAGGCTCCCCCACCTCGACCGGCATCAGGTCCGGGTCGGGAAAGTAGCGGTAGTCGTGGGCCATCTCCTTCGACCTGAGCGATTGCGACAGGCCGGTCTGCCCGTCGTAGTCGCGCGTCTCCTGCTCTATCGTCCCGCCGGCCAGGACCACGGCGGTCTGCCGGCGGATCTCCTGCGCGATCCCGTCCCGCACGAACGAGATCGAGTTCAGGTTCTTCAGCTCGACCTTCGTCCCGAGCCCCGCGGCGCCGGCCGGCCGTATCGAGATGTTGGCGTCACAGCGAAGCTGGCCCTTCTCCATGTCGCAGTCCGAGATGCCGCCGTAGACCATCACGGTCTTCAACGCGGTCAGGTAGGCGAAGGCCTCGTCGGCGCTGCGGATCACCGGCTCCGACACGATCTCCATCAGCGGCGTGCCCGCGCGGTTGAAGTCGACGAGCGAGGCCCCCTCGACATGATTCAGCTTGCCCACGTCCTCCTCCAGGTGGATCCGCGTGAGCGCGATCCGCTTGTGTTCGCCCATGACGTTGCGTGCAGGCCCCGGCAGCTCGATCTCCACGAAGCCGCCCCTGCACAGCGGCTGGTCGTACTGGGAAATCTGGTAGTTCTTCGGGGAATCCGGGTAGAAGTAGTTCTTGCGGTCCCACTTGCAGATGGGCGCGATCTCGCAGCCGAGAAGCAGTCCCGCCTTGATGATCTTGTCCAGGGCCTCCTTGTTCATGACCGGGAGCGTCCCGGGCAGCGCCAGCACGACCGGGTCGGTGAGCGTGTTCTCGGGCAGGCCGTAGCCCGCGGCCACGCGCGTGAACATCTTGGAGCGGGTCTTGAGCTGCACGTGCACCTCAAGGCCTATGACGGCCTCGTAGCTCATAGCCGGGGGCGCCTCAGGCGCCATTCGGTGCGCTGCTCATAGGCCCCGGCCACCGCCAGGAGCTCCGTCTCCTTGAAGGGCTGGCCGATCAGCTGCAGGCCGATCGGAAGGCCGCCGGCCGTGAAGCCACAGGGGAGGCTCATCCCGGGCAGCCCCGCCAGGTTGACGCCGATCGTGTAGATGTCGTTCAGGTACATGGCCAGCG
>CAYQOH010000239.1:0-4544 GCA_964419075.1 uncultured Opitutaceae bacterium | reverse complement strand
AGAAGCTCCAGGAGCGCCTCGCCAAGCTGGCCGGCGGCGTCGCCGTCATCAATGTGGGCGCCTCCACCGAGATCGAGATGAAGGAGAAGAAGGCCCGCGTCGAGGACGCGCTCCACGCCACACGCGCCGCGGTCGAGGAGGGCATCGTCGCCGGCGGCGGCGTCGCCCTGCTCCGCACGGCGAAGGTGATCGACGCCCTCGCTCTCGAGGGCGACGAGAAGATCGGCTCGCAGATCGTGCGCCGCGCCATCGAGCACCCGATCCGGATGCTCTGCGCGAACGCCGGGGTTGAGGGCGCGGTTGTCGTGGGCGAGGTCTTCGCCAACAAGGGCAACTACGGCTTCAACGTCGCGACCGACAAGTACGAGGACCTCGTGAAGGCCGGCGTCGTCGACCCGACCAAGGTGACCCGCACGGCGCTGCAGAACGCGGCCTCGATCGCGGGGCTCCTGCTCACGACCGAGTGCATGATCACCGAGATCCCGGAGAAGAAGGAATCCGCCCCGGCCCACCCCCCGGGCGGCGGAATGGACTATTAATCCATCCCTGAAGCTTTGATTCAAAGAGCCCCGGCCTCGCGGCCGGGGCTCTTTTTTTGGTGCTAAGGGGCCGGGGCGGGCCAAGCATGGGCCCCTGATACCATGGACGTGATCGTTCTAGGAAGCGGCACCTCCCAGGGCGTGCCGATGATTGGGTGCTCCTGTGCGGTCTGCGTCTCGCCGGACCCGCGCAACAAGCGCACGAGGGCGTCCATCCACGTGGTCATGGACGGGCTCCACGTCCAGGTGGACGCGGCCCCGGAATTCCGGCTCCAGTGCCTCAAGGAAGGGGTGGACAAGATCGACCTGTTCGTCCTCACGCACGGCCATTCCGACCACATCGCCGGGATGGACGACCTGCGCCGGTTCTGCGACCTGCTGGGGGGAAGGGCCCTCACGGTCTACACGACCGAGGAGGGCATGGCGCGGGTGCTGTCGATCTACCCGTATGCGATCATGGAGCGGCCGGTCGTCCGCGGGTATCCCGCGTTCAAGCTCGCCGAGATGCCCGCCGTCATGGAGCTGGAGCAGGGGACCATCCAGTCGACGCTCCTGCCCCACGGCGGTGCCCAGACGATCGGCCTCATCTTCACCGAGAGGAGCAGCGGGCGCAGGTTCGCCTACTACACGGACTGCAAGCGCCTGCCGGGGGAGGCCGCCGAGCTGGCCCGCGGCGCGGACGCCGTGATCCTGGACGGGCTGCGCCCGCAGCCGCATCCGTCGCACATGAGCATCGACGAGGCCGTCGAGGCGGGCAGGGCCCTTGGCGCAGGGCGCGTCTGGCTCACCCACCTCACCCACCTGACCGAGCACGGCGCCGCGGAGGCGCTGCTGCCCGAAGGATTTGGCCTGGCCTACGACGGCCTGAGGATCGTCGTGTAGCCTGGCCGGCATTTATGTCCCACCCGCCCAGATTGGCGCTCGCGGGCTTCGCCCTGGCGGGCCTGCTGATCCTCCCGTGCACGGCGGGCGCCGCCGCGCGCCCGGACGCCCGCGTGGTCGAGGGAGCCGTGCGGCTTCCCGACGCCGGGGGACGCACGCTCGCACGCGCGCGGATCGTCCGCACGGCCCTGACCCCGGCCGAGCTCTCGACGCCGTTCCCGCTCTCGGTGACGCTGCGGATGCGCGACTTCGCCGGGCTCCAGGCCCGCGTCGCCTCGGGCGGGCGCGTCGCAGCCGAGGAGATGGAGGCGAGGTACCTGCCGCTGCGCGGCGACTACGAGCGGGTCGCGGCATGGCTCGCCGCGCAGGGCCTTGAGCAGACGCTCCCCGACCGCTGCCACACCACCGTGTTTGTCCGGGGAAGCGTGGCCCAGGTCGCCCGGGCGTTCGGGATCCGCGTCGCCCGGGTTTCGGTTGCGGACGGCGAGTACACGTCCGCCATCTCGGAGCCGTCGGTTCCCGCCGACCTGGCGGGCGTGGTGCTCAGCGTGAACTCGCTCCAGCCCCAGTTCCGCATGCGGCACATGGGTGTGGAGGCCCGGGACACCCCGGACGACGGCGTCAACGGCTACGTCTTCGTCACCCCGGACAACGTGGCGTCCGCCTACAACCTCCCCGCGACGGCGACGGGGGCCGGCCAGACGATCGCCATCGTCGGGGAGGCCACGCCCGCTACGGCCGACCTGGCGTCCTTCTGGACCTCGGTCGGCTCGTCGCAGAGCACGGCCAACGTGACGACCATCAACGTGAACGGCGGCCCGACCGGCACCCCGTCGAGCGACCAATCGATGGAGGTCGATCTCGACGTCGAGTGGGCCGGGGCGATGGCCCCGGGGGCGGCCCTCCGCCTCTACCTGGCGCCGAGCGTCTTCGACTGCTTCACCCAGATCCAGAACGACCTGCCAAGCCACCCGAACATGACGGTCGTCTCGGTGAGCTACGGGACGCTTGAAACCAGCGACCCGCCGTCGTACCTGAGCGCCAGCTCGCAGGCGTTGGCCTCCTTTGCCGCCGCGGGCGTCTCGGTCATCGTGTCGAGCGGCGATGCGGGCTCCAATCCGAACGGCGGGACGGGTGCGGGCATGTACTCGTCCACGCAGCCGCTCGGCGTCTCCTATCCCGCAAGCGACCCCAGCGTCACGGGCATCGGCGGCACCACCGCGGGCTACACCGGAAGCTGGAGCTTCACCGGCGAAGTCGTCTGGGACGATCTCGCCGGCGCGCAGAGCGCGAGCTCAGGGGGCACGAGCGGCTACTTCGCAAAGCCGTCGTGGCAGACCGGCGGCTCCCTGCTCGCCGCGCAGTCCATGCGGTGCGTCCCCGACGTGGCGGCGGTCTCGGTTACCAACCTGACGAATGTGAACCTGGGCCCGAAATACATGCCGTTCACCGGGACCGACGTGGGCGCCCTCGTGTACACGGGCGGCGCCCCGGCTTCGGTGTACGGCACCAGCCTCTCCTGCCCGATCTGGGCCGCCATCGCGGCCGAGATCAACCAGGCCCGGGCGGCGGCCGGGCAGGGCCCCATCGGCCTGCTGAATCCGGTGCTTTACCCGCTTGCGGGAACCGGCGCGTTCAACGACGTCACGAGCGGGAGCAACGGGGCCTACGCCGCGGGCTCTGGCTACGACCTCTGCACGGGCCTGGGCAGCCCGAACGTGGGCAACCTGATCGCCGCGATTGCGGGCCGGGCTACCCTGCAGCGGCTCGTGAACATCTCCGTCCGCTCGCAGGTGGAGACGGGCGCCGACATTACGATCGCGGGCTTCGTCATCAATGGTGCGCCCGGCAGCACGAAGAGCATCCTTGTCCGCGGCGTGGGGCCCGCCCTGACTTCCTTCGGGGTGACCGGCGCCCTCTCCGGCACGGTCCTCACGGTCTATGACCGGGAGGCGACGCCGCAGGTCATCGCCAGCGACACCGGCTGGGGCAACGCTCCGGTCGCGGGAACCTCCCCGGTCGCGGCGACCTACCGCAAGGCGACGGCGGCGGACATGGCATCGGTCGGGGCGTTCGGCCTCGCCAGCGGGTCGGGCGACTCGGCGATGGTCCTCTCGCTTCCGCCCGGCGGCTACACGGTGGAAACCACCGGCGTCGGCGGCGCGACCGGCGTGGCCCTGACCGAGGTCTACGAGATCGACACGGCGGATACCGAAGTCTTCGCGAACATCTCGTCGCGGTGCTTCGTCGGGACCGGCTCGCAGGTGGCGATCTCCGGATTCGTCATCGGCGGCACACAGCCCGCGACGCTCCTCATACGGGGAATCGGCCCGGCGCTCGCCGGCTTCGGACTCACCGGGACCCTCGCCGCGCCCGTCCTGTCGGTGCAGAACCTGAGCAACGGCAGCGTCGTGGCGACCAACACCGGCTGGGGCAACACTCCCGTGGTGGGCACCTTGCCCGCGGGCGCGAGCGTACGCCAGGCGACGGCCGCCGACATGAGCGCCGTGGGCGCCTTTGCCCTGACGGCCGGGCTCGCCGACTGCGCCATGGTGGTCACGCTTCCCCCGGGACAGTACACGGCCGAAGTCTCGGGGGCCACGGGCACCACGGGCACCGCGCTGGCTGAGATTTACAAGTTCTAGCCTCGCCAACGGCTTATTGGAATAGGGGCTGCCCTGGCGTCCGCGTGGATTTATGACGCAAGGGGGACGAAAGGGCTTGTGTTAAATCATACTTAATTAATGTAGATTGAAACCATACCTCCCATGAAGCTTTCCAAGAAAGGCGAGTACGCGCTCCGATCCCTCATCAATCTTGGAATCGCGGTCGAGATGAAGCGCAAGCTCGTCCAGGTCTCGGAGCTGGCGGAGAGCGAGCAGCTGCCGGTCAAGTTCCTGGAGCAGATCCTGCAGGCGCTGAAGGAGGCCGGCATCGTGGAGAGCGAGCGGGGGAAGTTCGGGGGCTACCGGCTGGCCCGGCCCGCGAACAAGATCCTCATCGGCGAGGTCGTGCGGCTGATCGACGGCCCGCTGGCACCGATCCGGTGCGTGTCCCAGACGGCCTACGAGCCCTGCACCTGCCCGGACGAGGCCCACTGCGGGCTCCGGATGCTCATGCTGG
>CAYQOH010000238.1:0-4554 GCA_964419075.1 uncultured Opitutaceae bacterium | reverse complement strand
AGGCGGACGAGCTCTGGAGGAAGCGCCTGAAGTTCGAGATGCTCGAGGAGCTCCTGAACAAGAAGACGCTGGACGGGGCCCGCGACACCGTGCGCAAGCGTTACGAGCGGATGCTCAAGAACGTCGGGGAGACCGAGGGCAGCGAGCTGGCGGAGACGTTCCTGACCTCGATCGCCGGCCTCTACGACCCGCATTCCACGTATTTCTCCGCGGACACCTACGAGGACTTCGGCATCCAAATGAAGCTCGAGCTCGTTGGCATCGGCGCCATGCTCGGGCTTGAGGAGGATGTCTGCGTCGTCAAGGAGATCGTTCCGGGCGGGCCCGCGGATCTGGGCCGCCTGCTCAAGCCCAACGACAAGATCATCGCCGTTGCGCAGGGGAATGCCGAGCCGGTCGAGATCATCGGGATGAAGCTCCGCAAGATCGTCGACCAGATTCGCGGCGGGAAGGGCACGGTCGTTCGGCTCATCGTCCAGCCCTCCGAGGCGACGGACAGCTCCGTGCGCAAGGTGATCTCGATCACCCGCGACGTCGTGAAGCTCGAGTCCGCGCGTGCCCGCGCGGCCGTCTTCCAGGTTCCGGGCGCCGACGGCAAGCCCCAGGCGCTGGGCGTCGTGACGCTGCCGGCCTTCTACGGTCCGTCGGAGGAGGGCGACACCGACAACGACCGGATGAGCGCGAGCGCCGACGTCGCCAAGCTGGTCTCGCAGCTCAAGCAGGCCGGCATCAAGGGCCTCGTCCTCGACCTTCGCCACAACGGCGGAGGATACCTGAGCGAGGCGATCGAGCTCGCCGGCCTCTTCATCCACAAGGGGCCCGTGGTCCAGGTGAAGGGCTACGAGGGCGACGTCCAGATCGACTCGGACAAGGCCGAGAGTCTCTGCTACGACGGCCCCATGGCGGTGCTCGTCGACCGGTTCAGCGCATCGGCCTCGGAGATTGTCGCCGGGGCGCTCAAGGACTACGGGCGGGCGGTTGTCGTCGGCGATAGCTCGACCCACGGCAAGGGCACGGTCCAGGCGACCTTCGAGATGAAGAGGATCTCCCGCGAGCTGCAGCGCTCCCCCGCGAAGACGGGCGCCGCGAAAATCACCATTCAGAAGTTCTACCTTCCCGACGGGTCCTCAACCCAGCTGAGGGGCGTGTCGTCCGACATCGTGCTTCCGTCGGTTGACGAGTTCCTACCGATCGGCGAGTCCGATCTGCCGCATGCCCTGGTCTGGGACAAGATCAAGACCAGCGACTTCAACGGTTCCCCGATAGAGCCGAAACTGCTCGCCGTCCTGCAGCAGGGCAGCGCCGCCCGACAGGCGCGGCTGGACGAATTCGGTTACGTGAGGAAGTACGTCGAGTGGTTCAAGGGGCGCCAGGCCGAGAAGCTCGTGTCGCTCAATCTGGAGGAGCGCCGCCGGCAGAAGGTCGCCGACGACGCCTTCCGCAAGGAGAACAAGGCGGAGCGCGACCGTCTGGCGAAGGCGGACTACGCCTTCAAGGAGTTCAGGCTGGGGCCGCCGCTTCCCCCGAAGATCGCGGCGCCGAAGCCGGCCCCCAAGGACGCCGACGCGGCCAAGAAGGGCGAACCCGGGGACCCGGGCGCCGATGACGACGTGGCCGATCTCGAGGAGGATGCCAACGCCGACGCCTACGGGAAGGTGGACGTGTCGCTTCGCGAGACCCTGAGGGTCGTTGAGGACGCCATCGAGCTCGGCAACAACCACGAGTACTGGGCAAGCAACCACGCCCCGCTTACGGCGGTCGCGAAGGGCTGAGCCCCGGGTCAGCGCCAGGCCAGGAAGAACCGGTCCCTGCCCGCAAGGTCCCTCAAGGACTCGGTGCGCGAGAAGCCGGCCTCACGCGCCGAGGCGGCCGCACGGCCATGGTGCGCGGTCCCGGTCTCGAGGGCGAGCAAGCCCCCGGGGGCAAGGACACCCGGGGAGCCGGCGATGATCCTGCCGACGTCCTCGAACCCCTCCGCCCCAGAGACCAGCGACGCCATGGGCTCGTGGTCGCGGACCTCCGGGGCCGCGGCCGCCACCTCGGCTGCGGACAGGTACGGGGGGTTGGACACCACGAGGTCGTACGTCTCACCCGCGGGCAGCCTGTCAAACCAGCTCGACTCGACGAGGCTCACCCGGTCGGCAAGCCCGGCCGCCTGCGCGTTCTCGCTGGCGAGCGCCAACGCGTCGGCGCTCGAGTCGACGGCCGTCACCCTTGCCCCGGGGAAGAGCCTGGCGAGGCCGAGCGCTATCGCCCCGCAGCCCGTGCCGAGGTCGAGGACGCGCGCCGGCGTGGGCGCGCACCGCGCGCCGAGCGTCTCCACGAGGAGCTCGGTCTCGGGGCGTGGAATGAGCGCCCGCCTGTCGGTCTTGAGCCTCAGCCCGGAGAACTCAGCGAAGCCGATGACGTACTGGAGGGGCTCGCGCTTCCCGCGCCGGCGCACCAGCTCGCGGATCACCGCCAGCTCCGCCTCGGTCACCGGGCGCTCAAAATTGATGTAGAGGCTCATCCGGGCGAGCCCGAGCGCGTGGCCGACGATCAGCTCGGCGTTCAGCCGGGGCGACTCGACACCCTTGGAGGCGAAGAACTCGGAGGTCTTCTTGACGACCTCGATGACATTGAGCATGGACGGGCGCTTCTCTTCCGTATTGGGGCGGCGGCGCGCCTCAGCCGAGCTCTGCGGACGGCCTCACGAGCTCGAACGAGCGGCCCTCGAGCGCGGCCAGCCGCTCGTCGTGGTGGGCCTGCTGCAGCGCGTCGATCAGCGGCCCGATCGCCCCCTCCATGACCTGGGGGAGGCCGTGGAGGGTGAATCCTATCCTGTGGTCGGTCACCCGGTTCTGGGGAAAATTGTAGGTCCTGATCCGCTCGCTGCGGTCGCCGGAACCGATCTGGCTGCGGCGCTCGGCGGCGTACTTCGCCTTCTCCTCGTCCTCCTTGAGCTTAAGCAGGCGCGACCGCAGGACGGTGAGCGCGCTCGCCTTGTTCTTGATCTGGGAGCGCTCGTCGGCGCACTGCACGATGAGGCCCGACGGCTTGTGGAGGATCTGGACCGCCGAGTCGGTCGTGTTGACTCCCTGCCCTCCTGGGCCGCTCGCGCGGCAGACCGTGATCTCGAGGTCCTGGGGGTTGATCTGGATGTCGACCTCCTCCGCCTCGGGAAGCACCGCCACCGTCACCGTGGAGGTGTGGATGCGCCCGCTCGCCTCGGTCACCGGCACCCGCTGCACCCGGTGCACGCCGCTCTCCCACTTCAGGCGCTTGTACACGTCCGTGCCGGAGATGAGGAACCCGACGTCCCTTAGCCCGCCCCGCTCGGAATAGCTGCTGTTCATCGGCTGCACCTTCCAGCCCTGGGTGTCGGCGTACCTCTGGTAGCATCGCGCCAGCTCGGCCGCGAAGAGCGCGGCCTCCTCGCCGCCCGTCCCGGCCCGGATCTCCATCACCGTGTTGCGCGAGTCGGACGGCTCCGGCGGGATCATCGCGAGAAGCACGGCCTCGCGCAGCTCGCGCGCCCGGCGTTCGAGCCCGGGGATCTCGGCATTCGCAAGCTCGCGGAGCTCGGCCCCGCCCGACGCCTCGGCGGCCATCGCCACGGCATCGTGGAGCTCGCGCACCGCCTGCCCGTAGGACCTGTGGTCCTCCACCATCCTGCGCAGCTTCTGCTGCTCGCGGGTCACCTCGGCCGCCCGGCGCTGGTTCGCGTAGAACGACGGCTCCGCCATCTGCGCGTCGAGTTCCTCGAGGCGGCGCTGAAAGGGCGAAATATCGGGAAGGGCGTCCATGGCTGCTATTTGCGAATTGCGCGGGCCGCGACCGGAGGCCTAGCATGCAGCCTCACGCACCGCATGGCCGCGACGCTCTTCACACAGAACATTATCGCCTGCATCTGGGATTTCGACAAGACCTTAATCCCGGAATACATGCAGTCGCCCCTCTTCCGCCGGTACGGCGTCGACGAGGCCACGTTCTGGGCTGAGACGAACGCGCTCGTGGAGAACTACCGCCGGCGCGGCTACACGCTGTCGGGCGAGATCAGCTACCTGAACCACCTGCTCACCTACGTCCTGTCGGGCCGCATGGGCGGGCTCAACAACGTCATCCTGCAGAAGAGCGGCGCCGAGATCCGCTTCTACCCGGGTCTTCCCGGATTCTTCGAGGCGTCCAAGGCCTGGGTTGCGGACAAGCAGGAGTACCGCAAGCACGACATCCGCCTGGAGCACTATGTCGTCAGCACCGGGCTCGCCCAGATGATCCGCGGCAGCGCGATCGCGCCGCACGTCGAGGGAATCTGGGGCTGCGAGTTCATCGAGAACCCGCTGCAGCCGGGCTTCCTCCAGCAGAAGGAGCTTGAGCTCTCCGCCGAGGCCGAGATCGCCCAGATCGGGACGGTCATCGACAACACGACGAAGACCCGCGCGCTCTTTGAGATCAACAAGGGCACGAACAAGAACCCCGCGATCGACGTGAACTCGAGGGTCGCGGCCGAGGACCGGCGGATCCCGTTCCAGAACATGATCTACATCGCCGACGGCCCGAGCGACGTGCCGAGCT
>CAYQOH010000237.1:0-4562 GCA_964419075.1 uncultured Opitutaceae bacterium | reverse complement strand
CTCGAGCCTGTCCACGAGCGTCCGGTCGAACATCTCGAACCTCGGGTCCATCTCGGGCGTCGAGAAGCGCACGGCTGCGATGCCCGCGGTGAGGAGCGTGGCGCGGGCGAGCGAACGCGCCATCCGGCGGCCCGCGGCCGCCGCGGGTGCGGGGCGTTTCGGCGGAGCCCGCCCGGGAGCCGCCGGCTTCTCTGTTTTATTTGGCATGCGCGAGCCGAGGCTCGCCTCTACGACACCCCGCGATCCCCGGTGTTCCTCTACAGCCCCGCGTATCCGCCATTGCGCTTGATCCAGGCCTCGGCCTCGCGCCACCGGGGAAAGACCTCCTCCACGCAGGCCCAGAACCTGGCGGAGTGGTTCATCTCCCTCAGGTGCATGAGCTCGTGGAGGATGATGTAGTCCCGCACGACCTCGGGCGTCAGGATCAGCCTCCAGTTGAGCGAGATGACCCCTGCGGCCGTGCAGGAGCCCCACCGCGAACGCTGGTCGCGGACCGAGACGCGGGTGACATTCATCCTCGTCTGCGCCGCGAGCTCCCACGCCCGGGCGGGAATCTCGATCTTCGCCAGGCGCGCGAAGCGCGCCTCGAGCAGGGGCCTCAGGTCCCCCTCCAGCCTCGGCACGCGGAAGACGTCGGCGCCCAGGCAGACCGAGGGCCTCGCGCCCGCGGCCGCCGGGCGGATCTCGGCAAGCTCCCCGCGCCAGAGGACTGTCGTGCCGACCACCCAGACGTCGGCGGCGCGCGGCCTGCGCCGCTGGCGCTCGCGGGCCCGCTCGAGCCACTCGCCGTTAAGCTCGACGAACCGCACCGCCTCGCGCTCCGATCCGCGCGCCGGGATCGTCGCCACGGCGACGCCGTCCCGGCCGAGCGAGAGCCGGTAGCTCCTGGCGCTCGCGCTGCGCCTGAACACGATCTCCTGCCTCGGCCCGCCCCCGCCCGGGGGCGGTGCCAGATGCACGCCGTGCGCCGGCGTGAGCTGCCCGAAGAAGTCCTGTTGCCGCTCGTCGCTCACGTCAGCGCCTTGTAGTAGATCGCATTCCTTGCGGGCGTCCCGTCGGGATCCCGCGCATAGCCGGGGATGCCCCCGACGTAGGTGTACCCGATCGCCGCGTAGAATTCCCGGGCCCCGCCCCTGCCGTCGCTCGTGTCCAGGAAGAGAAGGCTCACCTTCCTTGCCCTGGCCTCCGCCTCCACCGCAGCCATGAGCGCCGCCGCGATGCCCCGCCTTCGGAGCCCCGGAAACACCATCACCTTCTGGACCTCGGCCCGGTGCCGGCCGTTGGCTCTCGACTCGAGCGCCAGCTGGGCGCTTCCCGCGACGGCTCCCCCGGGCGCCTCCCGGGCGACCAGGATGAGGCGGCCCCCCTCCGCCGCCCCGCGCAGGGCCGTCTGCCAGTAGGCCTCGACTTCGCCCGGGGCGAGGGGCTCCATGAAGCCGACGGAGGCCCCTGCGCGAACGCACGCCGCGAGAAGGGCGCAAAGCCGCGAGAGGTCGGCGGCGAGCGGCGGGTTCGGAACCACCTCGATGGTCATCGCCCCGAGGCTGGCAGCATCCGCCGGCGTCATGCAACGGTCCATCACAGCGTCCGTCGCGCCGACGGAAACACGGCCGGGCTTACATGCCCCGCGGCGTCGAAGGCCTCGACGCCAAAGACGACATTGTCCTTGGAGACGCCCGGCACCGTGACGCGGTTCACACCCTTTGCCACGTCAAGGGAATGCTCCCAGAAGGGGGCGGTCGTCTCGCGCCAGACGACGCGGTGGCCCGCGAGGTACGCCTCCGGGCCGGGGGCCCAGCGGAGCGTCGTGTCGTTTTCCAGCCGGGCCGCCTCGATCTGCACCTCGGTCGGCGGGGCCGGCGCCCGGGCAAGCACCGCGAGCGCCGCCGCGTTGACGCGGGCGACGTCGGCCGTGTAGCCGAAGTCCACGTGGTCCGGGGTGTCGCCGTACTGAATCCCCTTCTCCTCGCGGACGTCCTGGTGCTGCCTCCGGAAATCCTCGGCCGGCTCGGTGAACCTCACGGCGGGGTACCCCCGCTCGAGGAACGGCAGGTGGTCTCCCCCCCGCAGGTACCGGTCTGACCGGTAGATCACCCGCACCGTGATCGACGGGACGTACAGCCCGGCGATGTCGCGGATCGCCCGGGCGAGTTCGCGCGGCGCCGTGTCATTCTCTCCTCCCGCCCGGATCTGGGCGAGAAGGCGGTCGTCGAGGGAGGCGGAGGGCGGGACGCCCTGCGCGAAGAGCCGGACCGTGCCGCGGTCGACCACCCCGTCGGCCGAGCGGCTGCTGCCGATGATGTCGTTGTCGAGCATCGCCTCGATGTCCGCGCCCCGGTCCTTCGCGGCCTGCGCCCAGTGGGTCGAGCCGTGCAGCCCCTGCTCCTCGCCCGCGACCGCGAGGAAGACGATCGTGGCCGGGAACCGGTAGTGCGCCATGACGTGCGCAAGCTCGAGCACGGCGGCGGTGCCGGAGGCGTCGTCGTCGGCCCCCGGCGCGGCGCTCGTCGCGTCGAGGACGCTCGTCGGCATGGAGTCATAGTGGCCGCTGACGACCAGCGTCCTTCCGGAGTCCGGATCCGTGCCGGGAAGGGTCGCGACAAGGTTCGTGATCGCGACCGGCTGCAGGATCCGGGGAGGGGCCGGGGGCTGCTCGAAGGTGTCGACCTCGACCTTGAGGCGGCCCCCGCCCTCCTTCGAGGCCCGTTCGAATTCAGCGCGGATCCAGGACGCCGCCCCGCCGATCCCGTCGCCGCTCGGCAGCGGGTCGGAGAGCGTGTGGCGCGTCTTGAAGCTCGCGAGGACGAAGATCGAGCGCTGGATCCGCTCCGCGGAGACCGCGCCGACCAGCTCCTGGATCTCGGCGTCCGGCGCGCCGCGCGGCGCCGGGGGCGGGTCCCCGGCCGCGGCCGCCGAGGCCAGGGCTGCTGCGATGAGGATCGGGGCGCGGGCGCGCATCATAGCCCCAGTGAGCGGAGCCTTGAGCGGGAGTCAAGGGCCCCGGGCCGGCGCGCTGCGCGGCCTCATCCCCTCGCCTCGAGGCACGCGGCGAACCGCGGCCCCGCCGCCGCGTGGCGCCGGTGGATGTCCAGGTAGGTCTCGTCGCACAAGGTGTCGATGGCTTCCCCGTCCGGGAACTGCCCGCTGAACCCGGGCCGTGCGGGGTCGATGGCGAGGCGCACGGTCGTCAGGAAGCCGGCGATCAGCTCGCGCGGCTCCTCGTCGCCCACGGAGACCCTTATGGTCGTCGGCGAGATCCCCGAGGCCAGCAGCGCCTCGGGGCCGAGCTCGCTGTGGGACGTCAGCGCGGGGCAGAGCACGACCGTGTTGTTCTGGCCGAGCGTGACCATGTGCCCGAACATCGGCGACAGGCTGTCGAAGAACCGCTCGAAGGTCATCCGGTCGAGTCCGGCCCGCTCGAAGTCGATCGTGAAGAGCGGGGCCGGAAGGCCGAGGTACGAGATGCGGTCGCACACCTCGCGGTTCGCGTCCCCGGGGTTGGCGGGGCCGCTCACGCTGATGAGCGGGTGGGCCGATAACCACCGGCCGAGGACCGCCGTGTTGATGCACTTCTTGAGGACCCGCATCTCGAGCGTCTTCATGCCGGAGAGCACCTCGAACGCCTTGTCGGCGTCCAGGAACGCCCCTTTCACATAGTAGACGTTCCAGAAAAGCGTGGTGTCCCAGCCGGGCTCCCCCTTCGGCAGGAACATGTCGGCGTTGCGCCCGATGACGACGCCCGCCGTGGTGTTCCCGTCGCCCACGAGGTCCTTCGTGTAGCTGTGGATGACGTAGTCCGGCCGCTCCGCGGCGTCCTTGCGCTGCAGCGGCCGCACCAGGAACGGCGTGCCTACGGTCGCGTCGAGCATCACGGTCAGCCCGGCGGCGTGGGCCGAGCGGCAGATCGCCGGCACGTCGAGGAAGACGCCGTGGGGGTTGCACGGGCTCTCCAGGAGCACGTAGACCCCGCGACCCGCGCGCAGGCGACCCGCATACTTTCCCCTCACTGCGGCAAGCGCCGCCTCGAAGTCGGCGGCGTGCACGCCGTCGAAGAACTCCACGCCCACGTTCAGGTTTGCCCGCTTGGCGTACCAGTCGTGGAGGAGCTGATAGGTGCCCCCGTACACGTTGCGCGACGCCAGGACGACGTCCTCGTACCCGACCAGGTGGGAGAGGATGCCGTCGATGGCGGCCATGCCCGAGTTGAAGTTCCAGGCGAGGTACTCCCCGGACATCGCGCCCGCCTCGACGTCGACGATGTGGTTGGCAAGCGAGATCGAGGTGGGGTTGAGCAGCCGTGAATAGATCTCGTGCAGGAACTCGCGGCCCTGGAAGGCGTCGTCGATCCACTCGGTGCACGCGAAGATGTAGGTCGCCGTGCGTGTGATCACCGGGTTGGCGGAGAAGATCGCCGCGACGTTGTCGAAGGTCGGATAGGGGCCCTTGGCGAGCGTGGTCGCCATCGACTGGCGCAGGCCCTGGTGGACCGCGCGCGTGGGGTTCTGCAGCATGTCGAGGAGCTTCGCCAGCTGGAAGGCCAGGAACTTCTTGGCGTTGAAGAG
>CAYQOH010000236.1:0-4604 GCA_964419075.1 uncultured Opitutaceae bacterium | reverse complement strand
GGTGGGTCAGGGGATCGTGCTGCGCCTCCGGCTTGTAGTGGTCGTTGATGGCGGCCGTGAAGCTGTCGGGGAACCGCCACGCGCGAAGGATCGTGGCGGCGGCCCCGTTGCTCGAGATCCCGAAGACGATGTCCTCCCAGTCGGCGAGGCCCAGGTTGTCGCTGAGCCGGGGAAGCTCACCGCCCTGGCAGTCGCGGGCCAGCCGGTCCAAGCAGACCTTCCCTATGGAGCGAAGGAGCCCGACGGCGTAGCAGGACCGCGGATCCTCCTGCGTGCCGGCGGCCAGCTCCTCCATGAGCAGCGCGGAGAAGAGCGAGTTCTCCCTGAACTGCCGGGAGGAGATGCCGTAGGACGGGAGGTTCTCGTCCCCGATCTTCTCGAGCATGACGAAGCCGACGATCCGGTGCACCTCCCTGAACCCGATCAGGGCGACCGCGTCCTCCACGGAGGCGACGGGCTCCATTTCGGCGAACGCGGCGCTGTTGGCCGTGCGTATGAGCCTTGCGGTGAGCGCGGGGTCCCTCTTGACCCGGCTGGTGACCTCGCCCAGGTCGATCGAGGAATTCTGAAGCAAGCCGCCAAGCTGGACCAGCAGCTGCGGTCCAGGAAGCAGCGTATTGGCGACACGCAGCATATCGTCGGTCGTTATGGGGACGACGCTCATCCGGGGGGAATATCGACTCCTAGGGAACCCGCTTTAGGGGATACCCGTGCAGTCGCCCGGAGGGCTCCCTTGAGGGCGCGCGCTGAGCGCACGGCATGGCCGCCCGACCCGCCGGACCGGGCCTTGGGGCGCCTCAGACGGGCCTATCCGGCCGCGACGCTCGCTCGTAGATGCTTTGCAGGCGGCCGCGCTCCGGGGGCTGGGCCTGGGGAACGGTCCCCCGGCTCAGGCTGTAGCGCGTGAGAAGCTGCTCGTTCTCCCGGTCGACCTGGAGGATCTGCATGATGCGGGTCTGCGTCTTCTCAAGCGCCGTGCGCTGGGCGGGGTCTCGCGTGTCCCGCGACGGGTTCGCGCGCAGGGCGGCGATGGCGGCGTCCAGTCTGCCGAGGGCCGCGCGCTTGCGTTCGAGCAGGGCGGCATCCGGCGGCCGCTTGTTCTCCTGCAGGAACCGGTTCTCCTCAAGCGCGAGTTCGTAGAGCTCGTCGCAAATCTGGCGGTGCTGTTGAATCGCATCTTTGGTGTTCATGGCGCGCGGGTGCTAGGCGTGGCCCCGGCCGGCGCCTTGGCGTGCGGGGTCGAAGGGTCGCCTGAGACGCTGACGAAGCCGGCCAGCCTGGCATCGGTGCTTTGAAGCCACTCAATGTGACTTAGACGCCAGGAGGACATCTGCGCAAGTTCGGTCATTTCAGGGGACGGCGAGGGCTGTGCCGAGACCCCGGCGACGATCTTCGAATAACCGGCGGACGACTCCTTGAAGTCAAACAGGCGCTCCTGGCACAGGGCCACCTGATAGAGCACCGGAAATTGCCAATCCGGGCCGGTGCCGAGGTTCATCATGCTCTTGTAGATCGCCAGCGCGCTCATCATGTCGCCGCCCTGGAAGAAGTCGTTGGCGAGCAGATTGCCGGTGCGCCGCTGCCAGTAGTTCCAGGTCTGGGGGTCGGTGCCGTCGAGGCGCTTCTCCTGGCGCAGGAGGTCCATGACCGTCGATAGGGCCTCCTGGGGCCGATTGAGCTTCCTCAGCGTGGACGCAAGGAGATAGCGGGCCTCGGGCACGTTCTCGTCGTCCGGCCAGGTCTCGAGAAATGAGTGGAGGGACTTCGAGCCGCCCTCGAGGTCCCCGGCGAGGATCTGGGAATGGGCGGCCATGAAGCTCGCCCGCGCCCGGTCATTCGCGGACAGGTCGAGGAGCTGCAGCCGGCTGAAATACCGCCCCGCCAGCTCGTAGTCGCCGTCCTCGTAGTAGGTCTCCGCGATCTCGTACTCGGCCGTCCGCGCGAGGCTCTGGTAATGCTCGAAGCCCTTCTGGGGAAGTTTCAGGGTCGTGTTGATGACCGAGTAGAAGCGATTCAGCGCCAGCTTGTTCACGCTCATGGAGCGGTAGGTCCTTCCGAGGTCCAGGATCGCGTCAGGCAGGCGGTCGTCGCTTGGGAATTCCTTTATGAACTTCTCGTAGATCGCGGCCGCCTTGGTGGGCGCCCCCGCCTTGCGGTAGTTGCGCGCGAGGCCGAGGAGCGCCGACGCCTGTTCGGCCATGGAGAAGCCGGTTCCGTTGAGGACCTGCCTGAAGGCCGATTCCGCCGCCGAAGAATCTCCGCGGTCGGTGAAGTTGGTGCCGGCGTTGAGCAGCCGACGCCCCTCCGAGACCGGCACCACCTGGACGGCCGGCGGCGAGCCTGCGCCCTGGGGGCCCGCCCCGGGCAGCGCGGACGGCCCAAGCAGAAGAGCAAGTGCGCAGGTCGTCCAGCAACGTCTATTCATTCTTTCCGGTAGGTGGCTGAGCTCGGCGGGAGCGTGGAGGGCGCCTCAGGCGCGGGCGCGTCCTGTTGGCCCGAGCCCGGCAGCTGAAAGAAGGGCAGGAATTCCTCCGGCCTCACCCTCGGCCGCATCTCGTCTGGAATGATGCTCGGCAGGACCTGGTCGTGGCCGGCGGGCTGTCCGGCGGACGTGATGGTGTCGCCTGGTGCCGAATTGGGCTTCGGTCCGCCGGGTGCCGATGGCTTGACTGGGGGCGGCGGCGCGCCGGTCGATCGCGCGGAGACGGGTTTCGGAACGGTCGCCGGGTTGGGCGGCAGGGCAACGGGCGTCTGCTCCATCGAACCGAGCGGAAGGGATGGCTCCTGGAAGCGAAGGGGCGGCGACCCGATTACCATCAGGTACGGATGGGACGGTCCCAGCTGCTCGAGCTCGGTGGGCGCCGCCTCCTTGGCCGCGTCGGCATAGTAGCGCTCTATGGTCTTGCCCGCGAGTGCGGGCGCAAAGCCGAAACAGCAGTAGTACCACACCTTGCGCAGACGCACCATGGATGGCTTGTTCGCGCGGAAATTCATAGATAGTTCCGGTAGTCATGATCGTTCTCCCTAACGTGCCCGCCTAGACAATCGGCCCCCAGGACCGATACTAAAGGGCATTCCCTCGTTTTTCCCGCCTGAAGCCAAACGGCTGAATCAGGCGCGGGCCTTGGCTACGGGGCTCTCCCCGAGCATGTTGCGGAGGCGCCTGCCGAGCTCGTCGAGCCGGTAGGGCTTAGAGACGACGTCGGTTTGTCCCAGGTGCTCAAGGATGTTGCGCGTTTCAGCGTTGATGTGCCCGCTGATGATGAGCACCGGCAGGTCCGCGCGGGTCGCCTTGATGGACTTCAGGACGTCGACGCCGGACGCCCCCGGCATGTTGATGTCCAGAAGCACCGCATGGATCGTGTGCGCGGGGTCGCCGAGGATCTCGATCGCCTCCAGGCCGTTGCACGCGCTGACGACGCTGTAGCCCTTGGTCGTGAATGCGGTCCTGAGGATGTGCCGGAGCGCATCCTCGTCGTCCACGATGAGGAGGGTCTCGGTTCCGTCGGGAAACGAGCTGAGCTCGGAGGGGGCGGTGGCCACCGCCCCCGTCCCGCCGGAAGGCAGCAGGATCCTGAACGTGCTTCCGGAACCGGGCGCGCTGTCCACCTCGATGAAGCCGTGGTGGCTGGCGATGATCCCGTAGACGACGGCAAGGCCGAGCCCCGTTCCGCCGCTCCCGAGCTTGGTCGTGAAGAACGGTTCAAAGATTCGTGCCTTGACCTCGGCGGGCATGCCGATCCCGGTGTCGCTCACCAGGAGGCACACGTAGTTCTTCTCTCGGTCGGCGCCGCTGCTGGCGAGCGCCTGCCCGCTGACCACGCTGGTTGTCACCGAGATCATGCCGCCCTCCGGCATCGCATCCCGCGCGTTCACGAAGAGGTTGAGCACGACCTGCTGGAGCTGGTTCTGGTCGGCAAGCAGCATCGGCAGCCCGTCGAGGAGGGAGATGTTGAACGAGACCTTCCTTGGGAAGGTCTCGGACAGGAGCGCGGTCAGGTCCCGGATCAGCTGGTTCATGTCGACCGGCGCGAAATGGACCTGCGCCTTGCGGCTGAACGTGAGGATCTGCCGGACGAGGCCGGTCGCCCGCTGCGAGGCCCGCTTGATCTCCCGCAGGCTCTTCTGCAACAGCGCCGGGTTGTTCGGATGAAGGGTGGTCAGCTCGGCGTAGCCGTTGATCACGGCGAGCAGGTTGTTGAAGTCATGCGCGATGCCGCCGGCAATCTCCCCCAGGCTCTCCATCTTCTGGGACTGGCGGAGCTCCTCCTCGAGCCGCTTTCGCTCGGTGATGTCCTCGCGAAGGCAGAGCAGGTTGGTGATCTCGCAGGCCGCATTACGGATGCAGGACACCTGAACGGACTCCCATATCTTCTTGCCGTCCGGCCGCACCCTAGCGAGCTCGCCCTGCCACTCGTGCCCTGCCTTCACGGTGGCCATGAACCTGCGGTACGACTCCTCGTCGGGATGGCCCTCCCGAAGGACGTGGACGTCGTTCTCCAGGCACTCCTCGAGCGTGTGGCCCGACGCCTCGTTGAACTTGGGGTTCGCGTACTGGGTCCTGCCGTCGGCGTCGGTGATCACGATGGCGATGGGGCACTGCT
>CAYQOH010000235.1:0-4617 GCA_964419075.1 uncultured Opitutaceae bacterium | reverse complement strand
AGAAGCACTTCGACTTCGGCGGCGAGCTCTTCCTCGGCCACCTGCGCTACGGCACCAGCGGCGGGTACAACCTGAGCGCCTGCCACCCGTATTTCCGGCGCAGCCCGTGGGCCACGCGCAACCTCGCCCTCTGCGGGAACTTCAACCTGACGAACACGGCGGAGCTGAACCAGTCGCTGATCGGCATCGGCCAGCACCCCGTGTTCGCCACGGACACGCAGGCGATACTCGAGAAGATCGGCTTCTTCCTCGATGAGGAGCACGAGGACATCTACCGGTACCTGAGGACCCGCGACATGACCGGCGCGGAGCTGTCCCGCAGGATAAGCGAGGAGCTCGACCTCACGCGGGTCCTGTCCCGGGCCTCCAAGAACTGGGACGGCGGCTACGTCCTCTGCGGCCTTGTCGGCAACGGCGACGCGTTTGTCGCGCGCGACCCGTCGGGCATCCGGCCCTGCCACTGGTTCCAGAACGACGAGGTTGTCGCCTTCGCATCGGAAAGGGCCCCCCTCATGACCGTGTTCGACCTGGCGGCGGCCGAGGTGAAGGAGGTCCAGCCGGGCCACGCGGTCGTGATCAAGCGCCGCGGCACGATCTCGGAGCAGTCCTTCACGCCGGCGCTCGCTCGGGCGTCGTGCTCGTTCGAGCGCATCTACTTCTCCCGGGGAAACGACATCGACATCTACCGCGAGCGCCAGGCCCTCGGCGGCAGGCTGGCCCCGCAGGTGATCAAGGCGATCGACCACAACTGGGCCGACACGGTCCTCAGCTTCATCCCCAACACGGCGGAGGTCGCGTACTACGGGCTCATGTCGGCGCTGCGGTCGATCCGGCGGGCCGAGGTGAAGGAGGCCATCCTGAAGGCGAGCCGCGAGGGCACGCTCACCGAGGCGCTCGTCGACGAGCTCGTCCTCAGGAACTGGCCGCACGGGGAGAAGGTCGTCAGCAAGGACATCAAGATCCGGACGTTCATCGGCCAGGAGTCCATGCGCAACCAGCTCGCGAGCCACGTGTACGACATCACCTACGGGTCCGTGCGCGCCGGCGTGGACAACCTGGTGTGCGTGGACGACTCCATCGTGCGGGGGACGACGCTCAGGCGCTCGATCCTGCGGATCCTCGCGCGGCTCAACCCGCGCAAGATCATCATCGTCTCCACGGCGCCGCAGATCCGCTACCCCGACTGTTACGGCATCGACATGTCGGAGATCGGGAAGTTCGTCGCGTTCGAGGCCGTCGTCGACCTGCTGAAGGGGAGCGGGCGCTCGGAGCTGCTCTCGGACGTCTACCGGGCGTGCCGTCAGGAGGTCGCGAAGAAGGGGACGGTCAACCACGTGCGCAGGCTCTACGAGCCGTTCACGGCGGAGGAGATCTCGGCGCGTATCTCTAGCCTGGTGAGACCCCCGAAGATCGAGTGGAAGGGCGAGATCGAGATCATCTTCCAGACGATCGAGAACCTCCGCGGCGCCGTCCCGAACCACACGGGCGACTGGTACTTCTCGGGCCATTATCCGACACCGGGCGGCTACCGGGTCGTAAACCAGGCCTATGTGAACTATTTCGAGAAGTACGAGGGACGCTCCTACTAGCCGCGACCATGTCGCTCTCCTACGAATCCTCCGGGGTCAGGTACGGCCCGCTCGACGCCTTCAAGCGGGCCTGCCAGAAGGCGGCGCTGACGACGACCGACCTGCTGGCCGGCCACGGATTCAGGGAGCCCGCCACGGTCCGGGGCGAGAGCGCCTACCTGATCGAGGCCGGCGACCAGTTCCTGGCGCACGTCGAGGAGGGGCTGGGGACGAAGAACCTCGTCGCGGACGCCGTGCAGGCCGAGAGCGGCCGATGCCATTACCGGGCGATCGGGATCGACACGGTGGCCACGATCGCGAACGACCTGGTCACCTGCGGGGCGCTGCCGATCGCGGTCGCGATGCACGCGGCGGTGGGGAGCTCGGACTGGTTCTCCGACGAGAACAGGTCCCGGGAGCTCGTGACGGGCTTCGCCGAGGGATGCCGCTCCGCCGGCGCCGTGTGGGGCGGGGGGGAGACGCCCGCGCTGCGCGGCCTCATCGAGCCGAGCGCGATCGTCCTCGCCGGCTCGGCCATCGGGAGGATCTCGCCCAAGTCCCTGCGGATCGTGGGCGATGTCCGCGACGGCGACGCCATCGTCTTCCTTGCCTCCTCCGGCGTGCAGACCAACGGGCTCACGCTCTGCCGGAAGATCGCCGAGAGCCTGCCGGGGCGCTATTCCACCCGCATCGAGGGCGGCGCCACGCTCGGCGAGGCCCTGCTGTCCCCGTCGACGCTCTACGTCGCGTTCGTCAGGGAGTGCCAGCGCCGGGGCGTGCGGATCAACTACGCCGCCCACGTGACGGGCCACGGCTGGCGCAAGCTGATGAGGCTCGAGGAGCCCTTCGTCTACGAGATCACGGACCCGCGCCCGCAGCCCGCGATCTTCAGGTTCCTCATGGAGGCGGGCCCGGTCGACCCGAGGGAGGCGTATGCGACGTTCAACATGGGGATCGGGTTTGCGGTCTACGTGGCGCCGGGCGCCGCCGGCGCCGCGCTCGAAGCCGCGCGCGCGACCGGCTACGACGCCTGGGTTGCCGGGACGGTCCGCAGGGATGGCGGCCGCAAGGCGGTCTCAATCCCCTCGCTCGGGCTGCAATTTGAGGGCGACACGCTGCAGGTGAGGTGACGCCACCGGGTTAGGATGTGACGAAGTAATGGCAAACGGGTGGCGGACCCGGAAATTTCCCGGGCTTTTGCGTTTTGGCGTTGCAAATGCTACCGTTTCCACGAGTCCGTGGGGCTGATTGTACCCAGGGTAATCCATCGTCTCATATGAAAAAGAACACCAAGACAGAAAAGACGCCCGCCCCGGCGACCAAGCTCACTGCGCATGCCCCAGCGCGCAAATCCACCATCGCGCCCAAGATCAGGAAGCCGGCCGCCCCGGCTCCCGTCGTGCCCGCAGCCGCCGCCAGACCGAAGGGAATCCGCGTCGCGATCACGGCCAAGGTCGATGTCGGCTTTGGCAACGCCCTCTTCATCCGCGGCGACGGTGCAGGCCTGTCCTGGAACAAGGGCACGCTGCTCGACTGCGTCTCAAACGACACCTGGAGCATCGTCCTGCCGAGCGTCGACAAGCCGCTCGCATTCAAGCTCGTCTTGAACGACGAGCTCTGGAGCGCGGGCGACGACTACAGCGCCGCGCCCGGCGACACGGTTACGGTCACGCCCTCCTTCTGACCGGGGCGGGCCTGCGATCAGGGTTCAACTCGACGAGCCGCCGGCCGATCCGGCGGGCGGCCTCGTCGCGCTCGTCGAGTGCCCCCGCCTCGACGGCCTCGAAGCGCATGTGGACGCGCGAGAAGGGCCGCGGGATGTGGAACCCGTCCCAGCTGGCGACCCGCCACGACGACTCGAAGTCCATCCCCGCGAGGACGACGCGCGTCCGGGCCCGACGGGCGACGATGAGCGCGCCGGGCTTCATCTCATAGACGGGGCCGAGAGGCCCGTCCGGCGTGATGCCCACGTCGAAGCCCGACCGGAGCACGTCGACGAGCGCGGTTGCGGCCTCGCGCCCGGAGCGGCTTGACGAGCCTCTCACCGCGCACAGGCCCACGGACGAGAAGAAGGCCGCGAGCCAGGAGCCGTCGCGGCTCGAGCTGATGAGGCTGTAGAGGGGGCGGCCCCGGCGGTACCGGCGCACGACCTCGGCCGCCATGAAGAGGCGGTTGTGCCAGAGCACGAAGATCGTGGGCTGGCCCTGGAGCTCGACGACGCGCCGGTCCTCGTCGGGGACGCAGATCCGGAGCGTCGTCCACCAGAGCCGGACGAGCGCCGCCAGGGGCCAGACGGCCGCGCGCCGCCACAGAGGGACCCGGTGCATTTGGCTTTCGGAGGATGTGTTCAGCGCCGCTCTTGTCGCCCAAATGGCGCATGCCTGTCGAGCCGCATTGACGGGAGGCGGTTTTGCGGGCACCGAACCAGACATGCTGGCTCCTTGCCCCCATCTTCCACCGCCCAGGCCGGGACTCGACTGGCGCACGCTCAATGCGTTTGGCGCCGGCGACCGCGGGGAAGGCTTCTACGGCTCCTGCCTCGAATACGGGCATGCGCTCTGGCAGCACAGGCTCGCGGCCCGGGCGATCCTCTGTCTCGACCGGGCGATGGGGGCCGACCTGAGGGGCGACGAGCCCGTCCTATCGGCCTGGCCGATGCCCTATGCCGCCATGGACTGGTTCATGAGGCACACCCCGAGGGACGTCTTCATCGGCAACCCCCGCATCCATTTCCAGCACTATGCCGACCGCATGAACGAGCCTCGCAGGGACCAACGCCGGTGGAGGGCCTGGGCCTGCTGGGCGATCGCGCGCAAGGTGATGCCGGGGCTGCCCGGCGACCCGAGGCACCTCGTGGACGAGCCGTCCCTCGAGGAGATCGACGCGCGCCTGCACCGCCACGGGATTCCCGGGGAGGCCGTGCTCTGGCACGAGGTCCTCTCCGGAGCGAAATAGGGTGTGGGAGAGTTGGCGTCCCCGGCGTGACTCGAACACGCGACCATCTGATTAGAAATCAGATGCTCTATCCAGCTGAGCTACGGGGACCCTT
>CAYQOH010000234.1:0-4647 GCA_964419075.1 uncultured Opitutaceae bacterium | reverse complement strand
TGTTGCCGTAGACCATGGCCTGCACGTTGACGGCGGTGCCCCATTCCGTGGGGATGTTGTACTTGCGGCGGTAGACGATCGCGCGGTCGTTCATCCACGAGCCGAACACGGCGCCCGCGGCGCCGCGCAGCTGCTCCCACGGGTCGTTCGGGAAGCCCTTGCCGGTGCGCTCGAGGACGAGCGCCTTGAAGCGCTTGACGAGTTCGCGCTGGTCCTCCGCGGTGAGCTTCGAGTCCTCGATGTTCGTGTGGTACTTGTCGTGCTTGAAGCCCTCGATCACGACCTCGAACGGCTCGTGGTCCTCGCCCTCCTTCTTCTGGAGCCCGAGGACGACGTCCCCGTACATCTGGATGAACCGGCGGTAGCAGTCCCACGCGAAGCGCTCGTTCTTGGTGGCGGCGGCGAGGGAGAGGACCGTCTGGTCGTTGAGGCCCAGGTTCAGGATCGTGTCCATCATGCCGGGCATGGAGTCGCGCGCGCCGGAGCGCACGCTGACGAGGAGGGGCAGTCCGGCCGCGTCGCCGAACTTCGTGCCCATGATCTTCTCCATGTTGGCGAGCCCCGCTTCCATCTGCGCCTGCAGGGCGGCCGGGTAGGTGCGCTTGTTGGCGTAGAAGTAGGTGCAGACCTCGGTCGTGATCGTGAAGCCCGGGGGCACGGGCAGCCCGATGCGGGTCATCTCGTGCAGGTTCGCGCCCTTGCCGCCGAGGAGATTCCTCATGCCGCCGTCACCGTCGGCCTTCTTTGCACCCCACTGGTACACGTACTTGGGAGCCCTCGCGGGAGCTGATTTCTTCGAGGAAACCGCGGTCTTGGCGCGGCGTGCCTTGGTTTTTGATTTTGAGGCCATGGTGATGACTGTGTTTGGGAATTGACCGATACGCGTCGTGCGCAAAACGAAGATTCAATCGTGTCGCGAGCGAGCGTGTCAACCGTCCAAGTCGGTTGAAAAAAATGTCGCGTCCTCGGGCGGCCCCTTCCAACACTTCGACCCGTGCTCCCTGACGCCGACCCACGTATCAAGCTGCAGGTCTTTGAGGGACCGCTCGACCTTCTGCTCTTCCTGATACGCAAGAACGAGATAGATATCTACGACATTCCGATCGAGTCCGTCACAAAGCAGTACGTTGCGGTTTTGAGGGCGATGCAGCAGCTCGATTTGGAGGTAGCAGGGGAGTTTTTCGTCATGGCAGCGTCGCTAATGGAGATCAAGAGCCGGATGCTCCTGCCGAAGGGGCTGCACGCCGTTGACCCCGAGGCCGACGGCGACGACGACATGGATCCGCGCTGGGAACTCGTCCACCAGCTCCTCCAGTACAAGAAGTTCAAGGACGCCTCCCAGGGGCTTGCGGAGATGGCCCGCGTGCAGCGCGACCTGATGGAGCGACGGATCTCGGGTCGGCCCGTCGACTCGCTTGACCGCCCGCTGAAGGGCGTGAGCCGGATCGAGCTCTGGAACACCTTTAACCAGGTCCTCAGGCGCCTGGCCGAGAAACTCGTGGTCGGCGAGATCCACGACGAGACGGTGACCGTGTCCGACCAGATGGAGTGGCTCCTCGAGCGGATGCGCGTCGAGAGGACCTTCGTCTTCTCGAGGCTCTTCGAAGAGGGCGTGTCGCTCCGCAGGCTGATTGCCACCTTCCTGGCGGTCCTGGAGCTCACCCGCCTTAGGAAGCTGCGGCTGAGGCAGGACGAGACGTATGCGGACATCGTCTGCGAGGCCGCGGACGAAAACCCGCTTGAAACTCCGGCCGACACGGCCACGGTCTAGGTGTGACCAAGCGAAAACCACGACGCGGATCGGGCGCCCTTCTCGGGCTCGGCCTCGACAATGACGACGGGCACAAGCGGATCACCACGGGAGAGCAGTTCGCGATACTCGGGGGCTCCGCCGAGACCCACGAGCGCATGACGGAGACGGTCGTCAAGACCTTCGAGGAGCTCAAGCAGCGCGGAAAGGACCTAAGCGAGGTCCGTCCCGTCGAGCTGGCCGATATCATCAAGAAGGCCTCGCCAAGGTAGGCGCCCGGTTTGCTTTTCGACGCACCCCCGTTTACATACCCTCATCCTCCACATGTCCGACAAGATCACCCATCTCACCACCGATACCTTCAAGGCTGCCGTCTCGTCGGCAGCCACGCCGCTGCTGGTCGATTTCTGGGCGCCCTGGTGCGGGCCCTGCAAGGCCATCGCTCCCGTCCTGGACGAGCTCGCCACCGAGTTCGACGGCAAGATCTCGATCGCCAAGGTGAACATCGACGAGAACGAGGCGATCGCGGCGGAGTTCGGCATCCGGGCCATCCCCACCATGCTGCTCTTCAAGGGCGGCCGCGTGATCGAGCAGATCGTCGGGCTCCTGCCCAAGGCCGCGCTCAAGACGAAGCTCGCGGCCCAGATCTAGAGGGCGCCGCCGGGCGCGGGTGCGGCCTGTCAGAGGAGCACGCCGGCCGCGAACAGGGCGGCGTAGGTGGCCATGAACCGGCCGGTGTCGCCGAGGAGCGCCACGTGCTCGGCGGCCGAGCGCGCGGCCGACAGGCGGCGCACCTGCGAGAGCGCGAGGGGGGCCATGAGCAGCGGCAGCAGGCACCACGGACCGAATCCGGTTGCCTTGAAGACGAGCGGCACCGCGAGCGCCCCGCAGAGCGACGCCGCGTGCTGCGCCCGGGCGAACCTCCGGCCAAAGCGGACCACCAGGGTGCGCTTGTTCGCTGCCGCGTCCGTCTCGGCGTCGCGGTAGTTATTCACGAGGAGAATGTTAGCGGCCAAGAGGCCCATGGGGACGCCGGCGAGCGCCGCGTGCCACGAGACCCGCCCGGCCTGGACGAAATACGTGGTCGAAACCGCGACGAGCCCGAAGAACAAGAAGACAAAGGCGTCGCCGAGGCCGTAGTAGCCGAGCGGCCACGGGCCGCCGGTGTAGGCGACGCCGCACAGGATGCTGGCCGCGCCGATGGCGAGCATCCAGGGCCCGCCCCAGTGGATGAGCCCGAGTCCGGCGGCGAACGCCGCCCCGAACACGGCCAGCATCGCCCGCCGCATGACGGCGGGCCTCACCAGGCCCGAGGCCACGGCCCTTCGGGGTCCCACCCGCGCGGCGGTGTCGGCGCCGTGGACGAAGTCGTAGTAGTCATTGGCGAAGTTGGTGCCCACCTGGACGAGAAGTGCGAACCCGAGGCACAGGCAGGCGGCCGCCGCGTCGAAGCGGTGGTCGTGGCCTGCCAGCGCCGAGCCCGTGACGACCGGCGCCACGGCGGCGGGAAGGGTCCGGGGCCGCGCTGCGGACACCCATGTCCGCCACGGGCGGGGAGGCTTGGGGGCGGCTTCGCCGGTCACTTGATGAGGAATCCCGTGAATTGCGGCGACCGGGCGCTTGCCAGGCGGTCGAGCTTCCTCACGTACCCGTGCATCCGCTCCTCCACGGCCGTGATGAAGGCGTCGACCTCCTCCTTGGTCCCCTCGGCCTCGACGATGACCCTGCCGTCGGGCAGGTTGCTCACGTAGCCCGCGACGTCGAATTCCCTGGCGACCTGAAACGCGCAATACCGGAAGCCGACGCCCTGGACGCGCCCGGTGAAGTAGGCTGTTGCGTGGTGGGTTTCCGGCATTGGCCCGGACTATAGGGGCCGCCCGGGGACCCCTTCAATCCACAAAGTCCCGTCCGCCGCCGGACGGCCGTCCGGACGGGAATTTAATTGCCTAAACCCGCTTTCTGGAGAACCGTCCCCGCCAACAGATGAGCGATTTCGATTCTGACAGCCTCTCGGAAAACGAGTGGGAAGAGAACGGCGATCTGGCCTGGAACGAGTTTGATTGGGAGGTCTATCTTCGGGAGCAGGACGGGGCCATTCACCGATATCTCGGGTACTACGAATCGCTTGCGCCCGGGCCGGAACGGATCGACGAGGTGGCCGACAGGATGGGCTGGGACCGGGCGGATGGGGAGGAGCCCGACGACCGCGAGAACCCGGAGAAGGTGCTGTTCTCCGACGAGATCTACACGCTCCAGAAGAATCCGGTCTTCATCGCCACAAAGGCCCTCTTTCTGAGCCTGCGGCGCTCGTGGGAGCTCGAGGCGGCCTTGCCCGGGAGGATCCCGCAGGCCCTGGCGATCGGCTTCCTGTCGTCCCTGAACCGCTGCGAGGAGCAGGCCGTCATGGCGATCCACGCCCTCGACTTCGGCGACTACGCAATGGCGATCTGCCTGTTCAAGCGGGCGCTCGCCGCGCTCAACGACTGCTTTGCGAGCATCGGGTCCGAGGCGGCGGACGGCGTGGCCGCGGTCTGCGCCGGCCGCGGCGAGATGCGCCACAGGATGTTCGACCTGCGCGAGATCTGGCTTCGGGTGATCAGCGACTGCCGCGAGGACACGCAGCGCCAGACGGACGAAGAGGCCTGATAGACCTGGCGCCCGCTCATGCGTCGCCCGGGCGCTGCGCCGGGCCCCTTTGAGGGACATGGTTCAGCCGCTGGGCCACGAAGAAGCACGCCAGTGATCCGCCAATCGAGATGAAGGTCAGCGTGCGGGCGAGACTCTTGCCGTGCCAGAGTCCGTTGAACCAGTCCCTGACCTCCGCTGCGAACACGTTCGCCTTCCCTCCGATGACTTCCATCTCGTATTCGTTCTTCTTAGTGTTGTTGAGCATCTTC
>CAYQOH010000233.1:0-4654 GCA_964419075.1 uncultured Opitutaceae bacterium | reverse complement strand
GTCCGGTCAGCGGGATTTGGACTTCTTGGCCGGGAGGCCTTCGAGCGCGAAGCGGAGCAGCTCCCCCACGCTCGCGTCCTTCTTCTTCGCGTAGCGCCGGAGCATCGCGCGTTGGTTGGACCCAAGGCGCACCGACACCTGCCGGTGCGGATCGCGGGCCGGCTGGCAGCCCTCAAAGTCGAACTTGTCGATGGCCAGGCGAACGACCTCGCTCGCCGTCTTGAGGCCATACTTGCGCCGGTGGCTCTCGATCTTGGCGATCAGGGAGATCGGCAAATCGAACGTGAGCGGAGCCGATGCTGAACGTGTGGCCATGGCAATGGTTGGGACCGGAACGGGAAATGAGCAGGCACTCGAGACGGCTTCGCCGCAACGAAATTCTTCAACCCGCTCCTAAGGCGGCATCCGTATGACACGGGAAGGGGGCGGCGGCACCAGGGGCAGCCCAAGCTGGGACGGGTCGAGGGCCCTGGGGTCGGGCAGAACGCCGACGGCCACCGCCGTCAGCGATAGCCGCGTCTTGTTGCGCGTGGACTCATTCCGCACGTCTAAGTCCTTGGGTATCCACCGGTCGCCTACCTTTCTTAGCTCCAGAAGGGTGAGGGTCTTAGACACGCTGCCGGAGGGCCCGATGATCTCGGACTGCTCCAGCGCGTCGTACTGAGTGTCCAAGTACGCTCGCACCGACCTTATCCCCGGGTTCCTGGCGGTAAAATCCGCCGATGGAAGAAAAATGTAAATGTTGGCCGGCCGGCCCCGGATCCGCTCGGCGCCCACCAGCTCGGAGTCCATCCAATACAGGAAGGGCATGGGCACGACGTCAAAGGGCGTCATCTCGACGCCTGGGGCGAGCGGCGTGGCCGCGGCGTCCTCGCACGGGGCGCCGGCCCCGGCCCCGTCCGACGCCCAGACCCCGCCGGAGGGGCCGCCCTGCACCAGGAAACGGTGCGTGAAGCCGCCCTTTCCGATGTCGAGCTCGATGCGGGTCGCCGGGCCCAGCTCGGTCCTCGCGCCCCAGAAGCGGCCGCGGTACACGCGCTCGGGGCCCCTCCGCGGCATCTGCCTGAGGTCAAACTCCGCGTAGACGGGCTCGGCCCATATCGAGCGCCTGAACTGCTCAAGCAACGCGGCGGCGGCCGCGCGGTCCGGCTGGGCCCCCGCCGCAATGGCCACGAGCCCCGGGGCGGTGAGCGCGAGGACGGCCGCGGCGATTGCGCATGACCGAACCGCTCGCGGAGAAAGCTCGACCGAGCTCTTCAAGCGCCGGTCAGGGCTTGGTCGCCGGAGCCGGTGTCGGGGCGGCCTTTGCCGGAACCGTCAGGCCGCCGGGCGCGGTCGAAGGAGCCGCAGAGACAGGAACCGAGATCGTCGGCAGGGCTCCGGTAGCGGAGGCCGCGTGCTTCCCCTCGTAGATGCGCCCCAGGTAGAGCGCGAAGCTGAGCACGAAGAAGATGATCGATGCGTTGATGGTGGCCTTGCTGAGCACGTTGCCCGTGTCGGCCCCGAAGGTGGCCTCGGCCATGCCGCCACCCATGGCAGCTCCCATGCCGCCGTCGGATTTCGCCTTCTGGGCGAGCACCAACAAGATAAGGATGATGGACGTCAGGATGAGTACGAACGTGAAGATGCCTAGGAGGATGCTCATATCGGTGAAGGGTCAGCGAAGCAGACAGGGCCCGGTGTTGTCAACGCCGGGCGCGGCGGGCTCAGGCAAGCGCGCGGCCGCGTAGCCGCTCCAGCACGCGCAAGGGGGATTTGTCGACATCGAGCATGGCGTTCAACGGAATATAGATGGTCTGCTCAAACTGGTGCTGGCCGGAGAGCGCGGCGTGGGACACCGAGTCTGCGTAGCAGATCCAAGTCGTGCCCGGCTGGAAGAGGATGGGGGTTTGTCCGACGCTTCGCTGGTATTCTGCGTCGGCCTTCATCGCGTCGTGAAGCTTGAGCATGATGAAGTCGTACTCGGTGCGCAGCGACTTCGTGATCCCGAGGAGGCGAAGGATTCGCGCGCTCCCCGGAAGCGGCCGCCCGATGCCGGGCGAAAAACGCCGGGCCACGGTCTCAAATCCCTCCCCCAGCCTCCAGACCCTGGGCTTGCCCGACGGGTTCACGTTGCAGAAGACGCGAAGGATGCGGTTGCCGTTTGTCGGCTGGGAGGGAAACGCGTCGACGTGGAGAAGCGTGTCGTCCTTGCGCCACGAGCTCTTGCGCCCGGCGATCTCAGCCGGCCTCAGGCTTGTGCGCATCACCCGGAGCCTGTCCTTGTACCCGGGAAAGAGGGTCCCGACGAGGGCGACGGCCAGTCGCGAGTAGCGGGCCAGCGCCTCCTGGAGGACCCGGGCCTCCTCGCCCGTGCAGCTGGTGCCCCCGATCCGCCCCGACGCGGGCGAGTAGCTGACATTCTTCGCCTTCGCGAGGATGCGCGGGTCGAGGAGCGCCTTCTCGGCGTCCGACATGGGAAAATCGCAGCCGGGAAGGGACACCGCGGATCCGGACTCGAGCGCCTGCGTTAACTCCCTTTGGAGCGGCTCACCGATGGCCTGGCCGTGCTTAAAGCCATGCAATTCATGCACAACGGAGGTATTCATTCGCGAAAACCGAACCGATACACCCCATCGTGGCAACCCACAAAACTCCGGGACCCGCCTTCAGATGGGCCCGCCCGAACCCGGGCTCTTCCTGCGTCAGACTGCATCCGCGCGTTCCACACCCAGCTTCTCGAGCAGCCGCTGGAGGTCGTCGTTGCCGCGGTACTCGATGACTATCCTGCCCTTCTTGGGGGTGTGAATCACGGCCACCCTGGTCCCGAGGTGCGACGTGAGCCTCTTCTGGATGCTCTCGACCGCGGCGGCGTCCCTCTCGGAAAGCCCCACCCTTCGGGCCTTGGCCCGGGAGGCCCCCGGCGCCTTGATGGTCCGGCTCAGCCGCTCCGTCAGCCGGACACTCAGGCCCTCCTCGATCACGCGGCGGGCCAGGATCGTCCGCACGCTCGGGTCCTCGACCCCGAGGAGTATCTTCGCGTGCCCGACGCTCAGGAGGTCCTTGGCGATATACCCCTGGATCTCCGCATCGAGGGAGAGCAGACGAAGGGAGTTGGCCACCGACGCGCGGCTCTTGCCCACCCGCTCCGCGGCGGTCTCCTGGGTGAGGTCGAAATCCCGCAGCAGGCTCGCAAATCCCTGCGCCTCCTCGATCGGGTTGAGGCCCTCCCGCTGAAGATTCTCGATCAGACCGATCGAGGCCGCGGACGCGTCGCTCGCCTCCACGATCCGCGCGGGGATGGCTTTGATCTTGAGCTGCTGGAAGGCGCGCCAGCGCCGCTCCCCGGCGATCAGCTGAAACTTGTCGCCGTGCCTGCGCACGACCACCGGCTGAAGGAGGCCCTCGCTGCGGATGCTCTCGGCCAGCTCCGACAGCTGCTCGGGGGCGATCTCGCGCCTCGCCTGATAGGGGCTCGGCTCGATCAGGTGCACCTGGATCTCGAGGAATCCCGGGGCCTGCGCAATGTGGGCGCCGGCCGCGAAGGTCTCCGGCGCGAGCGGCTTGGCCGCGGATATCAGGCCGCCTAGACCGCGGCCCAACCTGGATTTTTGTGGGTGTGCCATTAGGAAAAGCGCTCCGCGCCGGCCACGGCCTACTTGCCGCCCGGGACGAACAGGACCTGACCGGACTGTATCCGGGACGGGTCCAGGAGCTTGTTCGCGTCGATGATGTCCTGCGCCTTGGCGCCCGTCTTCTTCGCAATGAGGCCGACGGTGTCGCCCTTCTGGACCGTGTAGCTCACGCCCTCCTTGGGATAGGCGTCGCCAAAGGCCTGCTTCGCCGGCGGGCTCTGCGGCGCCGGCCGGGCCTGCGCGGTGCTCGGCTTCGCGATCGAGTCGAGGGCCGCGTTGGTCTGCTTCGCCAGGTTCTCCATCTGCGTGGCGACCTTCTCGAGGATCTCGCCGCGGGAGGACGCGACCGCGGATTTGATCGCCGAGTTCAGCTCGGCGACGGCGCTGTTGAGCTGCGCGACGGTCACCGTGTCCCTGCCGCCCTCGACGGCGGCGACCTTCGCCCTCAGCTCAGAGTTCTCGTGCTCAAGCTGCTCGACCCGCAGCGACAGCTCGTTGACGCGCTGGGTGAGGCCCCGGACGTCCTCGCGCATGTCGGCGACGTCCGTCTGGGCCGCGGCGAAGGGCGCGGCGACGGCGGCGCACGCGATCAGGAGACGGCAAAGGGCGGACCTGCCAGGCATCGTGCGGGAATCTTGCCCAATGGCCCGGTGAAAACAAGCGGCATGTGTCGGCGGTCAGCGCCTGAACGGCTCCGAAGCCACGAGCGCGGCCATGGGCCGGGAGGGGAGGACGGTGCCCGCGGCAACGGGGAACCCCCGGAGGAATTCGGGCGCGGGAAGCATCCTGCCGCCCGGGCGCTGGAGCCGGCGCAGGCGCAGCACACCCGACGCCGCGGCGACGAGCAGGCCGTCGGGACCGGAGCCGAGGACGGTACCCGGACTCCCGGCCTGCCCCCCCTCCATCGCGTCGGCCAGGCCGAGCTTGATGTCGGCGCCGCCGATGTCGACGACGGCCGACGGCCAGGGATGAAGCGCGTTGATCCGGGCCGAAAGCACGGACGCCGGCGCCGAGAAATCCAGGGCGCCGTCGGCCTTGGA
>CAYQOH010000232.1:0-4662 GCA_964419075.1 uncultured Opitutaceae bacterium | reverse complement strand
CACCACACCGGCGTCTTCTCCTCGGCGATCCCGCAGATCTTGTTCGAGATCCAGGCAAAGCTCCGGCCGTGGCCGACCAGGACCGCGCGGGGCTTCACCGCGGGCTTGATCTCGGCGAGGATCGCCGGGGCTCCGGCCGTGTCTTGGGCAGCGTGCGACATGGGTCAGGCCTTCGTGGGGTGGTTCTTGTTCCAGTTCTCCACCCTGCTGAGCGGCAGCTCGGCGTAGTCCGGCATCCGGGGATTGGGGTTCCTGATCCGGGCGAGGTAGGTCGTCCGGGGCCGCGTGTTCAGGTAGCCGAGCAGCGGATAGTCCTGGCCGAGCGCCTTCGCCCGGGAGACCGCGCTCTCGGGGTCCAGGAGGTTCCCGAAGACGATCGACTCGACCGGGCAGGCCTGCTGGCAGGCGGTGCGGATGGTCCCGTCGGGGACGACGACGTCCTCGGGGTGCCCCTCCTGGGCCGTCTTCACCTTCCACTCGATCTTCCCGCGCTCGATCCGCTGCACGCAGTACGTGCACTTCTCCATGACGCCGCGCATGCGCACCGTGACCTCGGGGTTCTTCACCATCTGCACGAGCTCGGGCATCCCCTGGGGGCCGAGCGGGCCCATGTAGAGGCTGTCCAGGCGGCGCATGTTCCAGTCGAAGAAGTTGAACCGGCGCACCTTGTACGGGCAGTTGTTCGCGCAGTACCGCGTGCCGATGCACCGGTTGTAGGCCATGACGTTGAGCCCCTCGTCGTCGTGGACGGTGGCGTTCACCGGGCAGACCGTCTCGCAGGGCGCGAGCTCGCACTGCATGCACGCGACCGGCTGCATCGAGATCTGAGGCTCCTCGGGGATCTCGTTGTTGCCAGGGCCCCCGAAGGCGCCCGGGGCCGCCTTGCCGTCCGAGTAGTACCGGTCGAGGCGGATCCAGTGCATGATGCGGCCGCGCAGCACCTGGTCCTTGCCGACGATCGGGATGTTGTTCTCGGCCTGGCACGCGACGACGCAGGCGTTGCAGCCGATGCACGTGTTCAGGTCGATGCTCATGCCCCACTGGTGCCTGCCGTCGAACTTCGGCGTGACGTAGAGGGAGTTGCCGCGCGGGATCTGGCTCGCGCGATCGGCCGGCGACATCGCGGCAAGGTCCGGGTCGAGGACGGCGCGCGGGCTCTCCGCCTCCAGGCCGACCTCCTTGGCGAAGGCGGGGTTCTCGGCGTACTCGGCGAGGTTCCCCTCGCGCACCAGGTCGCGGCCCTCCATGGACCAGTGCCACTGCGAGTCCGCGAGGAACATCTTCCGGCCGGTGAGGGCGATCGAGGCGCCGGTCGCCACATGGGGCGCGGCCGACTCGCGGGCGGGGTAGGCGCTGAAGCCCGTCCCCTCGCCCACCCTCCCCGTCCTCGTGCGCCCGTAGCCGAGCGGCACGACGACCGTGTAGCTGGCGAGCCCGGGCTGGATGTGCGCCGGTCCGGTGATCTTGCGGCCGTTCACCGTGAGCTCGACCAGGTGCGCGTTCTCGCGGCCCTTGTCGAACTCCGCCAGGTCCCTGCGGGCGACCTGCTTCAGGCCGTCGGCGGGAGGCTCGATGCCGAGCTCCCGGGCGAGCCGCGGGCTGATCAGGATCGCGTTGTCCCAGCTGATCTTCGTGATCGGGTCCGGGCACTCCTGGAGCCAGCCGTTGTTGACGAACCGCCCGTCGTCGACCCGCGCGTCGGCGACAAAGCGGACCTCGAGCCGCTTCGCGGAGACCTCCGGGGGCGCGGGCGCGTCCGCGAGGTAGCCGTCGAGCGGCGCGGGGTTAAACCGCACGTTCACGGGCCTGAGCGCCGAATCCTCGAGGACGCCGTCGTGCAGGAACTTGCGGAACCTCGCCTCGGCGCCCGGCCCGCCCGCGCCCGTGATCGTCTCGTAGACCAGCTGGTACGGGTCCGTGCTCGGGAAGCCGCCGATCATCGCCAGGACCTCGAGCTCGGTCAGGCCCCCGAAGAGCGGCAGGATCATCGGCTGGACCGGCACCACCGTCCCGTCCGCCGTCCGCGCGTCGCCCCAGGACTCGAGGAAGTGCGCCGCGGCGACGTGGGTGCGCGCCAGTGCCGAGGTCTCGTCGGCGTAGTAGCCGAACCGCACGACCTCCGGGACCGACTTCTGCAGGGCGGCCCAGTCGAGGTCGGCGGGCGCGTTGTACGCGGGGTTGCCGCCCAGGATGACGAGGGTCTTCACCTCGCCCCGCTTGATCGCGGCCGCGAGGGCCGCGAGCCCGGCCCCCTGGGAGTGGGTGTTGAAGACGAAGTCGACCGTGGAGCCGATGGCCCCGAGGAACTCGTTGATCGCGTGGGCGATCGCGTGGGCCGCGTCCGGCAGGTGCGCGCCCGCCACGACCAGGCTCTCGCCCTTGTGGGCGAGCAGGTCCGCGGCGCACTCGCTGATCCACTCCGGCTTCACGTCGAGGCCCGCCGCCGCCTTCGCGTACCGCGCGTCCCCCGTAAGCTTGCCGGCGAGCGCCGCGGCGAACGCCGTCATGTGGCTCGAGGGGAGCCGCAGGCGGTGGTCCGCCATGGTGCCCGTGATCGAAAGCCCGCTCTCGGCCATGTAAAGGCGGCTCATCGGGTCGTCCTTCTTCGCCACCCGCCGGCCCTTCGCGAAGTCCCGGGCGAAGGCGAGGCTTCCCGCCTCGGCCTGCAGGAAGTCGGCGTCGATGCTGACGATCCGCTTCGCCTTCGCAAAGCGGTAGAGCGGCCTCACGTTCGAGCCGTAGAGGGCGCGGGCGACCCCGGCCGGGGGCTCGTCGACCACGGGCTCGTACTCGGCCCAGAGGGCCTTCGGGATGCGGAAGCCGAGCGTGCGCAGCACCCGGCCCCTCGTGGGCGAGGAGGACGCCTCCGCCAGGAAGGCGAGCCCGGCGCCGCGGGTCGCCATGTGGGCCTTGCCGATCCCGCCGAGGAAGGCCTTTAGGGCCTCCGCGCCGATGGGCTTGCCGTCCTGCGTGTGCGCGGTCGCGCGGTCCGGGTCGTAGAGGTCGAGGAGCGACGCCTGGGCCAAGAGCGAACTCGCCCCGCCGTGGGGCGCGTAGGAGGGGTTGCCCTCGAGCTTGGTCGGCCGCCCCTGGTGGGTCTCGGCCAGGAGCGGAACGGCCCAGCCGCGCATCGGCATGGACGTCGCATAGTAGACCGGCAGCCCCGGGACGGCGCCCTCGACGGACTTCGCGAAGGGCAGGACGTGCTCCTCGGGCCGACGGCATCCGGCCAGCCCCACCCCGCCGAGCGCGAAGGAGGCCGCCATGATCTTCATGAACTGCCTGCGGTCGACGCCGTCGATGCTCGACGCCCCGTCCGGGAACTCCCGGCCCACGGCCTCCCTGAATCCCGGCGTGCCGGCGAGCTCGTCCAGGCTGCGCCAGTACCGCGGCCCGGTCATCGAGCGCGCGGAGGCTTGCGGGGGTTCGACCTTGCGCTTCATCGGTGGCAGCCCGAGCAGCTCTGCGGCGGCTTGATGTTCCAGTCGTGCACGAACTTGCGGGCGGCGTCGATCCCCTGCGCGTCCGCGATCGTCCTCGAGTCCAGGTTGAACACGTCGGCCTTCTGGCGGACGTGCCGCTCGGGGGCGCGGTGGCAGTCGAGGCAGAAGCCCATGCTCATCGGCTGCCTCTGGGTGACGACGTCCATCTCGTTCACCTTGCCGTGGCACTCGACGCAGCTGACGCCCCGGTTCACGTGGACCGAGTGGTCAAAGTAGACGAAGCTCGGCATCACGTGGACGTGCACCCAGGGGATCGACCGGCCCGACTGGAAGCTGTCGCGCACGAGCGCGAGCGCGGGGCTCGCCGCCTTCACCTGGTTGTGGCAGTTCATGCACGTCTGGGTCGTCGGGACCGCGGCGCCCGCCGTGTCGATCGTGCTGTGGCAGTAGCGGCAGTCGAGGCCGAGCTCCCCGACGTGCTTGGCGTGGCTGTAGGGCACCGGCTGGATCGGCGCGTAGCCCACGCGCGTGTACTTCGGGGTCATGTAGTAGTTGACCCCGGCCGTGGCGACGCACACCACGACGACCAAGTAGACAGCCAGCTGCAGGGGCAGCCTGTTGATCGACTTGGGAAAAAGCTTGGCCATGTTCCGTTTCGCCTAGGCCGAGCCGGGGCGCCGGGCCACGGCCCGGGGCTGCGCGGCGAGCCTGAAGGCGGCGGGCCGGGAGCTGGCGGGCCGCCCGGCCTTGGGGAGCACCGCCCGGGCGAGCGCGCCGGGCGCAACGGCGCCGACGGCCGCAAGTCCCAGTACCTTGGCAAGGAAGCGTTTTCGCGATGGATCGTGGCTCACTTAACGTCGTTCTTTGTGTGGAAAATCGGTCCCGAAAGAAGGGACCCCCGTTTGGGTTGTAAACCTTAATTTCATGCGTTTCGCGGTTTCCCCGCAGAAATGATGTCCGGCCCCGGGGGACCCCTCCGGCACGCCGCCCAAACAGGGCCGGGGCTAGACGAAGACGCCGTCGCGCATCGGCCGGGTGAAGTCGCAGCGGTGGGCGATGTCGGGATTGTGGGTCACCAGGACGACGGCCTGGCCGTTGTCCTTGGCGAGGCTCGTCAGCAGGTCGAAGACCAGGGAGGCGTTCTTCACGTCGAGGTTGCCCGTGGGCTCGTCGGCGAGGATGATGGTCGGCTGGTTCGCCATGGCGCGCGCCACGGCGA
>CAYQOH010000231.1:0-4665 GCA_964419075.1 uncultured Opitutaceae bacterium | reverse complement strand
AGGTCTGGCGCTACGGCCAGTCGGGCGGCCGTGTCGACCTCAGGGTCGCGGCGGTTGCGCCCGAGGTCCGCGTGACATCGCGCCAGGTACTGTCGCTTGGCGACGACCGGATGGTGATGGCGGTCGACCTGAACGTGGCGATCTCCCGGGCGGGCCTCTTCAAGCTGAGCTTCCCGCTTCCGGAGGGCCTCGAGCTCGAGGCCCTGAGCGGGGCGGCCTTGAGCCAGTGGACCGAGGCCGACGAGGGCGGGACGCGCGTGGTCACGATGCACCTGAACGGGCGCACGATCGGCGACAAGGCGTTCGCGCTCACGCTCGGCGGCGCGGCCCCCCGGGCCCAGGAGGCCTGGCCGGTTCCCCGGGTGGCGATCCGCGAGGCCGGCCGCCAGACGGGCGAGGCGCTGCTCGTCCCCGGCAAGGGGCTTCGCCTGCGCGTGGCCGACCGCGAGAGGGTGACTCAGGTCGACCCCGCCTCCGTCGGCGGGCTCCAGCCCGGCACGCTGGCGTTCCGCCTGCTCCAGGGCGACTGGACCCTGCGCGTGGGCATCGAGGCGCTCGAGCCGTGGGTGACCGTGCAGTCCCTCCAGGAGGTCACCGTGCGCGAGGGCCAGACGCTCACGCGGATCGGCCTGCGCTGCCGCGTCGAGAACGCGGCCATCAAGCAGCTGCGGGTCCGGCTGCCGGGCCTCGGCGAGGAGCGCGCGAGGACCGTGCGGGCGACCGGCACGGCCGTCAGCGACATGGTGAGGGTGGAGGGCTCGGCGGACCTCTGGGAGATCCGCTTCCAGCGGGGCATCGCCGGGGACACCGATGCACAGATCGAATTCCAGGGCCCGGCCCTGCGCGACGCGGGCCGCGAGGACATCGCGCCCCCGGAATTCCCGGGGGCCCGCCAGGCCGTGCAGTTCGTCGCGGTCCGCGGGAGCGGGCGCCTGGAGCTCGTGGCCGAGAACCTGCCGCGGGGATGGGTCCGCGCGGACTGGGGCGCGGTCGCCGCCCACCTCCAGTCGCGCTCGGACCGATCGGTCCCCGCGCTGTGCTTCCGCGTCTCCGAGGCGGAGCGGGCGCTCGCCGTGACCGTCCGCAGGCACGACATCGCCGACGCGCTCAGGCTGCGGGTCACCAAGGGCGGCCTCACGACCGTCTTCTCCGCGTCGGGGGCCTCCCTGACCTCGGTGGACCTCCGGGTCGTCGTCCTTGAAACGAGCACGCTGCGCGTGCGCCTGCCCGAGGGCGCCCGCCTGTTCAACACGTTCGTCAACGGAGAGAGCGTCTCCGTGGTGCGGGAGGGCGACGCATACCTGTTCCACGTTGCCGCCAACACCGAGGCGGATCCCACGGCTTCGGTGCGCCTCGTGTACGCGGCGCAGTCGGCGGGGGGAGGCCCGGTCGCGCTTTCGGGGCCGAGCCTGAGCGTCCCGCTCGAGAACGTGACCTGGCGGGTCGTGGTCCCGCCGGGCTACCGCCTGGAGCGCTACGACGGGTCGCTCCAGCTGCGCGAGCAGCGCGTCGCGGGGATGTTCGGCATCGAGCAGTACAGGTCGCTGGTCGAGTCGACGCGCGCGGCCAACGCCCAGAAGGCGGTCGCCATGCTCGACCAGGCCAACTCGTACCTTCAGAGCGGCGACCAGCAGAGGGCCGGGGAGATGCTCAGCCGCGCCTCCAACGCCCAGCTCGACGTGGCCTCGAACGAGGACGCGCGCGTGCAGCTGCGCCTCCTGAAGACCCAGCAGACGATGCTCGGGCTCAACACGCGCAGGCAGAGGCTCTACCTCGACAACCGGGCCGACGGCCCGCGCAACGAGCAGCTCGAGCAGGCCGCGAGCCTGAATCCCTTCATGCGCGGGAAGGTCAACTTCGACCCGCAGCAGGTGGACCAGCTCCTCATGGGGAACTCAGCCGACGAGAATTCGGCCCTGCGGGGCATCGCGTCGCGCCTTGTGGACCAGCAGCTCGGCGCCGAGCCCGCGCCCGGCGCGATCGACCTCACGCTTCCCGAGCCCGGGCGCGTGCTCACGTTCACGCGCAGCCTGCAGGTGGACGGCGAGGCGCCGCTCGCCCTCAGGCTCTCCGTCGGGAGGATCCGCTACGCGAGCCGCGGCTACAGCCTCTTCGCGCTTCTGGCCGTGGCCGCCATTGCCGTCGTGGCCACCCGCCGGGGACACGGCGCCGCGGGAACCCCCGCCGACGCGCCCCCCATCTCCTGACCCTGACACCGGAGCCCTCCTCCTGACCGCCGCAACGAGAAACGAGAATCATAAACCCATACCCCCATGAACCGTCTCAACCTGCTGCTCGGAGCCATCCTCTCCCTCACGCTCATCGCCGGATTGGCCTACTACGGCGAGATCACCGGGCACTTTCATCCGGTGATCAAGCCGCCGCCGGGGCCGACCCCGACGCCGACCCCCTTCACCTACAATTCCGACCCGGTCGAGATCATGGACCCGAACACCCCAATGCAGAAGCCGAAGGAGGACGTCGTCGCGCGGCCGGAGATAGCCGACAACCCGCTACCGCCGCGACCCGAGAATTTCACGGTTCCGGTTGAGCCTCCGCCGGTGTCCTTCGACCGGAGTCTGACCGTCATCCCGCCCGGTCGCGGCGGAGGGGGCAACACCACGCCTGTCTTCACGGTCGACCAGCTCGAGCAGGCGCCGGGTGCAAAGGTCAGGATCTCCCCCGTCTATCCGGCGGAGATGAGGCGCGAGGGGATTTCGGGGGAGGTCCTGGTGGACTTCATCGTCGACACGAGCGGCAACGTTAGGAATCCGGTCGCCGCCCATTCGAGCCGGAGCGACTTCGAGGAGCCGGCCTGCCGGGCCGTCGGGAAGTGGAGGTTCACCCCGGGCATCAAGGGCGGCCGCGCGGTCTTCGTCCACATGCAGGTGCCGATCCTCTTCACGCTCAAGGCGGGAGACTAGGGGCGGCCGGGGGTTGGGCGGGCGGCGCCTAATCCGTGGTGAGCTCGAGCGGTCCCTGAAGCTCCAGCTTCACGACCGTGGCGTTGGGATCGGCGGCCGCGGCGGGCAGGTCGACAATGACAATCCCGGGCTGGCTCGCCCAGGCGGCCCCCATGAAGCGCCGCTGCGCGAGCTCGCCGCCGCCGAGGACGCTCGCCCGCTTCACGAGGCTGCGAAGCCCCTTCACGTAGAGTCCGTCGGCGGGCCGGTCGTAGCAGACGAGGTAGAGCGTGTCGCGCGCCTTGTTCAGCATGCTGGGCCCGTAGTAGTAGTCCTTGGGGATCCCCGCCGTCGTGCCGTAGAGCGCCTCGGCGTTCCTGTGGGTCCAGGCCCCGAGGTCCCGCAGGATCTTCTCCTGCTCCGGGGTGATCGTGCCGTCGCTTCGCGGGCCGACGTCAAGGAGCAGGTTCCCCCCCTGGGAGGCGCATTCCGTGAGCAGGCGCACGATCTGGCGGACGCTCTTGAAGTTGTGGTCCTTGGCCTGGTAGCCCCAGGAGTCGTTGATCGTCATGCAGAGCTCCCACGGCCCGGCGGGCGGATGGACCGGCAGGGCCTGCTCGGGCGTGGCGTAGTCGCCGTAGCCGCCCATCCGGCCGTTGAGGATGACGCGGGGCAGCCACGCCTTGAGCTGCCGGCGCAGCTCCGGCATGCGCCACTGCTCGGCCGAGCGCTCCCAGTCGCCGTCGAACCAGAGCAGGTCGGGGTGGTAGCGCTCCGCCAGCTCCTTCAACTGCGCGCGGTGGAAGGCGAGGAAACGCGCCCACGCCGCGGGGTCCTCGGGCCCCTGCGGGTACGAGAACCGGTTCTTCCGGTCGGCATCCGACGTCCCCTTCGCGTTGAGCACGCTCGCGTAGTCCGGGTGCGACCAGTCCAGGTGCGAGAAATACAGCCCGACCTTGAGGCCCTCCGCGCGCATGGCCTCGCAGAACGGACCGACCAGGTCGCGGCCGGCGGGCGAGCCGTCCTTCGCGTTCCACTTGTTCTGGGCCGTGTCCCAGAGTGCGAAGCCGTCGTGGTGCTTCGAGGTCAGGACGGCGTAGCGCGCGCCCGCGGCCTTGAAGAGCTCGGCCCAGCGCTCGGGCTGGTAGTACTCGGCGGTGAAGGTCTTCGCCTGGGCGATGTAGGTGTCGTAGGGCATGTCCCCGTCGTGGAACGCCCACGACTCGCTTCCCTTCCCCTCGGAGTAGACGCCCCAGTGGATGAAGATCCCGAGGCGGGCGTCGGTGAACCAGGTCATGTCCGGCCGGTCGGCGGGAGGGGGAGGCTGGGCGGGGGCGTCGGCCGCGCCCATGCGGCCGGCCGCGAGGGCGAGCGCGCCAAGGCCGAGCCTGAGGAGGGTCCGCGGGAGGGTGGGGTGTTGCGTCATGGTGGGTAAAGGCGCGGGGCCGCGCGTCCGGGTCCTCCGCCCCGGGAACGGCGACCGCACGAGCCTTACGCGCCGCGCCGGGGCAAGGCAAGCGCGGCCCGCCGGGCGCAGCGGCCCCGGCGCGGGCGATAATTCTGGATTTTGGCCCCCGATCCCCTCATCAGGTTTTCATGCAGCCCGATCCCCAGGCCGCGAAGCCGACTCCTCCCGTGGCCAGCACAGCAAACAGGACCGCCCCGGTGGGCTCGGACCGGATGCCCCCGGGCATCCCCTACATCGTCGGCAACGAGGCGGCCGAGCGCTTCAACTTCTACGGGATGCGCGCCATCCTCGTGG
>CAYQOH010000230.1:0-4701 GCA_964419075.1 uncultured Opitutaceae bacterium | reverse complement strand
AGCGGGAAGATGATCGAGAAGCCGATCAGGTCGATCAGGAGCGTCAGGAAGATGACGCCGAGCGAAAGCGGGCGTTCGGGCGCGGGGGTCCCCGCGGGAGGGGTCGTGGACGCGTCGGGCACGGTCAGACCCGGTACGGCAGCGGGAAGCGCGCGGTCAGGCTCACGGCGCGCGCCTTCACGGCCGCGACGGTCCCGGCCTCGGCGGACGTGCCGATCGAGCGCAGCACCTCGTCGATCATGGCGGCGACCTCGTCCATCTCGGGCTCCCGGAACCCGCGGGTCGTGACGGCCGGCGTCCCGAGCCGGATCCCGGAGGCCTGGAAGGGCGAGCGCGTCTCGAAGGGGACCGTGTTCTTGTTGCACGTGATGTTGGCCAGATCGAGCGTCTCCTGGGCCTTCTTCGCCGTGAGCTCGGGCAGGTTGGGCCTCAGGTCGGCGAGGATCAGGTGGTTGTCGGTCCCCCCGGAGACGACGCGGTACCCGCGGGCCGACATGGCGGCCGAGAGGGCGCGCGCGTTGCGGATGATCTGGCCGGAGTACTCCGTGAACTCGGGCTTGAAGCATTCGCCGAAGCAGACCGCCTTTGCGGCGATCACGTGCATGAGCGGGCCGCCCTGGGCGCCGGGAAACACGGCCGAGTCGATCGCCTTCGCATGGGCCGCCCTGCACAGGATCAGGCCCCCGCGGGGCCCGCGCAGCGTCTTGTGGGTCGTCGTGGTGACGAAGTCGGCGTGGGGGATCGGCGAGGGGTGGTGGCCGGTGACGATCAGGCCCGCGATGTGGGCCACGTCGGCGAAGAGCAGGGCGCCCGCGGCGCGCGCGATTTCGCCCATGCGCGCGAAGTCGATCACGCGCGAGTAGGCGCTCGCCCCGACCGTGATCATCTTCGGCCGCTCCCTGAGGGCGACCTCGGCCAGCTGGTCATAGTCAATCAGGTGGTTGTCCTCGCGCACCCCGTAGGCCACGACCTGGTAGAGCTTGCCGGAGAAGTTCGCCGGATTCCCGTGGGTCAGGTGGCCGCCGTGGCTAAGGTTCATGGCGAGGATCTTGTCGCCCGGCTGCAGCGACGACGTGTAGACGGCGAAGTTGGCCTGCGAGCCGGAGTGGGGCTGCACGTTGGCGTGCTCGGCCCCGAAGAGCCGCTTCGCCCGGTCGATCGCGAGCTGCTCGACCTTGTCGACGAATTCGCAGCCGCCGTACCACCGCCGCCCCGGATACCCCTCGGCATACTTGTTGGTGAGGACGCTTCCCTGCGCCTCCAGCACGGCCGGGTAGGTGAAGTTCTCCGAGGCGATCAGCTCGACGTGGCTCTGCTGGCGGGCGAGCTCGGCCGAGATGGCGGAGTAGATTTCCGGGTCGAGTTGCTTGAGGGGCGCGGTGTTCAGCATGGGAGGAAACGCAACGCTCGCGCAATCCGGGGCGGAGGCAAAACTTTTTCGCGCCGCGCGGGGGGGCGCCGCCGGGGGCCCGCCTAGCCCCCGGCGAGGACGTCGGCGGGGAGCTTCTGGAGGAACGCGACGATCGAGGGGATGGCGGCCACCATCTCGTCGCGGCTCGCCTCGTAGGCCGCCAGGTGCATGCCGTAGGGATCGGGTATCTCCATGTGCTCCTTGCTCCCGGTGAACTCCCGGAACAGGTGCAGCCGCTTCGGCGCCGGCTCGGCCGTCAGCTCGATCATGTCGCGGTGCGACTCGGTCATGCAGAGGACGAGGAGCGACCGGTCGAGGAGCTCCTGCGTCACCGGTCGGCTCACGTGGCCATTCAGGTCGATCCCGACCTTCTTCAGGGCGGCCACCGCGTTCGGGCTGGCGGGCTGGCCGGTGCGGCTGGCGACGCCCGCCGACAGCACCTTCAGGGAGCGCAGGGGTTCAGGCTGCGCCGCGAGCGCGTGCTGCAGGAGCGCGGCTCCCATCGGGCTTCGGCAGACGTTTCCCGTGCAGACCACTAGGATGTGTCCCGGTTCGGGCATCGAGCGGCAAAATGGGCACGGATCGCCCCAAAAGGCAAAGCCCTAAGTATCCGGCCGTAACGGCGCCTAGACCCGCTTCAAGGCGACCAGGCCCCGGTGCAGCTGCACGGCCCGCTGGAGCACCGCGTCCACCTGGGGCCTCGGGGGGAGGGCCTTGTCCGTCGGAACGTCGGGCGCGTCGCTGTCGGAAATGTGCTCCTTCTCGAGGTAGGCCTCGTCGATCCGCGGCTTGTCCGGGAAGTCCCTGAGGAGCGACTCGACGGGCGCGCCCGACTCGAGGGCGTCATAGGCCCGTCGGTCGCCTTCCGCCGTCACGCGCACCGCGATGTCCGGAGCCGTCCGGGCGCCCTCGGGGGCGAGGACGATGAGGCCGGGCGGGCCGTTGCCCGGCAGGGCGGCGAGGAGCGAGGACGCCGTCGCCGCATTCTCGAGGACGAAGATTGGCGTGTGGGTCGAGACGTTGAACTTCACCCAGGCCCGGAGCGTCGCGGCCTCGCCTTCGCCGGCCTTGGCGAAGCGCAGGTCGAGGATGCAGGCGCCGGGCCGCCCGGTGATGGGGGTGGAGGGCAGGTCCTGGGGAAGCTCGTGCACCCGGTAGTAGACGAGGCCCTGGCCCAGGTCGCGAACAAGGGCCCCGGCCTGGGCTGCGGGTGCCAGGACCGCGGCGGCGGCAAGGAGCGTGAGGAGGCGGGGAAGGGCGGTCACAGGCGGTGCAGTTGGCGGGCGCCGATGTCCCGGCGGTAATATTTTGACGCGCACCGGATCGAATCGCAAGCGGCGTAGGCGGCCGCCGCGGCGGCCTTGAGCGAGGCCCCGGTGGCGGTGACCCCGAGGACGCGTCCCCCCGACGTGACCAGCCGCCCGCCCGGGTCCCGCGAGGTTCCCGCGTGGAGGACCGTGACGGCAGAGGGCAGGGCGGAGGGAAGCTCGATCGGATCACCCGAGGGGTACGCGCCCGGGTACCCCTTGGCGCTGACGACGACGCAGATCGCGTGCTCCGGGCGCACCTCCAGCGCGAAGCCGGCAAGCGCGCCGGTCGCCGCGGCCCACAGCAGCCGCAGCAGGTCGGTGGCGAGCCTCGGCAGCACCGCCTGCGTCTCGGGGTCCCCGAAGCGCGTGTTGAACTCGAGCACCTTGGGGCCGTCCGCCGTGAGCATGATTCCGACGAAGAGCGTGCCGCGGAAGGCGATCCCCTCGGCGGCGATGGCCTCGACGGAGGGCCTGACGATGCGCCGCTCGATCTCGGAAAGGAGCGCCGGGGTGACGACCTCCGCAGGCGAATAGGCGCCCATCCCGCCGGTGTTGGGGCCCGTGTCAGCCTCGCCGATGCGCTTGTGGTCCTGGGAGGTCGGCAGGATGACGTAGTCGCGCCCGGAGACGACGACGAGGATCGAGGTCTCCTCCCCGACGAGGCAGTCCTCGATCAGGACCTGCCTGCCGCCCGACCCGAACCGGCCGCCGTCAATCATCTCGGCCACGGCCGCCTCCGCCTCGGCGCGCGTGGCGGCGACGACGACGCCCTTTCCCGCCGCCAGCCCGTCGGCCTTCACCACGATAGGCACGGGGCGCGCGCGCAGGTACCGGACCGCGGGGGCGGTTTCGCTGAAGAGGCCGGCCTCGGCCGTGGGGATCCCGTACTTGAGGAGCAGCTGCTTGGTGTACGTCTTTGAGGCCTCGAGCCTCGCGCCCGCGGCCGTCGGTCCGTAGACCGGGACTCCCGCCTCGGCGAGGCGGTCGGCGAGGCCGAGCACAAGGGGGACCTCGGGGCCCACGACCACGAAGTCCGCCCCCTCCCGGAGGGCCAGCTCGGCGAGGCCCGCGACGTCGTCGGCCCTTACGGGGAAGCACGCGGCGTCGGCCGCGATCCCCGCGTTGCCGGGCGCGCACAGCATCCGCGGCCGCGCGGGCGAGGCCGCGAGGGCCCGGACGAGGGCGTGCTCGCGCCCGCCGGAGCCCACCACGAGAACGGAGCGGGGTAGGTCGGGCGGCTTCAAAGGACCTGGAGCTTCTTGCGGTAGAACGCGACGACCTCGGCCGGGTCGTCCGAGAAGAGGATGTAGTCGGCCATCCAGGCCGGCGCCCGCCCGGTGCGGATCATCTCCTTGATCTGGCGCCGAAGGTCGGACCAGTACTTCGAGTTGAAGAAGACGTAGGGGACCCGCGGCCGTATGCCGAGCTTCAGGTTGCACAGCTCGATGCCGATCTCCTCCAGGGTGCCCACGCCTCCCACGTTGAAGATGCAGAAGTCGGCAACCTCGAACCACTTCTGGCGGAAGTGACGGGAAACCTCCTGGAACGTGTTGAAGAAGTCGACCCCGAGCTCGGGCGGCTGGGCCTCGAGTTCGAGGAAACAGGCGCCCGTGAGCATGCCGCTGCTGCGGGCCTGGTCCGTGGCCAGGCGCATGACGCCGCCGCCCCCTCCGGTCAGGACGCCAAGGTTCGGGCCGATGAAGGACGAGAGCTGCGCCACGAGCCCCGAGATCCGGTCGGTGTCGGCCCTCTCGAGGCCGACGGCCGAGCCGTAGAAGGCAAGGATCGTGGTCTCCTGGAACCTGCGGCCCATCTCCTCGCGCACGAAGAAGCCGTGCTCCTTCTTGTACACGTGGAGGTAAAGATCCTTGGTCAGCTCGTCGTACCAGTAGATCTGGATGTTGACGGCCTCGAACGTGTCGATTCGGGCGTGGGCGTTGCTCGAGAGGAAGTAGCCGTGGGTGCGCGAGGCCTTCCTGA
>CAYQOH010000229.1:0-4729 GCA_964419075.1 uncultured Opitutaceae bacterium | reverse complement strand
ACGTGCTGATCGGGATCAACCTCCTGAGGGAGGGCCTCGACCTGCCGGAGGTCGCGCTGGTGGCGATCCTCGACGCGGACAAGGAGGGGTTCCTGCGGAGCGAGACGAGCCTCATCCAGACGGCGGGGCGCGCCGCGCGCCACGAGAAGGGCCGGGTGATCTTCTACGCCGACACCCTCACCGGTTCGATCGCGCGCACCATCGAGGTGACGACGGCGCGCCGCAAGAAGCAGATCGCCTACAACCTGGAGCACGGGATCATCCCCCGCAGCGTGACTCGCGGCGCCCAGGCGAGCCTCCAGACCTACGACGGGTCGGGCGGGCGCGGGGAGGCCGAGGTCCCCGAGGGCGCGGACGACGTGGCCGCCGTGATCGCCGAGCTCGAGGACGAGATGCGGGAGGCCGCCGAGAGGCTCGAGTTCGAGAAGGCGGCGCTCCTCAGGGACCAGATCGTCTCGCTCCGGTCGGGCAGCTACCGGAAGATGGCCGGGCCGGCGTCCCGGAGGGTCAGGCCCACTCGGGCGGGTTCTGCAGCCGGGGACTGAGGACGCCGATGCAGGGCAGGTTCCGGTAGCGTTCCGCGAAGTCGAGTCCGTAGCCGATCACGAACTTGTCGGGGATCTTGAACCCGACGAAGTCGGCGTCGAAGGGCACCTGTCGCCGGCCGACCTTGTCGAGCAGCACGCAGGTGCGCAGGCTCGCCGGGCCAAGCTTCGTGACGAGCCCGGAGACGAGCGTGATGGTCTTGCCCGTGTCGAGGATGTCGTCGATCAGCAGGACGTGGCGCCGGGCGATGTCGATCGTCAGGCTGCTGACGATCTGCGGGGTCCCCACCGAGGTCGTCCGGTTGCCGTAGCTCGAGATCCGGACGCAGTCGAGGCGCACCGGGTTGTCGATCTCGCGCATCAGGTCCGCGGTGAACATGACCGCGCCGTTGATGATCGAGATGATCGTGAACTCGCCGCCGCCGTAGACCTTCCGGATCTCGCGGCCGAGCTCCCGGACCCGTTTCTTGATCTGGGCCTCGGTGAACATCACGCTCTCCAGGTCCGGGTGCTGCTCTGGGTTCCTCTTCTTGGTCGGCATGGGCGGGGTGTCCAGACATGCGCACTCGCGGCGCCAACGCAAACCGTTAAGGGGCGGGCCGCAAAATTCACCCGCGGGTTTCCTTTTGACTTCGACTCCGGCCGCCCTTGCGTCGAAACTCGGCCGTTCACGTGGAATGATCTCCATCCGGATCCAGAACCTGACCAAACGCTTCGGCGCCGTCACCGCGCTGCGCAACCTGGACCTGCGGGTCGAGCCCGGGGAGCTCTTCTTCCTGCTGGGACCGAGCGGGTGCGGCAAGACGACGCTGCTGCGGTGCCTGGCCGGCTTCTACCTTCCCGACGAGGGGCGGATCTTCTTCGGGGACGAGGACGTGACCCAGCTGGCGCCCCACAAGCGCAACACGGGGATGATGTTCCAGAGCTACGCCCTCTGGCCCCACATGACGGTCGCCGAGAACGTGGCCTTCGGCCTCGAGGAGCGCAGGCTCCCCAAGCCCGAGATCCGCGCCAAGGTGGGCGAGGCGCTCGAGTCGGTCCACATGGGGGCCTACGCGCAGCGGCGCCCCAACCAGCTCTCCGGCGGCCAGCAGCAGCGCGTGGCGCTCGCGCGCGCGCTCGTCATCCGGCCGCGGTGCCTGCTCCTCGACGAGCCCCTCTCGAACCTGGACGCAAGGCTCAGGCTCGAGATGCGCATGGAGATCCGCCGGGTGTGCAAGGAGTTCAAGCTGACGACCGTGTACGTGACCCACGACCAGAAGGAGGCGCTCTCGGTCTCGGACCGGATGGCCATCCTGGACGGGGGAAGGATCCTGCAGGTCGGCACGCCGAGGGACATCTACCGCCGGCCGGCCCTCAAGACCGTGGCGGACTTCATCGGCGAGACGAACTTCATCCCGGGCACGCTCCTCGGCGCCCCGCAGGGCGCGGCGCGGGTGTCCACGGCCATCGGGGAATTCGAGGGCGTGCTCGGCGACCCCGCCTCGCCGCCCGCCGCAGGCGCCGCCGTGACCCTCTCCGTGCGGCCGGAGTGCTGGGCGCTCTCCACCGCGCCACAGGGCGCCAATTCCGTGCGCGGGCGCATCGGCGCCTCGCTCTACCTGGGCGAGAACGCGCAGTACGACTTCGTGTCCGCGGGCGTCAGTCTGAAGATCCTCGAGCTCAATCCCCGGTTCATCGACCGCCCCGAGGCGCAGGAATGCTTCGCAAGCGCCCGGCCCGAGGACGTGGTCGTGCTGAAGGACTAGGGGATGCCGCCATGCTCAAGCGGGGGATGATCCTCCTTGCCCTCGTGGCGACGGTCGCGCTTCCGTTCGCCCTGCGCCCGCGGCAGGGCCCGGCCGGGGGCGCGGACGACACGCTGGTCATCATCACGCCCCACAACGAGGCCATCCGCCACGAGTTCGAGCTCGGCTTCATGGACTGGTACCGGGCGAGGACGGGCCGAACGGTCGTGGTCGACTGGAGGATGATCGGCGGCACCAGCGAGATCGCGCGCTACCTGGAGGGGGAGTACGTGGCCGCGTTCCGCAATTTCTGGACGGGGACGCCGGGGCGGACGTGGAGCGAGGACCTCCAGTCGGGCTTCCAGAACGACCGCCTGCCGGCCGACGCCGCGCCGGAGGTCCGCGCGGCCCGCGCGGCCTTCCTCGCGTCGAACGTCGGCTGCGGCGTCGACCTGTTCTTCGGGGGCGGCCCCTACGACTTCGTGAGGCAGGCCCGCTCCGGTCGGCTTGTCGACCCGGGGATCCGCAGGCTCCACCCCGAGTGGCTCACCGACGCCACGCTCCCGCGCACGTTCGGCGGCGAGGTGCAGTACGACCGGGGCGACCTCTGGTTCGGCTCGGTCCTGAGCTCCTACGGCATCCTGTTCAACCGGGATTCCCTGAAGCGCCTCGGCTTCGAGCGCGAGCCGGAGCAGTGGAGCGACCTGACCGACCCCCGGTTCATCGGCGAGCTCGGGATGTGCGACCCGACGAAGAGCGGCTCGATCGCGGCCGCGTACGAGAACGTGGTCCAGCAGCAGATCCACCGCAGGCTGGACGCCCTGCGCGCCGCCGAGCCCGGGGCCGACCCGGTCGCGCTGGAGGCCCGGGCCGTTCGCCTGGGGTGGGTCGACGCCATGCGGCTGATCCAGCTCGTCGGGGCCAACGCCCGCTACTTCACCGACACCTCCCAGAAGCCTCCGATCGACGTGGCGGCCGGCGACTGCGCCGCGGGCATGTGCATCGACTTCTACGGCAGGGAGGAGCAGGAGGACATCCGCAGGCGCAACCCCGGGCGGGAAAGGCTCGGCTACGTCTCCCCCGAAGGGGGCAGCGCGTACTCGGTCGACCCGATCGCGCTCCTGCGCGGCGCGCCGCACCCCGCGGTCGCGCGCGCGTTCATCGAGTACGCCCTGTCGCTCGACGGGCAGAAGCTCTGGAACTTCCGCACGGGCGCCCCGGGCGGGCCAAAGGAGTTCGCGCTGCGGCGCCTGCCGGTGCGCCGCGACTTCTACGGGCACCGGGAGTGGCGCCCGTACCGCAGCGACCCTGAGGTGGACCCCTATTCCCAGAAGGAGCTCCTCGTCCACCATGACGAGTGGACGGTGCAGCTCTTCCAGGAGATGAGCTTCGCCATCAGGGTCATGACGCTCGACACCCACCCGGAGCTTGTCCGCGCGTGGCGCGCGATCATCGCGGCGCCCGAGCCGGCTCGCAGCCGGGGCCTGGCCGTCCTCCAGGACGTGTCGGCCGTCGACTACGACCAGGCGATGGGCCGGATCAAGCGCGGCCTCGGCTCCAAGAACCAGGTCGACGCCGTCAGCCTCGCCCGCGAACTTGCCGAGGAGTTCCGCGCGAACTACCGGCGCGCCGAGCGCATCGCGCGGGCCGAGCCGTAGCCCGGCGCCTACAGGGCGGCGAACGCGGCCGCGAACGCGGCCTTGTCCTTGGCGGCGAAGAAGGACGTCCCCGCCACGAAGGTGTCGGCGCCCTTCGCGCGGCAGAGCGCCGCGGTCGCCAGCTCGATCCCGCCGTCGACCTCGATCCGCAGGTCGAGGCCGCGGTCGGCGCGCCACCGGTCGACCTGGACGATCTTCGGGAGCACGTCGTCCCTGAAGGCCTGGCCGCCGAAGCCGGGCTGGACCGTCATGACGAGCACGAGGTCCACCTGGCCCAGGTAGGGCTCCGCGGCCTCGGCCGGGGTGCCCGGATTGATCGCGATCCCGGCCCGGCATCCGTGCGCGCGGATGTCCCGCAGCGCCGCGGCGTGGTCATAGACGGGCTCGGCATGGATCGTGATCCGGCTGGCGCCGGCCTTCGCGAACGCACCGACGTAGCGCTGCGGCTCGGAGAGCATGAGGTGCGTGTCGAAGAACAGCGTCGAGCCGCGCCGGCGCAGCGCCGCCAGCATCCCCGGGCCAAAGGAGAGGTTCGGCACGAAGTGCCCGTCCATGATGTCGAGGTGCAGCCACTTCAGGCCGACCCCCGCCACGAGCGCCGCGCCTTCGCCGGCGGCGGCATGGTCGCCGGCAAGCAGGGAGGGGGCCAGGATAGGTTCGTTCATGGGTTTGCGGGCGGGCGCGCGGCTCACCACACGTCGAGGACGGTGTGGGTCACCTTGTCCGAAAGGAGGGAGGCGAGGAGCGGGAGCGTGTTGTACTCGGACTGCAGCTGGTCGTTGCTCGTGCCGAACGGCAC
>CAYQOH010000228.1:0-4732 GCA_964419075.1 uncultured Opitutaceae bacterium | reverse complement strand
CCCTCGTAGTTCGCGTACACGAGGTCGAGGTTGCCGTCGCCATCGAGGTCGCCGAACGCCGAGCCGAAGCTGACGCCCCTCTGGTTCAGCCCCCAGGCGGCGCTGACGTCCTCGAAGCGCAGGTCGCCCATGTTCCGGAACGCGAGGTGCTGCTCGACAAGCGGCGGGCTCGCCTTGTCGATGCGCACCTTCTCGTCGAGGGTCTCCGCGAGTTCCTTGCGCGCGTTCAGGTCCGCGTTATGCAGCTCGCGGTTCATCCCGTTGGTCACGAAGAGGTCCAGCCGGCCGTCGTTGTCCAGGTCCTCGAGGCGCGGCGACCAGGTCCAGTCGGTCGCGGAGAGGCCCGCGAGGCAGGCGGCCTCCAGGCAGCGGCCCCTCCCCGTGCTGATGAGGAGCGCGTTTCGCATGCACTGCGGGGCGGCCGCCGAGCCGTCGGGAGGGTCCGTGAGCAGGGACCGCACCAGGGCCATCCCGCGCTGGTCCTTCTGGTGGGTGGTCGGCGCCATCTCGGCGACGAACAGGTCGATCAGCCCGTCGTTGTTCACGTCGCCCAGGTCCGAGCCCATCGAGGAATAGGTCGTGTGCGGCACCACCCGGTCGAGGGTGTCGGTGAAGGTGCCGTCCCGGTTGTTGTGATAGAGCTTGTCCGGCGTCGCGAAATCGTTCGCCACGTAGAGGTCCGGCCAGCCGTCCCCGTCGTAGTCCCACCACATGGCGGAATGCCCCTGGGCCTCCCCGCTGATCCCGGCGCGATCGGTCACGTCGGTGAAGGTGCCGTCGCCATTGTTGTGGAAGAGGTAGTCCCTCTGGCCGTTCGGGTGGCTGGAATCGAGGATGTTGGTCTGGATGAAGACATCCAGGAAGCCGTCGCGGTCATAGTCGTGGAAGGCCGCCATGACGGACGCGTCGGTGACCGCGAGGCCCCGGGCCCGGGCCTCCTCCTTGAACGTGCCGTCGCCCTGGTTGATGTAGAGGAGGTTCGGGGCCCCGTAGCGGCAGACGTAGAGGTCGAGGAGCCCGTTGTTGTCCACGTCCACGAACGTCGCGCCCTGCTTCCATATCCCCGCCGCCTCGCCCTTGTCGCCGACCCCGGCCCGCTCCGTCACGTCCTCGAACTTCCAGTTCCCCAGGTTGCGAAACAGCCGGCAGCCCCTGGTCTTGCTCACGACGAAGATATCCGGCCGGCCGTCCCCGTCGTAGTCGCCGATCGCGATTCCCGTGCCGAACTCGCCGTTCTCGATCTCGTAGTTGAGGGCTCCCCACATCTTCGGATCGTCATAGGGGTTCTCCGTGGCCACCCCGGTCTCCTGCGGCGAAAGCACCTTGAACATCGTCGCGCCCCTGCGGCCCCGGCGCGGGGCCAGGGGCTGTTCGGCGATCGACCCCGCGGGGCCCGGCGCCCCGATTTTCGGCGACCTGTCGGCGGGCGCGAGCCCGCCGAGGAGGGACAGGGGCCGGCCCATGAGCACGGCTCCGCCGGCCGCCACGGTCTTTATGAATCGCTTGCGGTTCACCTGGGTTCGAGGGCCGGGCCCGCGGCCGCACCTCCCGACGGCGTCGGGTGTCCGCGCGACGCCGCCGGCCACGTCGGGCCTTGGCTGGGGAGTTTGATCGCCTTAGGAGCTTTCACTGCCAATTGAAGCACAATGAATAATCGCCCGCTTGCAAAGCGCGAAGGCATCCCCGCCCGCGGGCCCGCGGCGGCCTTCGCCCGCAATGCCCTTTTCACAAGCCTGTTTCGGGCCGCATCACCACGCGGCGGCAAGGATTCCCAGAACCCTTCACGGCCGGCAGGATGTCAATTCGCCTTCAAGCCGCCGGGCGCCCCTGCCACCCTTGGGGGCCATCTCGGAAAGCCGTTCCATCTGCCCCTCCTTTGACTCGAAATATTCCCGATCCTAGGCCAATGCAAGGATGCCCATGAGCATTCTCACTCGGCTTCCCTCCCGAGCCTGGGTCTTGGCACCGGTCTGCGCGCTCGCGTTCATCCTCTGGTCGGACGGCGTGCGGCTGCGCCACGTCGAGGCCGTCTCCAGTCTCGCCGGGGAGGAGGCCCGGATCGACCCCGCCTCGCCGACGGGCTATGCCGACGGCAAGCGGTGGCTCATCGCGCCGGGGCACCACAACCCGACCTACCAGTGGGTGGAGGAGACCCAGCTGATGCTGGCCCGCGGGGACTGGCGCGTGCGGAGCGTCGACTATGAGAATGCGCCGTTCGGGCGGGAGGTGCATGTCGCCTCGCCCTACCGGTGGTGGCTCGTCGGCGTCGCCTGGGTCCAGCACGCGCTTTCTCGGCAGCCGCTCGGGTGGTGCGTGGAGCGGGCCGCGCTGTTCGCCGGCCCGCTCCTGCACGTGCTGCTTCTGGCCGCGGGGACGATCTTCGTCGCCGCACGTTTCGGGCGCTTCTGCGCGGCGCTCTTCGCCGTCGGCATGGCCGCCCTCTTCCCGCTCGCGTCGGCGTTTCCTCCCGGGATCGCGGACGACTTCGGGCTGGTGCAGGCCTGCTCGCTGTGGAGCATGCTGCTGCTCGTGGCCGGCACCGCGGCCGGGGCGCGGGCCACCGGCTGGTACTTCGCGGCAGGCGCCGCCGGCGGTTGCGGCCTGTGGCTGAGCGCGATGGGAGAGGCACCGGTCATCGCGGGGACCGCGGCGGGCGCCATGCTCGCCGCGCTGGTGGCGCGGTCAGCCCCGGCGCAGGCCGAGGCGCCGCCTCCGCCCGCATTGCCCTGGAGGGCCTGGGCGTTCGGCGGGGCGGTCGCGAGCCTTGTCGGCTACCTGGTCGAGTACTTTCCCCACCACATGGGGCCGCAGCTCCGGGTCAATTATCCCCTGTACGGACTGGCGTGGCTCGGGCTGGGCGAGCTGCTTTGGCGGTTTGCATCGTGGGCGCGGGGCGAGGGACCGCGGGGCGGCCCCGGGGTCGCGGGCATCCTGGCGCTTTCCGCCGCCGCCGCCGCCTCGCTCCCTGTCGCCGTCTGGCGGACCGGGGTCCGCGCCTTCCTGGCGGACGACCTGCTTTCGGCCCGGCTCACGGGCCTTCCGGATCCGGCGGCGGCGGGTGGCATGCCGGCGTGGCTGGGCGGCGGTCCTGACGGAGCCCTCGCGGCGGCCTGCCTTCCCCTCCTTCTCCTCGGCCCGGCGGCGTGGTTCCTCCTTCGCCGAAGGTCGGGCGCGGCGAGCCGCGGGGCGATCGCCATCGCCCTGGGGCCGGTCCTGGCCGCCCTCGCGCTCGCGATTCGCCTGCCGCGCTGGTGGAACACGCTCGACGCCATGTTGCTCGTAGTGCTGGTGGCGGCCGCGTCGGCCGTCCCCACGGCGGCACATGCCCGGCGGGTCCGCTGGCTGTGGTCCGCGCTCCTGGGCGCGGTGCTCGCATCCGGACTGGCGCGCCTGGTGCCCACGGCGGGGGCGGACGGGCTTGTTCTCACGCACGCCGAGGTCGAGGGCCTCTACGAGCGCGCCTTGGCCCACTGGATCGCGGACCGCGCGGGACCCGACGGCGCGACCGTCCTCGCGCCGCCGTTCCGCACCTCGAGCTTTTGCTTCTTCGGCGGGCTGCGCGGGCTCTCCACCCAGAATTGGGAGAACGCCGACGGCATGTCGGCCACCTTCCACATCGTCACCGCAATGCGGCAGGGCGAGTCGCTCTCGGGCATCAGCCAGCGCGGGGTGACCCACATCGTGCTCCTGCCCTGGGACACGGAATTTGAGGACTTCGCGGGCCTGAGGCTAAAGGACCCGGCGGCCTCATTCGTCTACGCCCTGCACAACACCAACGGCGGCGGCTTCACCTGGCTGCGCGCGGTGCCGTACGAGCTGCCTGCGATCGGCCGCCTCGAGGAGCAGCGGGTGATGGTGCTCGAGGTGACGGAGGAGACCGATCCCGCCACCCGACAGGGCCGCTTCGTCGAGTACCTGCTGGAGACGCACCAGCCCGGGCAGGCGGCCGCCGCGGGACGGGTGCTCCTGCGCTACCCCGCGGACCTGGGCTGCCTCGCGGCGCGGGCGCAGCTTGCAAAAGCGAGCGGAGACGACGGGGCCTTCGCGAGGGCGTTCGAGTCGATCGTGTCCAGCCTCTCCGGACGCGCCGACCGGGGCCTGGCGTGGGACAGGCGGGTGAGCCTCGCGGTCGTGCTGGCGATCGGCGGACGCAGCGATCTGTCGCGGGCGCAGGTGATCCGCTGCTTCCGCGAGGCCGACGGGGCGCACCTACGCTTCCTGACGACGGAGTCGCTCTACCACCTCCTCCTGCTCGGCAGGCGCGCGGGCGCCGAATTCCCAGACCCGGCCCTGCGCGCGCTTTCGCTCAGGCTGCTGCCCGCGACACTGCGCAGGGGCCTCTGATCAGGCCCGGGCAACCTCGGTACGCCTGCCGCCGTGCGCCGCCGACCTGTAGATCGCCTCGATGATCGCCATGTGGTCGCGCCCCATCTCGCCCGGTATCGGCGTCTCGCGGCCGGTCAGGATGCAGGAGGCGAAGTCATCCATCTGGAGGGCCTGCTGCGGCACCGGCGTGAACCTCACGGGGCCCCTCGAGGTCCTGGTCGCCAGCCCGCGGTAGCCGTAGGCGGGTTCAAGCCGGATCCATCCCTTCTCGCCCTCGGCGCGGAAGAAGTTGCCGTCCTGGTTGTAGCTCGACAATGCCTCGCAGGTCACGCCGCCGGGAAATTCCATCGACCACTCGATCGCCTCCTCGACCTCGTTGAAGAGCTCGGGCCGCGTCTTCGGGAGC
>CAYQOH010000227.1:0-4780 GCA_964419075.1 uncultured Opitutaceae bacterium | reverse complement strand
ACTACATGGACGACGACGCTTCCAAGGCCAATCCCACAGCGGATTTCAACAAAATCGACCTAAGCCAATTGCAAGGCTTCAGCTTTGGCACCCAATGGGCCAAGGACAAGGAGGCTCCGTCCGAATTCCGCGACGCCCCCGACAGGCCCCGGCGCGACCGCGACGACCGTGGGAGCGGCCCCGGTGGCGCCCCGGACCGCCGGGACCGCAGGGCGTTCAGGAGACCGGCGGGCGAGGGGCCCCAGAGTCCCTCTCGTGAGGCGCAGGGCGACCGGCCACCGCGGAGGGATGCGGGCGACTACGCCCCGTCGCGGCGCAGCGGCCCGGCCATGGAGCGCCAGGACCGTGGGCCCTACGACAGCCCCTACTTCAGCGCGGCCTTCTTCCCCGAGGACACGAGCTTCAACGCCCTGGTGAAGACGATCCGCTCCTCCGCCCGAACGATTGAGCTCTTCGAGATTGCGCGGACGGTCCTCGCCAAGCCGGAGCGTTTCGTGGTCGTCGTCATCCGCAAGCCCGGCCCCCCAGGCGCCCCTGAGGCGGCGCCCCAGCCGATCTACGTCTCCGTCCCCGACGGCCTGCCCTTCGAGGCCGAGGACGCGGCGGTATCCCATGTGATGAGCGAGTTCCTGGGTAACTTCTTCGAGAGCGGCGTGGTCGAGGTCGATCCGCCCAAGGGGAACTTCCTCGTGATCAACCGGTGCGGCGTGACCGGCGAGCTCCTGGGGCCGCCGAACTACCATCGCTACGCCCAGATGGTGCAGCAGCACTACGCGACGCGCATTAGCAGGATGCCGTTCGAGGCCTTTCGGGCCCGGATCGAGACGGTTCGCGACCCCGAGGTCGTGAACCAATGGCTCGAGAAGATGAAGAAGGTCACGCGCTACACGCTCAAGGGGCCGGTCGCCGAGGGTCAGACGGCGCCGGCCTTCGACAGCCTAGAGGACGCCCGCGCGTACCTGCTCACCAACGCGCGCGACTCGGTCGTGAAGGCCGTCGACAACGCGCGCTTCCACGGCAAGGCCCTTGAGAAGATGCCGCGGGGCGAGATCCTGATGGCCATCGAGGGCGCCTACGACCGGCAGCTTCGGTTTCCCCTGGACACGGCGAACCAGCTCCGCGGCAGGCTCAGGCGCGAGCATTTCACGATCTTCAAGAAGGGCTCGAAGGGCGTCTCGTACGTGTGCGCGGTGAAGCGCAAGTTCCGCGTACCCGGCCAGGTGTTCGGGGAGAGCATTGGCAGCCTGATCACGTTCATCGAGGAGCACCCGCTGGTGAAGGCGGGTGAGCTCGCCTCGAAGATGCTCGGCATCACCGCCCCCGCCGAGGGGGCCGCGGTCGCCCCGGAGCAGAGGGAGAAGATACTGAGGATGCAGGGCGACCTCATCTGGCTCGTGCGGGAGGGCTATGTGACCGAGTTCATCGACGGCGGGCTCTACGCTCCGCCCGCGATGGTCGAGGCGCGCAAGAAGGAGGTCGAGGCCGAGGAGCACGATCCCGAGAATTTCCCGGAGGCGCCGCCCCCCTCTGATGTCCCGGGCCAGCTCCCTGACGCGCCCCCGCCTGAGGCTGCGGCCTCAGACAGCCCGCCGCCGGAAGCCGCGCCACAGGAAACCCCTGCGGCGGAGGCGGCCCCGGTGCGGGAAGCGCCCCTCGTACTGGAGGCGGCGCCGGTCCAGGAGGCGGCACCGGTCGTCGACGCGCCAGCGGTGCAGCAGGCGGTTCCTTCGGAGCCGCAGGCCGCTCCACCCGCCGGGCCCGGCTCGGGCGATTCCCCGCCTACCGAGAATCCGGCGGCGTAGGCTCCGCCGCCCTCAGGCGGATCGAGTGCCGCCCGTCCCCGCCAATGTCGAGGTCGAGGTGCCACGCGTCGCGCGGGATCCACTCGGGCACCCGGTCCGGCCATTCGACCGCAAGGCACCAGGGGCTCACGAGGAACTCCTCAAGCAGGAGGTCCTCGGCCTCGCGCGGCGAGTCGAGGCGGTACGCGTCGAGGTGCGCGAGCATGCGCGTCGTGCCGCGATGAATCGTGTAGATCGTAAAGGTCGGGCTTGTGACGGGCGCGGCGACCCCGAATCCGAGCGCCAGGCCCTGCACCCAGGTCGTCTTCCCCGCACCCAGGTCACCGTGCAGGGCGACGGTCGCGTCCGGGGGGAGCTCTGAGGCCCACGCGGCGGCGAGCGACCTCGTCTCGTCGGCCGATCTCGTGCGGACGCCCGCGCGGAGCCTATCTGAGGTGCTCGTAGCCACGGAAGTCGCCGAGTTTCAGCGCGCCGGGTGGGACGGCGCCTGCGCGCGCAAACCTCCCGATGCACGTGAGCCGCGTGTGCGGGAAGGCGCGGCGCCATGCCCTTTCAAGCAGCGCCCGCTCGGAACCGGAGGCCACGCTGAACACGAGCTCGTAGTCCTCGCCGTCGCAGAGCGCCTCGCGCACACTCGCCCGGCCCCTGCGCGGAAGCAAGGGCCCGTAGAGGGCCGGGGACGCGCCTCGCGGCGTCATTGCCCCAAGGTCCTTTGCAAGGCCGTCGCTCACGTCCATCATCGCCCTCACCTCGTTCCTGCGGGCGAGCCACGCCCCCTCGGCGAGCCGGGGCTCGAACGCGTGGTGGTGGCCGGTCGCCAAGCTGCGGCCGAGCGAGCCCGTGACGTAGAGCCAGTCGCCGGGGCGCGAGCCGGCGCGGGTGAGCACGCGCCCCGGGCACTCCCCGGTCATCGCTAGGGTGGCGACAAGCGATCCGGCGAGCCGCGCCACGTCGCCCCCCACAACCGGGACGCCGTGCCTGCGGCTCTCTCGGGAGAGCCCCCTGTAGAATTCGGCGAGCCAGGCGAGGGACACCCGCGCGTCCAGGGCGAGCGCGACGACCGCCGCCCGCGGCCGGCCCCCCATGGCGGCGATGTCGCTCAGGTTGCGCCTGAAGAGCTTGGCCCCGACCTCGCGCGCGCGCACGCGACCGTCAAAATGGACCCCGTGGACCACGGGATCGATAGTCAGAAGCTCCCGGCCGCGGGCGGGGCGCAGGACGGCGCAGTCGTCCCCGATCCCGGCGGGCGGCCTCGGGGACGCCCGGCCCAGCCAGTGACGGATGGAACGCAGGAGCGCCTCCTCGCCGACCGAGGCCACGCTTCCCCGCAGGCTCCTCGAAAAGAGCGGCGGCGCCCTCATGAGCCGATCCCCCCGGCGATCATCACGAACGTGTTCAGGTTGAAGAGCGCATGGGCGACAATGGTCGTGCCGATCGACCCGGTGCGCTCGTAGGCCAGGCAGAAGACAATGGCGAGCACGGTGAGTGGGGCGAAGCTCGGGAGGCCGCCCAGGTGGTCGCCCCAGGAGACGTGGAGCGCGCCGAACAAGAGGGAGGTGACCCCTATGGCCACCGAGCGCGGGATCCTCGTCCTGAAGTACCGGAAGAGGCCGCCCCGGAAGAGGACCTCCTCGGTTACGGGGACCAGGAGCGTGGCGATCAGGACGAGCGCGAGCTTGACCCATGGCGAGCCCGTGTTCTGGAGAATGTCCACCATGTCCTGCCTCTCGGCGGGCAGGCCGGCTTTCTCGAGGACGTAGTCCCACGCGAAGCTCGTCCCGTCCACGAGGGGCAGGGCGATAAGGAACGTGACAAGCCCGCTCTTGAGCGCCGGCGCGGCCAAGGGTCCGGGGCCGCCGATCTGTTTCCTCAGGCCATACATTGCGAAGAACCCTGCGAGCCCGAGCAGGATCCCAAGGTGCATCACGGCGCCCCCCGCGACCATCATGGCGTCGGGGCCGAGGTGACTGCGGCGAAGGAGGAAGCCGGCGGCGGCACTGAGCGCGGTCGCCCCGACGAAGGCGAAGCACAGAAAGCAGGCGAAGTCGATCGGCACCAGGCGCCATTCGGAGAGGGCCGCCGCAGGCGCCAGCCTCGCCTTGGGGCTTAGCGCCCGCGTCCAGACCAGCCACGCGCCAAGAATGATGAGCCCCAACTCGAAGCCGGCGGCGGCCGCCGCGGTCCAGGTCGTCTCATCGGGCAGAGTCACGATGCCGCGAGCGGGAAGACGATCCGGCCGTCGACGATCGTTGTCTTGACACGGCCGCGGAGGGTCCGGCCGTTCCAGGGCGAGTTGCTCGACTTGCTGTAGCCCTGCTTGGCGTCGTAGGTCCACGCCTCGTCGGGGTCGAAGATGCAGATGTCGGCGGGGGCGCCTCCCGCGAGCGTGCCCGCCGGCAGGCCGAGGATGCCCGCGGGCTTTCGCGTCATCAGGTCGAGCGCCTTCATGAGCGGGAACCGGCTCTGGCGCACCAGGACCTCGAGCACGACGGCGAGCGCCGTCTCGAGTCCGAGGATGCCGTTGGGGGCATAGTCAAACTCCTTGTCCTTCTCGTAGTCGGTGTGCGGGGCGTGGTCCGTCGAGATGCAGTCAAGGGTACCGTCCCTCAGGCCCGCGATGAGCGCCCTGCGGTCCGCGTCCGTCCTGAGGGGGGGATTCATCTTGAAATTCGTGTCGTAGGTGGCGAGGGCCTCGTCGGTGAGCGCGATGTGGTGCGGAGTCGCCTCCGCGGTGACCCGCACGCCGTCCGCCTTCGCGCGCCTGACGATCTCGACCGAGAGGGCCGAGGAGATGTGCTGCAGGTGGATGTGGGCCCCCGTGTACCTCGAGAGGATCACGTTTCGCGAGACGATCAGGTCCTCCGCCGCGTTGGGCCAGCCGCGCAGCCCGAGGCGGATGGACACGTTGCCCTCGTTCATGACCGCGCCCTCGGTCATGGACTGGTCCTGGCAGTGGTCCATGACCGGCAGGCCGAACA
>CAYQOH010000226.1:0-4790 GCA_964419075.1 uncultured Opitutaceae bacterium | reverse complement strand
AGCTCCTGCACGAGCGGAAGACCTGGTATGACCGCATGGTCGCCACCAACCGCCTTGAGGCGCACCGCGTGAAGGACGAGTGGGAGGGCAGGAAGCGGATGGCCCGGGGCATGGGCTTCATGTTCTTCGGCCTCGGACTCGTGCTCCTCGGGCTCATTGTCTACGCGATGGTCTCGCGCCTGTGGCACTGACGGGCCCCGGGGACGCAGCCGCCCGGGCTCCCGCGGCCGCGGAACCCCGGCGTCTTTCCTTGTTCGCAGCGGCCCCATGCCCTTACGCTGGCCGGGTGAAGGAACCGGCGTTTGAACAGATTGTGCGGCTGCCGATCATCCGGTACTACGAGGAGGCCTTCCGCAAGGCGACGGGCGTTCCGCTCGTGGTCGCGCCTCCCGGCGAGCCCGCGAAGCGCTTCAGCTTCGGGGCCTGCGAGAACGCATTCTGCGCCCTGGTCGCCGGGACCCCCGTCGGGTGCGGCGCCTGCCTGGAGGTCCAGGCGCGGGCGATGCGGGGCGTCGCGAGCCAGGGCAGGTCCACCCAGGTCAACTGCTTTGCGGGCCTCTCGGACGTGTCGGTTCCCGTGATGGTGCGCGGGCGCCACGTGGCCACCCTGATGAGCGGTCAGGTGTTTCGCAGGGAGCCGACGCAGCGCGACTTCCATATCGTGCTCAACGTGCTGGCGGCGGGGAGGGACCAGGAGTGGGAGGCGAGGCTCCGGAGGGCCTATTTCGGCACGCCGGTGGTCACCGCCGACCGCTTCGAGGCGATCATCCAGCTCCTCGGCGTGTTCGCGCAGTACCTTTCCGACCACGTCGACCGCCTGGCGATGGAGTCCGGCGCCGACGAGCCCGCTGCGGTGTCGAGCGCGAAGCGCTTCGTCCAGGCGCGGGTCGAGGAGCCGATCACCCTCGCGCAGGTGGTGGAGCACGTGCGGGTCAGCCGGTTCCATTTCTGCAGGCTGTTCAAGCGGGCGACCGGCATGACCCTCACCGAGTATGTGACGCGGGTGCGCCTCGAGAAGGCGAAAACCCTGCTCGTGGACCCGTCGCTGCGCATCTCCGAGGTGGTCTACGCGTCCGGATTCGGCTCCATCCCGCGCTTCAACAGCGTCTTCAAGCGGCACATGGGCATGGCGCCGACCGCGTACCGGGTGGCCCTCCAGTCGCAGCCTCCCAACTGAGCCTTTGCCGTCCGCGCGGGCGGATTCGCAAAATTCGATAAGTAAATCGCAAGCGGCAATTAGCCAAGGGCGCGCCGGTCTGATACTGTGTTCCCGCATGCGGAGCGCATTTCGGGCAACCGGATCGCCTCGGGGGCCCTTGGGTGCGCCGCAAGCCCCGCCTCGGCACACCCCCCGCCTTCACCCCATGAAAATCACCCCCATGCTTGTGATCCTGGCGATCAGCGCGCCCCTCGGGGCCCTCGTCGTCGCAACCGTCGCCCGCGCCGAGGAGGACGCCGCAGCGGTCAGCAAGGAGCAGTTAGCCCTGTTCGACAGCGGGCCGTCCTCGATCGACGTGGCGGCGTACCCGGCGGGAATCCAGAAAAACTACGCCGTGTTCCGTGAGAAGTGCACGCTCTGCCACACGCTGGCGCGACCCATAAACTGCACGTTCGTGCTCCCGGACGAGTGGTCGCGCTACATTAAGCGCATGATGCACAAGCCCGGCTCGATGATCAGCCCGGGCCAGGCGAAGAAGATCTACGAGTTCCTGGCCTTCGACTCCTCGGTCCGCAAGAAGGCCCTTTTCGACGACAGGCTGTCTAAGGCTTCGGCCGCCGACAAGGCCGACGCCGAGGCCAGGATCAAGGAGATCATCGACGCCTACGGGCAGAAGTAGGCGGGGCCCAGCCGGACGATCCGACCCCCATGCCCGCCAGCTACACGGTGGAGCTCCCCGACGCCGGCTACTTCGCCCGGCAGGTCCTCTGCCGGGAGGGCTGCCCGGTGCGCACCGACTCGGGGGCCTACGTGCAGGCGATCGCGGAGGGCCGCTACGAGGACGCCTACATCATCGCGCGGGCGCCCAACCCCTTCGCCTCCATCTGCGGCAGGGTCTGCGCCGCCCCCTGCGAGGCCAAGTGCCGCCGCGGCGCGCTCGACGCCCCGGTGTCGATCCGTGCCCTCAAGCGCTTTGTCTGCGAGCGTTACGGCGTCGAGTCGGACAGCTTCGACCTCGGACGGGTGTACCCCCAGCTGCGCGACCCGCGCCGCGAGCGCATCGGCGGGGGGCGCAAGGTGGCGGTCGTCGGCGCAGGGCCGGCTGGCCTCTCGTGCGCGCACGAGCTCGCGCTCATGGGCTTCTCCCCGACCGTGTTCGAGGCGCAGAACCTGGCCGGCGGCATGCTGGTCCTCGGGGTCCCCGAGTACCGCCTGCCGCGCGAGATCGTCCGCGCGGAGATCGCAGCGATCGAGGCGCTCGGCGTCGAGATCCGGCTCAACGCGCGGCTGGGCCGGGACTTCGCCTTCTCGAGCCTCAAGGACGAGGGCTACGAGGCGGTCTTCCTCGGCATCGGCGCCCACAAGAGCCGCGAGATGGCGATCGAGGGCGTGCAGCATGACGGTGTGCTGCGCGCGATCGACTTCCTGCTCAACATCAACCTCGGTTACAAGGTCTCGCTCGGCCGCAAGGTCGTCGTGATCGGCGGCGGCAACGTCGCGTTCGACGTCGCGCGCTCCATCGTGCGCCAGTCGGAGAAGGCCGCCGGGATGAGCGAGGCGGAACTGCGCGTGGCGCTGCGCAAGGCCGCGGCCGCGCTCGAGGAGCTCACCACCAAGGACGCCGAGGCGCCCGACGAGGTGCGGATCGCCCTCGACGTCGCCCGGGAGGCCATCCGCAGCGGCGTCCCGGAGGTCCACATGTACTGCCTGGAGAGCCTTGACGAGATCCCCGCCGCGCGCGAGGAGATCGAGGAGGCGGAGGAGGAGGGCATCCACCTGCACACGCGCTACGGCCCGAAACGCATCCTCGGGCGCGACGGCAAGGTGACCGGCATCGAGCTGGTCAGGGCCAGCCGGGTCTTCGACGAGAACCGCAGGTTCAACCCGCAGTTCATCGAGGGCAGCGAGGAGACCCTCGACGCCGACACCGTCGTGCTCGCCATCGGGCAGGCGCCGGACCTCTCCTGGATCCGCCCCGACGACAACCTCAAGATCACGCCGCGGGGCACGCTGCAGACCGACCCGCTGACCATGGCCACCTCGAGGCCCGACGTGTTCTGCGGCGGCGACGCCGCCTTCGGGCCGCGCATCATCATCACGGCCGTCGCCGAGGGAAAGCGGGCGGCGCGCTCAATCGCGAAGTTCCTCACGGGCAGCGCGCCCTCCGAGCCGCAGCAGGCGCGGGTCACCGTGTACGACCGGGAGCGCTACAGCATGACGCCCGGATACGAGCGGCTCGAGCGCCGCAAACCGCCGACCCTGCCCACGGACAGGCGGGTCGGGATCGCGGAGGTGGAGCGCGCCTACCCGGCGGCCGATGCACGGCAGCAGGCCGACCGCTGCCTGAAGTGCCACGTGGGCCCGGTGTTCAACGGCGACGAGTGCATCCTGTGCGGCGGCTGCGCCGACGTCTGCCCCGAATACTGCCTGAGGCTCGTGGACGTCGCGCGGCTCCGGGGCAACGAGACCCTCCAGGCCGCGTTTGTCGGGCGCTACGGCCGCGTGCCCGGCCCAGGCGAGCAGGGGGCGATCATCAAGGACGAGACCCGATGCATCCGCTGCGGCCTGTGCGCGGTCCGCTGCCCCACGGGAGCGATCACCATGGAGCGCGTCGAGCTCGTCCCCGCATGACATGAACCCCACCCCCCCCGCCGACAACGCGGTCACCCGCCGCGGCTTCTTCCAGCTCTCGATGGGCTGGATCGCGGGTTCGTTTGCCGCGGCGGCGACCGCCGTGGCGACCGTGCGCTTCCTCGTGCCCAACGTGGTGTTCGAGCCCGCGCAGCGCTTCAAGGCCGGCGCCCCGGGCGACTACCCCGACGGCTCGGTCACCTTCCTCGAGGACGAGCGGGTATTCCTCGTGCGCCGGGGCAACACCTTCCGCTGCCTGTCCGCCGTGTGCACCCACCTGGGCTGCACGGTCAACCGCTCCGAGAAGGGCTATCACTGCCCCTGCCACGGCAGCGCATTCAACCCGGACGGCGCCGTCGAGAGCGGCCCCGCGCCCCGGGCGCTCACCTGGTTCCTCGTGACGCTCAGCAAGGACAACCGGCTCCTCGTGGACAAGGGCCAGAGCGTCGCCCCCGACAAGTACCTCATCCTGTGAAGACCCCGTCGCCCCTAGGACTCTGGGACTGGTTCGCCAGGACCCGCGTGGGAAGGTCCATCTTCCGGGTCGGCCCGCCCCGGAGCAACCTGGAGCGCTCCCAGGCGATGGTGTCGAGCTTCCTGCTCCACGTGCAGCCCGCGAAGGTGAGCCGCCACTCGCTGCGCGCGTCGTACTCCCTCGGCCTCGGCCTGATCTCGCTCTACCTGTTCTTCATCCTGACCGGCACGGGCGTGCTGCTGATGTTCTACTACGTGCCGAGCACCACGCAGGCCTACGACCGGATGAAGGACCTCCAGTTCGTTGTCTCGGCCGGCCTCGTCGTGCGCAACATGCACCGGTGGGCGGCGCACATGATGGTCGCCTTCGTCATGCTGCACATGTGCCGCGTGTTCTACACGGGCGCCTACAAGCAGCCCCGCGAGTTCAACTGGGTCCTCGGGGTCGGCCTGTTCCTCACCACACTCGGACTGAGCTTCACGGGCTACCTGCTGCCCTGGGACCAGCTCGCGTTCTGGGCGATCA
>CAYQOH010000225.1:0-4791 GCA_964419075.1 uncultured Opitutaceae bacterium | reverse complement strand
GACAACGCCTATTACATCCCGGCGGTCCGGTTCACCGGGCAGATCGCCAAGACGAATGTCGCCTCCAACACGGCCTTCCGGGGATTCGGCGGGCCCCAGGGGATGCTGGTCATGGAGGAGATTGTCGATCGGATCTCGCGGCGCCTCGGATTGGCTCCGGAGGTGGTCCGGGGCCGCAACCTCTACCGCGGGCGCGGCAGGACGAACACGACTCATTATCTTCAGGAGATCGGCGACAACCGGCTTCAGACCGTCTGGAGGCGGGTGCAGAGGGAGGCGGGCTTTGCCGCGAGGCGCCGGGCGGTGGATGCCTGGAACCGCGCGCACCCCCGGGTGAAGCGCGGGCTCGCGGTCACCCCCCTCAAGTTCGGGATCTCGTTCACCCTGACGCACTACAACCAGGCCGGGGCGCTTGTCCTGCTCTACGCGGACGGCACCGCCCAGGTGAACCACGGGGGGACCGAGATGGGGCAGGGGCTCCACACGAAGATCCTCGGCGTGGCCATGCGCGAGCTCGGCCTGCCCGCGAGCAGGATCCGCATGATGCAGACCGCGACGGACAAGGTGCCCAACACCTCGGCGACCGCAGCGTCGTCCGGCGCGGACCTGAACGGCGCCGCGGTCCGAAACGCATGCGTGACGCTGCGCGAGCGCCTGCTTCCCGTGGCGTCGGAGCTCCTGTCCGAGAAGGCGGGCCGGAGGATTCCCGCGGCGAAGATCCAGTTCGCCGACGGCAGGGCGAAGGCCCGCGGGTCAAGGCTCTCCGTGGACCTGAAAAAGGTCTGCCACCGGGCCCACGCGCTCCGGATCAGCATGTCGGTGTCAGGCTTTTACGCGACCCCGGGAGTCCACTGGGACTGGTCGACGGCGTCAGGCAGGCCGTTCCAGTATTTCGTGTGCGGCGCGGCGGTCGCCGAGGTCGAGGTCGACGGCCACAACGGCATGCACCGGATCCTGCGCATCGACGTCGTGCACGACGTGGGGGACTCGCTTAATCCCGGGGTCGATCTGGGCCAGATTGAAGGAGGCCTTCTTCAGGGGATAGGCTGGCTCACCCGCGAGGAGCTTCTATGGGACAAGCAGGGGAGGCTCATGACCCACAGCGCGAGCACCTACCAGATCCCCGCGATCAGCGACGCACCGGTGGAGCTCCATGTTACCACGCTCCCGTTGGCGGCCCAGGCGGGCACCATCCACGGAAGCAAGGCCTCCGGGGAGCCCCCGCTCATGCTGGCGTTCTCGGTGCGCGAGGCGATCCGCGACGCGGTCGCGGCGTTTGGATCCGGCGGCGGAGAGGTCCCGCTGGCGTCCCCGGCCACGAGCGAGGCCATCTTTGCGGCGATCGGCAGGCGCCGGGCCTAGGTTCCTGCGTGCCCCGGTCAAGGGAGCCGCGGGCTAACCCAGCTTGTCGCGCTCCGAGAGGAGCTGGGCGGCGATGCTGATTGCGATCTCGTGCGGGTGGTTCGTGCCGAAGTCGAGGCCCACGGGGCAGTGGAATTCCGACGCCCTTCCCGGGGGGACGCCCTCCGCGATGAGTTCGCTGCGCAGGATCTCCGCCTTTGCGGCGCTGCCGATGACCCCGACGTACGGGAAGTTCCGCTCCATCAGGGCCCGGCGCAGCACGGGCCGGTCGGTCGCGTGGCCCATCGTCATCGCGAGCAGGAACGCCTTGTCCGGGAGGGTCGGCACGATGCTCTCCGGGGAGAGTGAGTGGATGATCGTCACGTTCGGGGCGCGCGGGAGCTTGTCGAGCCACTCGGGCCGCGAGTCGACGACGGTGATCCGGCACGGCAGGGGAGCCAGGACCGGAAGGAGCGCCTGGGAGACATGGCCCGCGCCGAAGACCGCGATCGTCCACGTCCCCGGGCCGAAGTGCGGCTCAAAGTAGAACTTGACCGAGCCGCCGCAGGTCATCCCGACGTCGCCCTTGAGCGTCCAGGAGACGAAGCGGGGCTTGCCGTCGGCCTTCGCGAGGAGCTCGGAGGCGAGGCTCAGGGCGGCGGCCTCGACCTTTCCCCCGCCGACCGTGCCGCTGTGCAGGCCCTTGGCCGTCACGAGCATCTTGGCCGCGGCGTCCTGGGGCGTGCTGCCCAGGGCGTCGACCAGCGTTACGAGCACGAAGGGCACCCCCTCGTTCTCGAGGGCCACGAGCTGCTCGTAGATGGTCACACCAGGCCGAGCTTCATCTTTCCCTCTTCGCTGATCATCGACTGGTTCCACGGCGGGTCCCAGGTGATCCGGACGTCGGCGTCGCCGACGCCGGGCACGAGGAGAATCTTGCTCTTGGCGTCCTCGGCGATCGCCGGGCCCATGCCGCAGCCGGGGGCCGTGAGCGTCATCGCCACGTTGACCCGGTAGCCCTTGTCGGGCTCCTTCTCGACGTCCATCGAGTAGACGAGGCCGAGGTCGACGATGTTCACCGGGATCTCGGGGTCGTACACCTTTCGAAGCTGGTCCCACACGGCCTCGGGGTCCGGCGCGCCGTCGGCGAGGGTCGGCGTGCCGATCGTGTGGTCCGCAGCCGCCTCGCCGAGCGCGTCGCCGTCCTTCCCGTCGATCCGGAAGAGGCCGAAGTCCGTCTGGACGGTGTAGCTGCCGCCCAGCGTCTGGTGGATCATCACCTTCGTCCCCGCCGGCAGCCGCTGTTTCTCGCCCGAGGGGATCTGCGTCACGGAGATGTCCCGTGAGAGAATGCGTTCGCGGTTCATGGGGAAGGGGGCCTCAGCGGCTGATGCGCGTGCGGATGAGTGTCCTCAGTGCATCATGAAGCGCCTCGCTTTCCAAGCGGCTAAGCACCTCCTCGAAAAAGCCGAAAATCAGCAGCTCCTCGGCGGCCTTGGGGGGGATGCCGCGGGACTTCAGGTAGAACTCCTGCTCGGGGTCGATCCGCGAGCTCGTGGCACCGTGGGTGCAGCGGACGTCGTTCGCCTGGATCTCGAGGCCGGGCAGCGAGTTCGACTCCGCGTCGTCGCTCAGCATGAGGTTGCGGTTGCTCTGGTATGCGTCGGTCTTCTGGGCGTCGGGGTCGACGATGATCAGCCCGGAGAAGATCGTGCGCGACTTGTCGAGGAGCGCGTTCTTGTAGAGGAGGTCGGACTTGGTGTTCGGGGCCTGGTGGATTTGGAGCGTGCGCTGGTCGTATTCCCGGGATCCCGCCGCGATGGTGAGGGCGAGCATCTCGGAGAACCCGCCGGGGGCCTGGAGCTGGCTCAGGGACTCGTGGCGCGCCTGGCGCCCCCCCAGGTGGAGGTTGAGCGACTGGACGCGCGCGTCGCGGCGCACGACCGTCGAGTTGAACTGGAGCGACAGCGTATCGAAGGACCAGCACTGGGCGGCCGCGTACGTGATCCTGGCCCCGTGGCCCGCGTACAGGTCGTTCGCCCCGCAGGCGAACTGGCGGGACTGGCCCTGCGAGATGAAGTAGTCGACGACGGTCACCCGCGCGTTGTCCTCCGCCACCACGAGCGTGTGGGGGAAGACCGCGGTGCCTGCGCCCGAGGCGCCGTGGACGACCACGATCGGCTTGTCGACCTCGACGCCCCGCGGGACGTGGATGAAGGCGCCGTCCTGGATGAAGGCCTCGTGCAGCGCCGCGAACTTGGCCGAGCCCAGCTTCTGGGGCTGCGCCATGAAGTGCTCGCGCAGGAGGTCCGGGTGCCGGGCGAGCGCCTCCGAAAGCGTCGAGACGACCACGCCCCGCCTGGCGAGGTCCGCCGCCACGGGCGAGCTGCCGGACAGCCGGCCGTTGGCGAAGGAGAGTGTCGCGGCGGATTCAACGGCGAGGGCCGGCGGGGTCTCCGCGGCGCCCTCGGGGGACGGGGCGTAGCCGCCCAGCGCCACGCCCGCTATGGTGCTGAACCGCCAGGCCTCATCGGTGCGGCTCGGCATCGCAAGCGCCTCGAAGCGGGCGTAGGCGGCGCGCTTGCGCTCGAGCCACCACGCATGCGCGGCGGGGTTGGAATCGAGGTGGCGCGCGAAGGCCTCGGGCGTGAAGGCGCCCACCAGGTCCGCGGCGGGGGATGAGACGGGTCCACTTGACGCCATGGCTTCAGCCCACGCTCCCTTCCATCTCGAGGTCGATCAGGCGCTTGAGCTCGACCGAGTACTCCATTGGGAACTGCCTCGCCAGGTCGTTGATGAAGCCGTTCACGGAGAGGCTCATCGCCTGCCCCTCGGTGAGGCCCCGCTGCTGCATGTAGAAGATCTGCTCGGCGCTCACCTTGGAGACGCTCGCCTCGTGCTGGACGGCGTGGCGGTCCCCCCGGACGGTGATCGCCGGGTAGGTGTCGGTGCGGCTGTTCGTGTTGATGAGGAGCGCGTCGCACTCCGTGTTGTTCTTGCAGCCCTTCAGGTGCCGCGGGATGTGGACCACGCCCCGGTAGGTGGCGCGCCCCTGGCCGACGGAGATCGACTTCGACACCACGGTCGAGGTCGTCTCATCCGCGGCGTGGATCATCTTCGCCCCCGTGTCCTGGTGCTGGCCGTCGTTGGCGAGCGCGATCGAGATCACCTCGCCGCGGGCCTTCCGGCCCTTGAGCACGACCCCGGGGTACTTCATCGTCAGGCGGCTGCCGATGTTGCAGTCGATCCACTTGATCTCGGCCTCCTCGTGGGCCAGCCCGCGCTTGGTCACCAGGTTGAACACGTTGGACGACCAGTTCTGCACGGTGATGTACTGGATCTTGGCGCCCTTGAGCGCCACGAGCTCTACCACCGCGCTGTGGAGGGTCGCCGTTGAGAACTTGGGCGCGGTGCAGCCCTCCATGTAGGTCAGCTCGCTGCCCTCGTCGC
>CAYQOH010000224.1:0-4798 GCA_964419075.1 uncultured Opitutaceae bacterium | reverse complement strand
GGGCAAGCCCTGGGACTACTACGTCGACATGACCCGCCAGCTCTGGGACGAGGCGCGGCACGCGATGATGGGCGAGGTCGGCTTCGTGCGCGCGGGGATCGACTGGGGCCGGCTCGTGAGGGTCAACTTCACCTGGTCGCTCGCCCTCAACACCCAGCTCTCCCCGATCGAGCGCCACGCCGTCCTGTACTTCATCGAGCAGGGCCTCATGCCGAAGACGGGCAAGCGCTTCGAGTGGGAGGTCGGCGCCGCCTCCGGCGACCCCTTCTCGCGCATGATCCAGGACTACGACTGGGCCGACGAGGTCCTGCACGCGCACATCGGGCGCGACTGGTTCGTGCGGCCGTACGGCGACGCGAAGCAGGCGGTCGAGTACGGGGACCGGAGCTGGTCCAAGGTCCTGATCGACTGGTCGAGCTACCGGGACAAGGGGCTCACGAAGCATGAGAACTGGTGGCCCGCGCTCTACGCGGCCTGGTGCGGGGCCCAGGGGAAGGCGCCCGACCCCGCCGTCCTCGCCTACGACACCACCTACGCCGCCTCCCGCGCCGACCTCAAGGACGTGAGCGTCTCCGCCTAAGCCCGCTCATGACCCTCCAGTGGATCGACTGGCTGGCGATCGGCGCCTACGTCGGGGTCATCGCCGCGGCCGGCCTGCTCCTCTCGCGCAAGCCCACGTCGTCGGAGGACTACTTCCTGGCCGGCCGCTCGCTGCGCTGGCCCTTCATCGGCGCCTCCCTCTTCGCGGCCAACATCTCGGCCGAGCACTTCGTGGGGCTCGCGGGGAGCGGGTACTCGGGCGGCATGGCCGTCGGCGGCTACGAGTGGTCGGCCGTGTTCTGCCTGGTCCCGCTGATCGCGCTCTTCCTGCCCTTCTACATCAAGAACCTGATCTTCACCGTCCCCGAATTCCTCGAGAAGCGCTACGGCGCGGGCGTGCGGCTCTTCTTCTCGGGCTTCATGGTGATCCTCTCGGTCCTGACGAAGATCTCGATCTCGCTGTGGGCGTCGTCGCTCGTCTTCTCGGACCTGCTCGGCTGGAACAACTACGCCGTCATCTGGACGGTCGGCCTCGGCACGGCCCTCTACACGATGAAGGGCGGCCTGCGGATCGTCGTGTACACGGACGCGCTCCAGACGACGGTCCTCCTCGTGGCCGCCGTCATCCTCACCACGGTCGGCCTCGCGCACGTCGGGGGCTGGAGCGGGCTCCACGCGAGGCTCGCGCCCGAGATGTTCTCGATGGTGCGGCCCGCGACCGACGCCGACTACCCGTGGCCGGGCATGTTCTTCGCGGTCTTTCTCGCGGGGAGCTTCTACTGGTCGATGGACCAGGTCCTCGTGCAGCGCGCGTTCGCCGCACGGGACCTGAACGAGGGGCGCAAGGGCGCGATCCTCTGCGGGTTCCTGAAGCTGACGACGCCGTTCCTGCTCGTCCTCCCCGGGCTGATCGCGAGGGCCCTCTACCCGGGGCTCGCGAGGCCGGACGAGGCCTACCGCACGCTCCTGCAGCACATCATGCCCGCCGGCCTCCTCGGCCTCACGATCAGCGGCATCGGCGCCGCGCTCATGGGCCACATCAGCGCGACCTACAACTCGATCTCGACCCTCGTGACGCGCGACTTCTACCTGCGGTGGAGGCCCGGGGCCTCGCAGGCGGCGCAGATCCGGGTCGGGCGCGCCGCGGTGCTGACGGTGTTCGTGCTCGGCGCCGCCTGGGCGCCGATGATCGGGCGCTTCGGCAACCTCTTCACCTACCTGCAGACGATCCAGGTGTACCTCATGCTCCCGTTCGCGGGCATCTTCTTCGCCGGCGTCCTCTGGAAGCGGACGACGGCCCAGGGGGTCGCCGCCTGCCTCGGCACGGCGGGCGTCGTCTGCCCGCTCCTCATGGCCAACGGCAGGTACAACTTCCTGCCGTTCATGGACACGCCGCTCATGAGGCCCTGGCTGCACGCGGCGATCGTCGCGTTCCTCGTCTCCATGGCGGCGCTTGTCTCGGTGAGCCTCGCCACGCCGCGCACCGCGCAGGCGAAGCTGGAGCACACGACCGTGTCCGACTGGCGGGCGCTCGCCGCCCCGGGCACCGGGACGGGGCTCAGGGACTACCGACTCTGGCTCACGGTGCTGCTCGGCATCACGGCGGGGCTCTGGTACGCCATGCGCTGACCGCGCCGGGCAAGATTCTCATTCCCAAGGCCCCCGCGGTGAGCTAAAGACGTTGCGCCCCCCTTAACCCCGGGCAGCCCACGGCTGCCGCCCCCACCCCATGCCCGACTCCCCCGCCCCCCAAACGCCGGCTCTGGATCCGTCCCAGGAGCGCCTGAAGCTGCGCGAGAAGTTCTCGTACGGCTTCGGCGACCTGGCCTCGTGCCTCTACTGGCAGACGTTCATGATCTACCTGACGTACTTCTACACGGACGTCTTCGGCATAGCGGCGGCGGCGGCGGGCACGATGATCGGCCTGTCCCGGAGCATGGACGCCTTCTTCGACCCGGTCATGGGGATGATCGCGGACCGCACGAAGTCGCGCTGGGGCAAGTTCCGGCCGTACCTCCTCTACCTGTGCGTCCCGATGGCGGTCATGGGCGTGCTCACCTTCACGGTGCCGGGCCTCGGCTCCACCGGGAAGCTGATCTGGGCCTACGTCACGTACAACTGCCTCATGCTGATGTACACGGCGATCAACATCCCGTACACGGCGATGCTCGGCGTCATTTCGCCGAACCCGAATGAGCGCACCGCCCTCTCCTCCATCAAGTTCGTGGGCGCGTTCAGCGCGGGGATCTTCATCTCCGCGACCCTGCTGCCCATGTCCAAGTTCCTGGGCGGCGGCAGCGACACCCGGGGCTGGCAGCTCTCCTTCGTCGTCGTGGGCGCCATGGCCATTGCCTTCTTCCTGATCACGTTCTTCAACACCCGCGAGCGGGTCGAACCCCCGAAGGCGCAGAAGACGTCGGTGGCGCGGGACCTCGCCGACCTGTTCACGAACGGGCCGTGGCTCGTCCTGCTCGCCGCGACGATCACCTTCATCCTCTTCGTCGCCGCGCGAAGCAGCGTGACCGTCCACTATTTCAAGTACTACGTGGGCGATCAGACCGTCACGCTTCCCTCGTTCCTTCCCAAGATCGGCGGGACCCAGGTCTGGCACCTGGAGGGCCTCGTCTCGGCCTTCAACACGACCGGCCAGATCGCCTCGCTGCTCGGGGTCATGCTCGTCCCCTTCTTTGCGCGAATGACGGGACGAAAGCTCGCGTTCATCATCCTGTTCCTGGTTGCGATCGCGAGCACCGCGTCGTTCTACGTCCTGAAGCCCGAGCAGCTGGGCCTGATCTTCGCGATCAACCTCGTGGGCTCGGCCACGGGCGGTCCCCTGAGCGCCCTCCTCTGGGCCATGTACGCCGACACGGCCGACTACGCCGAGTGGAAGAAGGGGCGCCGCGCCACGGGCCTGATCTTCTCGGCCTCGATCTTCTCGCAGAAGCAGGGATGGGCCATCGGGGCCTGGGTCGCGCTCGCGCTCATGCAAAGCGTCGGCTTCGTCGCCAACACCCAGCAGACCCCAAGCTCGCTTCACGGCCTTGTCCTGCTGATGAGCGTGATCCCCGCGTCCATCGGGATCGTCTCGATCGTCCTGCTGCTCTTCTACCCGCTCAACGAGCACCGGATGTCGCAGATCGCCCATGACTTGAAGCTGCGCCGGGCCGCGGACGCGGCCTCCTGAGCGCAGCCGGCAGGAGCGTCCCATTAATGGGACGGGATGGTTTCGGTTCCGAAGCTTTTCGGTGTGCGTCGCCCCGAGACGTTGTTTTCTAAGTGATTATTGATTAATATTTAATGTAAAAACGAGCGGTCTGGCACGGGTCATGCGATAGGCGGGTCATGATTCAGCTCAAAAGCGTCGACCGCGTCTATCCCCTTAAGGGGGGCCCCTTCTATGCCCTCCGCGGGATCACCTTCGACATCGGCGAGGGCGACTTCGTCTCGATCATGGGGCCGTCCGGCTCGGGCAAGTCGACGCTCCTGAACGTCCTCGGGATGCACGACTCCGGGTGGACGGGCGAGTACTGGTTCGGGACCGACGAGGTCCACCGGATGCCGCAGAAGCGCAGGCTCGACCTCCAGAAGAAGAACATCGGCTTCGTCTTCCAGAGCTACCACCTGCTCGATGACCTCACGGTCTACGAGAACCTCGAGATCCCCCTCTCCTACCGCGACGTCCCGAAGGCCCAGCGCCAGACGATCGTCTGCGACACGCTCGACCGCTTCCACATCGTGGCCAAGCGCGACCTCTACCCCTCGCAGCTCTCCGGGGGCCAGCAGCAGCTCGTGGCCGTGGCCCGGGCGCTGGTCGCTAAGCCGAGGCTCATCCTCGCCGACGAGCCGACGGGAAACCTCCACTCCGACCAGGGCCGCGAGATCATGGAGCTCTTCAAGCACCTGAACGACAAGGAGGGCGTCACGATCGTGCAGGTCACGCACTCCGAGGCCAACGCCGCCTACGGGCACCGGGTCCTCAGGCTCGCCGACGGCCTCCTCCTGAAGTAGTCCATGCGCCGCGCCCCACTCCTCGCCCTCCTGGCCGCGCTTTCGGCCGCGCCGGCCGTCCCCCTGGCCGCGCAGGACGCCGGCCCCACGCTCACGCTCGACGACGCGATCCAGCTCGCCCTCAGGCGCAACCGCGACCTGAAGGTCGCCTCGTTCTACCCCGGGATCGCGAGGGCGAACCTCCTCGCCGCCCGCGGGCAGTTCGACCCGGCGCTCGTCGCCTCGCGCACCTTCAACGAGAGCCAGTTCA
>CAYQOH010000223.1:0-4815 GCA_964419075.1 uncultured Opitutaceae bacterium | reverse complement strand
TGATCCGGATCTCGGGGATGACGGAGAGGGGGATAAGGTTGAAACCCATGTAGGGGAGGGTGCATCCGGCCGCCTTCCACGCGCGCTTGAGCCGGGTCGTCGCCCGCGCGACCTCGGGCGCCCGCTTGTCCGACATCAGCCCGGCAACCGGCAGCGCGACCTTGGCGGCCACCCTTCCGCCCCGCACGACGCACACGCCTCCCCGCATGCGCTTGATCTGCGCGAGCGCCCGCCGCATGTCGGGCTCGTTCCTTCCGGCAACGATGATGTTGTGGGCGTCGTGCCCCACGGAGCTGGCGACGGCCCCGTCCCGGAGCCCGAAATTTCTAAGGAGCCCGTGCGCGACCGCGCCGGACAGGCCGTGGCGCTCGACGACCGTGACGAAGCACAGCCGGTGCCGCGCCAGCAGGTCCGCCCAGGCCTCCCCGTCGCGCGGCCTGAGCGCCACGCGGTCGTGGAAGAGGATGATCCCCGGAAGCGCGGTCCGGATGACGTTGGCCGTCACCGGCGTCTTCGGCAGCGCCGGCACGAGGTTGGGCCTGCCCGGGACCCTCACGGTGCGATACGCGGCGCGCGGGTACCGGTACCGCCGGGACAGCGCCTTCTCGAGGATGGGCGTGATCCTCCGGTTCCTGACGACAAGCTCGCCGCCGTACCAGGTGCACTGCGGCTTCAGGCCGTCGTCGAGCAGCACCAGATCGGCCCGGCGCGCGGGCGCGAGACCCCCGATGTCGCCGTCCATGCCGAACCGCGTCGCGGGATGAAGCGAACCCATGCTCCACGCGGTCTCGGGCCTCAGGCCCGCCTTCACCGCCGAGCGCACGACCCAGTCCATCCCGAAGAGGAACAGGTCATCGGCGTCCCTGTCGTCCGTGCAGACGCAAACCCGCTTCGGGTTCGCGCCGAGCTCGGTCACGGCCCTGATCGCCTGCGGAAGCGAGTTCCACGGCGTCGTGGGGGGGCCCCCGCGCAGGAAGACCCAGACGCCGCACTCCAGGAAGTCGTCGGAGATCTCGCGATCGATCGCCTCGTGGGTGTCCGAGATCCCGGAGGCGGCCCCCGCCGCGACGAATTCGCGTCCGTAGATATGGCCTGACACAGGCAGGCCGCGGCGAAGCGCCGCAGCGAGGACGGCGTGGCTCCTGCGGTCGCCCATGGCCACCTGGACGAAGTCCATCTTCTCGCCGAGGCCGACGGCCTCGGGCCAGCGGTCGAAGATCCTCCCGATCTTGGCCGGCGTCAGGTCGCCCCCGGCGGTCTCGAATCTCGGCCCCGTCGCGGGGACCGTGCTCGGTACGGTGAGGAAGATCGAGAGCGGCGCCTGCCGGGCGTCCTCGAGCATCCACTCGATCCCCTTCGCGTCGCAGACGTTCCCGATCTCGTGGCTGTCGCAAAAGATGGTCGTCGTCCCGTTGAGGAGCGCGGGCTCGGCGTAGGCGCACGCGGTCATCATCGAGCTCTCGATGTGGATGTGCGGATCCACGAGGCCGGGCGCGAGGATCCCACCTCGGGCGTCGAACCTGCGGGTCGCCGAGCTCCGCGGCGCCTTGCAGGCCCCCGCGGGCTTCACGGCCGCGATCCGGCCGCCCTTTATCCACACCTCGCGGCCCTCGTGGATCCTCTCCGTGAACGTGGAGAGTATCCGGGCGCCCGTGATGACGAGGTCGGGGGCCTCACGGCCCATGGCGACGGCCGCGAGCGCGCGGGTGACCCTGTGGAGGGGGGGGACGGAGAAGCGCGTGAGACTCATGGTGCTTGGGAAATGCTGCGGCTGCCGGCCGGGCAGCCACCCGGCCCGCCTCTAATGATCCGCTTGTACCTCCGCGGGCCGGCCGAGGCGAGACGATAGCGGGCCCCGGCCCGCGTCACGGGCCGGGCGCGCTGGCGGGAGTCCCTTCGTCATCATAAGAGGCGGTGAGGAAGACCTGCGTGGCGTAGACCCTTGGGTCGGCGGCCAGGACGGCTTGGCCGAGGCGGCAGGCGCATCCGGTCAGCCTGAAGGCTGGGTTCAGCAGGTTGGCGCGGTGGCCAGGGGAATTCATCCAGCCCGAAACAAGAAGGGCCGCATACCCCGAGTAGGTGTAGTAGCGATTGGGCGAGCCGGCGGGGCGAAGCACGGGCATCCAGATCACGTTTTCCGCCACGAGGCGGCCCTGGAGCCCCGCGCGCTCCACCCGCTCCCTGACGGTGCGCGCGCCGGGGAACGGGTTGGAATGCTGGGCCTCCATGGCCAGCACCAGGTACGAGGCCTGCTCATCCGCGGCGGCGTCAAGGGCAGGCTGTCGCACAAGCGCCGGCACCCCGTGCGCGGCCCGCTCGCGGTTCGACTTCTGGAATATCGCCCGGGCCAGCAGCTCGTGGTCGAAACTCTCCGGCGCCATCAGCTGATCAATCCGCTCGGAGGCGGGAGCGGCGGGGAAATTGACGTGGGAGCACCCCGCGAGGAGCCCGGCGAGCAGCCCGGCCCTGACGCAATGGCGGAGTCTCACGCGGCCCATACAAATGAGGGGGGGGTCCCGGGCAAAGGTTTTCGGGAAACCGGGCCCGGGGCGCAATCAAGGCCGCCCGGGCAAGTGTGACGCGGAAGCGGCGGGCTTTGGGGAACTCGGGAGTGACTTCGAACCTGATGGAACATGGATCGGATCGGTGTGGCGCACCATCGCAAGAGACAGGGGCCGCGCGCAGCATGGCGTGATAACAGATGGGCGTGTTCGGATTAGGCTCCGTTTTCCCGGTAACGCGTACTGGCCTCGCGCGGTTGTAATGGTGCAATATGCACCCCTCCGACGCTTGAACGAGATCCTTCAAGACTTGAAGTACGGGCTTAGGACGCTGGCCAAGAATCCGGGCTTCGCCATCGTGGCCCTCGCGATCCTTGGGATAGGCATCGGCGCCAACGCTGCAATCTTCAGCATTGTCGACGGCGTGCTTCTGAAGCCGTCGCCCTTCAAGGAAGTCGACCGCATGGTGCAGGTGCTCGAGAAGCCGCCCGGCGGGGGCCGCAACAGCATCTCGACCCTGAACTACCTGGATTGGGAGAAGCAGAACACGGTCTTTGAGTACATCGCCGCCCAGCGCTGGGGGACCGTCACCCTGACCGGCATTGAGAACCCGATGCAGGTTCCCTGCGAACAGGTGCGGGCGCACTTCTTCGACGTGTTTCAGGGGAAGGCCAGGATCGGTCGCACGTTCGCCCCCGGCGAGGACGAGGTGGGCCGGGATCACGTCGCCGTGATCAGCAACTCATTCTGGGTGTCCCAGTTCGGGTCCGACCCGGGAGTGCTGGGCAGGACGATGACGCTCGACGGCGAGCCCTACACCATCATCGGCGTGATGTCGCCCGGCACGTTCGACCTCACGGCGACGAAGATATGGAGGCCCCTGTCGTTTCTGCCCGGCAATATGACCCGCGATTTTCACTGGTTCGGCGCATGGGCGCTCCTAAAGCGCGGCGTGACGCTGAAGCAGGCGCAGACGCAGATGGACGCGCTCGCCATCCGGATCGCCCGCGACTTCCCGAAGTCGAACAAAGGGTGGGGCATCGGGATCGACGCGTTCAACTCCGTCAACGTGGGGCAGGACGTCAGGCAGCCGTTGTACGTGCTCATGGGAGCCGTGGGGATGGTGCTGCTGATCGCATGCTCCAACCTAGCGAACCTGACACTGGCCAAGGGCATCTCCAGGGAACGGGAGGTGGCGATCCGGGCCGCGTTAGGGGCGGGCCGCTGGAGGCTGGTCCGCCAGTTCCTCACGGAAAGCCTCCTGCTGTCTGTCGGCGGCGGCGCCGTGGGGCTCGCGCTGGCCTTCGGCGGCCTGGCGCTCATGAAGGCGACCATGCCCGACGGCACGATCCCGGCGAACCACCAGGTCATGATGGACGGACGGGTGCTTATGTTCATCGCGGCGCTGTCGGTTCTCACCGGCGTGCTCTTTGGGATCGTCCCGGCGCTCAAGGCGACGCGGCCCGACCTTGTCCGTTCTATCAAGGAGGGGGGTGCCGGGGCGAGCGCGGGACGATCCAGCAGGCGCCTGCGCGGGTCCCTTGTCGTCGCCGAAGTGGCTCTGGCATTCGTCCTCCTCGCGGGCGCCGGCCTCCTGATCCGGAGTTTCTTCCGCATGCAGGCTGTCGAGACCGGATTTGACGCGAAGAACGTCGTCACCGCGAACCTGCCGATCGCCGACCGGAAATTCAAGACCGCCACGGAGTTCAAGGTCTACCTGAACGAGATCACCGAGTCCGTGGCGGCCGTTCCCGGGGTCAGCGACGTCGCCCTCACTTCGGCCCTGCCACTGGAGGGATGGGGCTACGGCATGTGGTTCCAGGTCGTCGGGGCCAAGTTCCAGGACCTCTCCAACCGGCCGAACTGCTTCTTCAAGATGGTGGGCCCCAATTATTTTCACACGCTTGGGATCCGGCTTACCAAGGGAAGGCTCCTGACTCCAAACGACCTGAAGGGGACCCCTCCGGTCACGGTGATCAATGAGACAATGGCGAGAAGGTACTTCGCGAACGAGAACCCGGTTGGAAGGAATATCCTGGTCCAGGAGATCGCGTTTGCCCAGACCAGCCTGGGTCCCGAGGTACCGTGGGAGGTGGTCGGCGTCGTGGCCGATGAGAAGGTCACCGGCCTCGGATCGATCAACGACGACAGCCCGGGGATGTATGTGTCCATCGAGCAAAGCCCGCAGACCTACCAGTCGATCGTGGTTCGCGGCCGGACGGAATCCACGCTGCTGCAGCGGGAAATTCGCGACGCGATCCACCGGGTCAACCGGGACCAGGTCGTCGACAGCATGAAGACGCTGGAGCAGATA
>CAYQOH010000222.1:0-4841 GCA_964419075.1 uncultured Opitutaceae bacterium | reverse complement strand
TCACGAAGGCGATCCGGCTGCAGGTCGAGGGGCGCGGCTACGCGTTCATCGAGGTCCTCTCGGAATGCCCGACCCACCTGAAGTCGACGGCCGTGTCCGCCGAGGAGTGGATCCGCACCCAGATGGAGCCGATCTTCCCGCTCGGCGTGAAGAAGGACCGCGTGGTGGAGCCCTGGTTCAAGCGGCCGGCGCGCAGCTTCGACCCGGAGACCGTGCTCGCGCTCTGCGGCGCGGAGCCGGCCCGCGAGGGGGGCGGCGCCCGGCGCGCCCCGCGGCACCCGCTCGGCGCCAGGGACCGCAGCCTCAAGCTGGCCGGCTCGGGCGGCGACGGCGCCCAGACCGCCGGGCTTCTGATCGCCCGGGCGGCGATCGCCGAGGGCTTCGACGCCACCCACATCCCGAGCTACGGGCCCGAGAGCCGCGGCGGCACCTCCTACGCCGACGTCCACATCGCCGACCAGGAGGTGTTCAACCCGTCGGCCAGCGAGCCCGACATCTTGGTCGCGTTCAACGCCCCGAGCCTCGCCCGGTTCGCCCCGAGCGTGCCCGAGGGGGGCCTGATCCTCTACGACAGCACCGTCATCACGGAGCCGGGCGAAATGCCCTACAACCGCCGCGTCCTCGGCGTGCCGTTCACGGGGATCGCCGCGGGCCTGAAGCGGCCGATGGTGAAGAACCTCGCGGCCCTCGGCGCCCTGCAGGCGGCCAGCGACATCCTGCCCGCGCCCCGCTTCCTCGAGACGCTGCGCGAGATCCTCAAGGACAAGCCCTCCACGCTCCCGGTCAACGAGGAAGCCTTCGCCGCCGGACAGAAGGCCGTCGCCGGGGCCGGCGGATGAGCGGGGCGCCCTTTGTCTGCGAGGCCGAGGCCTACCGGATGCTGGCCCTGGCGGGCGTGCGCGCCCCGGCCCACGCGTTCGCCGGCGCCCGCCCCCCCTTCGCCCCCGGCAGCCCCGTCGTCCTGAAGGGCCTCGGAGAGGAGGTCTGGCACAAGTCGGAGCTCGGCGCCGTCAGGTTCATGGCCTACGACGAGGCCGCCGTCGCCGCCGAGGCCGCCCTCATGCGGGCACGGGTGGAGGCCGCGGGGCGCCGCTGGATCGGGGCGCTCGTCTGCGAGAAGGTGGGCGTCGCGCGGGCCGAGGGCCTGCCGGCGGAGGGGCTGGTCTCCCTCGTAAGGCACGAGGCGGGATGGATCGCCCTCATGGGGCTCGGCGGCGTGCAGGCGGAGGCGCTCGCCGCCATGGCGCCGGTCCTGCGCTGGCCGCTTGGCCTCGTGACGCCCGCCGCCGCCCTGGAGGAGCTCAAGGCGCACCTCCTCGGCAGGGTCTGGCTCGGCTACCTGAGGGGCACGAAGCCCCTGACGACGGAGGCCGCCCTCGGAGAGTTCCTTGACGCGCTCTGGCGCCTGGCGCGGGTCGCCGACCGCGAGGGCGTCTCGCTCCTCGAGTTGAACCCGGTCGCCATCGGTCCCGACGGCCGGCCCACGCCGCTCGACGCCGTGGGGCGCAGGGCCGCCTCCCCGCCTCCCCGGCTGCCGTCGCCCGCAGGCTTCCTTGGCGCCGTCATGGAGCCCGGGAGCGTCGCCGTCGCCGGGGTGTCCTCGCGCGACGAGGGCGTGGGCCGCACCATCCTTGCCAACCTCCGGCGCTGCCCCTCGCTCAAGGGGAGGATCGTCGTCGTGAAGCCCGGCCAGGAGACCCTGGAGGGCGCCCCGTGCGTTCCCGGCGTGGCCGCGCTCGCAGCGGCGCCCGTCGACCTGCTGATCGTGGCGCTGCCCGCCGCGGCCGCGGCACAGACTGTCTCGGAACTCATCGCGCAGGGGGGCGGCGCGCGGGCCGTGGCCCTGGTCTCGGGCGGGTTCGGGGACGGCGCCGACCGCGCGGGCCTGGGGGCCCGGCTCGCCGCCGAACTCCGTGCGGCCCGCGAGGCCGGACGGTGGACGCCCGCGGTCCTCGGGCCCAACTTCCTCGGGCACTGGGTGCCCGCCCTGGGCCTGGACACCACCTTCATTCCCCGGGAGAAGGCCCCGGCGCTTCCCCCCGGCGGGGGCTCCCTGGTCCTGCTCGGGCAGAGCGGCGCCCTCCTCCTGTCCCGGCTGTCGCGCCACCGGCACCTGCGGCTGCGCCTCGGCGCCTCGCTCGGCAACGAGATCGACGTCTGCCTCTCGGACTACCTGGAGGCCCTGGCCCCCGACCCCGGCTGCCGCGCGGTCGCGGCCTATGTCGAGGGGTTCAGGGCCGGGGACCTTGCGGCCACGCTCGCCGCGGCGCTGCGGCTGCGCGAGCAGGGGATCCCGCTCCTCCTGCACCGCGGCGCCAGGACCGCCGCCGGCCAGTCCGCGGCCGCGAGCCACACGGGCGCGATCGCGGGCGAGGCCGACCTCGAGCGGGCGCTCCTGGGGCGGGCGGGCGTGCGCTTCTCCGGGTCGATCGCCGCCTTTGACGCGGCGCTCGAGTGGCTCGCATCCTACCCCCGGATCGCCGCGGACCCGGTCGCGCTTGTCACCAACGCCGGCTTCGAGGCGGTCAACGCCAGCGACACGCTGCAGTCCGAGCTGCCCGCCGCCCGCCTCAGCGCCGCCGCGCACCGGGCGCTTGGCGAGATGCTCGGGCAGGAGGGCCTCGAGGGCCTGGTCCCCGTCCGGCTGCCGCTCGACCTGACGCCCATGGCCTCGGAATCGGCCTACCTTAAGGCCGCCGGGATCCTCCTTCGCGAGGACGCGGGGGTGCTGGTCCTCGGCCTCGTGCCGTTCACGCGCGCGCTCGCGACGGACGCGGCCTCGGGCGGGGCGTTCGCGCGGGAGCTGGCGCACCTCTCCGTCTCGACCGGCAAGCCGATCGGGATCGCGGTCGACGCGGGCCCCGACTACGAGCCCTACCGCGAGGCCTTCGCCCGCGAGGGGCTGCCCGTCTTCGCGCGCGCCGAGGACGCGCTACTCGGCCTGCGCGCGCTCGCCGCGGGCTGAGCCAAAAGGCAGAGGAGGGCCTTCTGGACGTGGAGCCGGTTCTCGGCCTCGTCGAAGATGATCGAGCGCGGATTGTCGAGCACGGCCTGCTCGACCTCCTCGCCCGCGTGCGCCGGCAGGCAGTGCATGAAGAGGGCGTCGGGCTTGGCGGCCGCGAACAGCCGGGCCGTGACCGCGTACGGTCGCATCCGCTCGGTGCGGGCGCGGGCCTCGCCCTCCTGGCCCATGCTCGCCCAGACGTCCGTGTAGACGATGTCGGCGCCCGCGACCGCCCTCATGGGGTCGGTCGTGAACTCGAAGTCGGCCGGCCGGCCCTCGGACGCCAGCTGCGCCCGGATGCGCTCCTTGGGCTCGAACCCCTTGGGGCCGGCGAGCGAGATCCTCATGCCGAACAGGCTCGCCCCGAGGATCCAGGAGTTCGCCATGTTGAAGCTCGTGTCGCCGAGGAACGCGATCTTGCGGCCCCGGAGCGCGGCCAGGAGGTCGCCCCTCGGCCCGGCCCAGCGCTCGGCGGCGCTGAAGGCGTCGGCGTACATCTGGCAGGGGTGCAGGAAGTCCGTGAGCCCGTTCACCACGGGCACCGTGGCCGCGGCCGCAAGGCGCTCCACCTCCGCGTGGTCGTACGTCCGGATGACGATGCCGTGGACGAAGCGAGAGAGGACGCGCGCCGTGTCCTCGATCGTCTCCCCGCGCCCCAGCTGGATGTCGTGCTTGTTGAGGTAGAGCCCGTGTCCGCCCAACTCGTTGATGCCCACCTCGAAGGAGACCCGGGTGCGGGTGCTCGACTTGGCGAAGATGAGGGCCCAGGTCTGGCCGCCGAGCACGCTCCGTGCCCGGCGCCCCCTCGTCCGCTTCAGGTCGCGGGCAAGCGAGAAAACCTTGGCCAGCTCAGCGGGTGCCAGGTCCGTCTCTTTGAGGAAGTGCTTCATCGAATGAAGCGGACATCCCTAGCGGATCGGGCCCCGGGCGACGAGAGGAAAGTGGGGCCGGCCGCCCCCCCAGAGGGGCCCCCGTCAGCGGGCGGCCAGGATCTCCCTGAAGATCGCGACCGAGCGGGCCAGCTCCGCCTCGGTGGCGTTCAGGGGGGGCAGAAGGCGGATCACGTTCACGCCGGCGAGCGCCGTCAGCAGGCCGCGCTCGCGGAGCGCCGCCGCATACGGCGCCGAGTCCGACGCCATCTGGACGCCGACAAGGAAGCCGAGGCCCCGGACCTCGAGCACGTGCTTCGGGTAGTCCGCCGCCATCGCCCGGAGGTCCGCGATCCAGGGCACGCTTGCGCGGGAGACGTGCGCCAGCAGGCCCTCGCGCTCGACGACGTCCAAAACGGCCAGCGCCGCGGCGCACGCGAGCGGCGTCCCGCCGAACGTCGACCCGTGCATCCCCGGCTGGAAGAGGTCCGCCGCGCCCTCGCCCACCCACATCGCGCCGATCGGGAACCCGCCCCCGAGGCCCTTGGCCATGGCGATCGCGTCCGCGCGGATCCCCGCGTGCTCGAAGGCGAAGAAGCGCCCGGTCCTGCCGGCGCCGCACTGCACCTCGTCCAAGAGGAGCAGCAGGTTGTTCTCGTCGCACAGCCGGCGCAGGCCGACCAGGAACTCCCTCGTGCACGGGTTGATCCCGCCGTCCCCCTGGATCGTCTCGACGAAGACCGCGGCGGTGTCGGCGTCGACCAGCCGCGCGAAGCTCCCCAGGTCGTTCAGCTCCCCGAACACGAAGCCGGGGACGAGCGGCCGGAACCCCTTCTGCACGCTCTCCTTCGGCGTCGCGCTCATCCCGCCGAACATCCGGCCGTGAAACGCGTTCTTCGCGCAGATGACCCTGATGCACTTGCCCTCGACGCCGGACTTGCGGACGCCGTGGAGCCGCGAGAGCTTGA
>CAYQOH010000221.1:0-4859 GCA_964419075.1 uncultured Opitutaceae bacterium | reverse complement strand
CGTCGAAGAGCCGGAACCAGTACATCTGGTTGTAGAGCTGGAGCCGCTCGAACGAGGTGAGGCGGTCGTTCGGCTTGATGAACTCGGAGGCGACCTTCTCCATGGACCGGCCGTCGATCCACTTGGCCTGGAGGCCGTCGTCCGCGCTGAGCGGCCGGGTGACGGCCGTCGCCATCATCCGCTGGAAGAGCCGCAGGTCATCCGTGGACTCGATGCGGACGGGAGCGTGCTTAGGCGGCCGCTTCACACCGCCGCCTTTTTAGCCCCGTCGATGAACTCGTTGGCCTTGAGCGCCTCATTGTGCACCTCGTCAAACGAAGGGATCTTGTCGTCCCACTCGAGCAGCGTGGCCGAGATCCCGCACCGCTCGGTCGCGTGGGCGTAAAGCTTCCATACCGGGTCGAGCACCGGGTGGTCGTGCGTGTCGAGGATGTACTTCTCGAACCGGGTGTGCCCGGCGATATGCATCTGTCCCACGCGGTCGTGGGGGACGTTGTCCACGTAGTCGTACGGGTTGAAGCCGTGGTTCTTCGACGAGACGTAGATGTTGTTCACGTCCAGGAGAATCCCGCAGTCGGCAAGCTCGACGACCTCGGTCAGGAACTCCCACTCCGTCATCTCGGAGGCGTGGAACTCGGCGTAGCTGCTCACGTTTTCCACGCAGATCGGGACCTCTAGGTAGTCGCGCACCAGGCGGATCTTCTCGGCGGTGCGCCGCGCGGCCGCGAACGTGTAGGGCATCGGCAGGAGATCGTGCGTGTACGTGCCATCCACGCTCCCCCAGCACAGGTGGTCCGACAGCCAGGGCGTCTTGGTCCGCTTGACGAGGCTCTTCAGCCTCCTCAGGTGCGTCCGGTCCGGCTTGTCCGCGGACCCGAAGTACATGGAGACCCCGTGCTGGACCACCCGGTATTGCTCGAGAATCTTGTCGAGCAGCTCCAGCGGCCGCCCGCCCTCCACCATGAAGTTCTCGGAGATGATCTCGAACCAGTCCACGACCGGCTTCTTCGAGAGGATATGGGCGTAATGGGGAACTCTGAGCCCGATGCCTATTCCGTAGTCGCAGTTCCCGTTGAATCGGTTGGCCGGCATGAAGAAAAAACGCGGCCGACGGGTCGCCGGCCGCGTTGCTCAAGAACCCGCTCAGGCAAACGTGACTTTGCTCGGCTGGTCGCTCGACTTGTTGGTGTTGCAGCCGCCCTTGCCCTTGCAGGAGTTCTGGCCCTTGCAGCCATTGTCCCCCGACTTGCAGCCGCCCGTGCCCTTGCAGGAGTTCTGGCCCTTGCAGTCATGCTTTCCGGCGTCCTTGGATGCGTCCTTGGACGAGTCGCCACTGCCCGCTGAGTCATCGGCATAGGCGCGCGCAGCCATGGAACCGGCATAGAGCCCGGCCATGGCCGCGGCGGTGACGATGAAACGTGTCGATTTATTCATAACGCTCTTCTATTATTGGTTTTATGGGATTCCGCCAAGGATCGGCGTTGTGCCGGCCCACGGCGGTGTGGAATTAGAGTTACTTAACACCCGTATTATTCCCACTACGGCCCCGAAATACAATCGCGAACCGAAGGCCGGCCCCGGAGCGGTCGAAACGTCACAGGACCCGGTCTGCCATGGCCCCGCCCTTCTCGAACGCTGCGAGGTTCTCCAGAAAATGCCGCACGAGTTCCAGGCTGATGTCGCCCCGCCCTCCTGCGGTGTGCGGCGTGATGAAGCAGTTTGGCGCCGTCCAAAGGGGATGGCCGGGCGGAAGCGGCTCGGGAACCATCACGTCCAGGTAGGCCGCCCCGATCCTGCCCGACTTGAGGCCGTCGATGAGCGCGTCCTGGTCCACCGTGGGTCCGCGACCCACGTTGTAGAACCGGGCGCCGGCCTTGAAGCATGAGATCCGCCTCGCGTTCACGTAGCCGAGCGTCGTCGGGTTCTCGGGAAGGACGTTCACGACGTGGTCGGCCTCGGAAAGGACCTTCGTGAGGTCCTCCTCGGAGACCACGCGCACCCCGGGTTCGCTGTGGATCCGGCGCCTGACGGCATAGATCCGTACGCCAAAAGGGACCAGCAGGGCGGCGAGCCGGCGCCCGATCGAGCCGAACCCGAGGATGACGACCGTCTGGCCGGTCAGGAGGCGCGCCCTGTCTCGCCTCTCGTGGTACGGCCACGAGCGGTCGCCAAGCTGGCTCTCGTGCGAGGGGAGGAGCTGGCGATTGAGCGCCAGCATCATGGCAAGGACATGCTCCGCGCAGGCGCCCGCGTAGACGCGCGAGGCGTTGGTGAACACTGCGCCGCGCGCGAGCATCGCCTCGCGGAACGCATCGGTGTCGTACCTCGTGTAGCCTGCGCTCGACACCTCGACCCACCGAAGGCAGGCGTGGTCCATGCAGTCGGCCGGGTCGGGCTGGCCGAAGGCGATGTCGGCCCCGGCGATCGCCGGGTCACGCGTTCCCGCCGCCAGCACCGAGCTGTCGCGCATGGCCGAGAGGACGAGGGTGTGGTCCCGGGTCCCGCCGGCGAGCAGCGCCATGCCCTCCTCCCCGAAGTCGCCGTTGCACCAGATCCTCACGGTCCGACGGGGTTGACGTAGATCCGGTGGGGGTCGGAGGCGTTCCCGAGCGTCACGACGTAGCGGTTGAGATTGTAGTAGCGGACCTTGCCGCCGATGGAGACCCGCGCCTCGACGTTGAGCCCCCTGCGCAGGACCTCGTCCTCCGCCCGGTACTCGATCCTGAAGCCGATCGGCGCGGCGCCCGGGTTCTTGATCGTCTGTGAGCCGAGCACCTCAGGGGGCATGCCCGCATTCGAGGCATCGACCACCCTCACCGTGACCAAGGCGCCCTCCGGGAGCGGCTCGGGCACGCCGAGCTCGACCTGTCCCATCAGGACACGCGATGGGTCGCCCTCGGGGGAAAGCTCGAGATGGCCGCATCCCGCAAGCGCGAGCGCGGCAGCCGCCGCAAGAAGCCCAAGCGCATGTCTCATGGGAGAAAGTCTGTCGTCATCACCTGGTCGACGGAAAGCCTTCCCTTGGGAAGGATCCCGAGCTCCTCGAGCTGGCGGATCTGGTTCGCGTACCGCTCGCGAGAAATCCGGCCCGTCCGCGAGTCGTCGGTCGCGTCGCGCCCTATCACGAGCTTCTCGTCGACAATCATCTTGCGGGAGAACGCCAGGAAGGCGTCCGAGTTGTTCGGGTTGACCTCCTTCATCAGCGCGTGGGCGGGGGCCGGATCGCCCTCGATGTAGTCCTTCCACCCCCGGATGTACGCAGCCATGAAGGCGCGGACCCTGTCCGGGTGCTCCCTCGTCCACGCCCTGTTGGCGATCAGGCAGGTGTAGGCGTCAAAGCCCGCGTCCCAAGCATAGAGGAACTTGGGGTATTTCGCACCGCCCTTCACGATGTAGAACGGCTCCGCGGTGTAGTATCCCTGCTGGATGAAATCGCGGTCCGCGATGAAGTTGCCGACGGCGAAGTTCTGAGGGATGACGTTGAAATCGATGTGGTACTTGTTCCTCAGGTAGGGAAGGAACGCCCATTCGAGCCGCGCCATGATGGTCTTCCCATTGAGGTCCTCGAAGCGCTTCACCGGGTTGTCGGCGTGGAGCATCAGCACCGAAGGGTCATTCTGAAACACGGCCCCGATCTGCACCACCGGAAGGCCCTGGGCGATGGCCAGGAGCGCGTTCGTGCTGTCGGACTGGCCGACGTCCGCCTTCCCGGTCGCCACCTTCTGCGTCACGAACCCGTTCGGGCCGCCCTGCACGACGGTCACGTCGAGGCCCGCATCCCTGAAGTAGCCCTTGGCCAGCGCCTGGTAGAACCCGCCGTGCTCGGGCTCGGCGACCCAGTCCAGCTGGACGGTCACCTTGAAGGGCGCGGGGGACCCCGCGGAGCCGCCGGCCGGCTGCCGGGAGCATCCGCAGCAGGCGAGCGCCACGGCCGCCGCCACAAGGCAGTTCAATCGAAGGGGACTCATATCCGGCGCAAAGGCGTAGAGGGCCACGGCAGCGCCCGCAACAGCGCAATGCTCGCCGCCCGGGCATCGTTTGTGCTAATCCCTGGCCCATGAAACTGAGGAACCCGGCCGCGCTCGCCCTGCTCCTGCTCTCGGCGGAGACCCCGGCGTTCGCCCTGGAACTGCACGGCGACAGGAGCTCTCCCTACGACCTCGCGGTGACGGGGAGGCTGGCCGGCGTCCGGGAGGGCGGGACCGCGTACGTGCGCTGGCCCGATCTCCGCGCGCTTCCCTCAACGCGGCTCACGGTGGACGGCGAGTTCATGAAGGGCCCACAGGTCCTCACGGTCGTGTTCCTGTCCGACCTCTGGAAGGCGCTGCCGACCGGCCCGGGTGCGGATTCGATCCTGGCCACGTGCGCCGACGGGTACGTGTCCGTCTACACCTCTTCGTTCATCGCCGACTACAGGCCGTTCGTCGTCCTTGAGATCAACGGGAAGACCCCGAAGGACTGGCCCCCTCCAGGCGTCACCTTCAACCCCGGCCCCTTCGCCGTCCTGGTCTCCGCGGACCTTGTGCCCCGGGTCGCTCAGTACCCCAACGTGCAGCACAAGAAGCCGTGGGGAGTGACCTCGCTCGAGGTCGCCTCCTACGTCGATCGCTTCCGGGCTTTCTACTCGGGTAAATGGGCGTCCCTGTCCCCGGCGGCCGCGTCGGGCCGGGAGGCCTGGGTGAACACCTGCGCCAGCTGCCACGCGGGTCCGCCGGGCGCGTTCGGCGGCACCAAGGCGGGCCGGCCCTTCCAGGTCATCGCCGCTTACGCCGGATACGACAGGGCCTTCTTCATGAAGTACGTCAGGGACCCGAAGTCGCTCGTCCCGTGCGCGAAGATGGAGCCGCACCCGCGCTACA
>CAYQOH010000220.1:0-4861 GCA_964419075.1 uncultured Opitutaceae bacterium | reverse complement strand
AGGGGAACGCGGGGGCCGCCTGCCGGGCGGCGATGGCCTCCAGGTCGGCGCTCCATGTTCCCTTGATCGCGATCGCCTGGGCGTTGCCTGGGGCCTCGGACGCGCCGGCCTCGATCCTCGCGAGGCGCCGTCCCCCGCAGGCGACCTCCAGGGGCGCGAGCCGAAGCTGCCAATCGTGGCGTCCGAACTGAACCACGGGCGAGAGCGACAGGTCGAGACCCCGGGCGAGCATTCCGGCGGCGCCCCTGACGGAGACGCCCGTCGCGGCGAGGGGCCTCTTCGCGCGCAGGGCCATCCCGGGACCCGAGACGCCCACCAGGAGCTCGCCCGTCACGTCCCCGCCCGCGAGGGCCGTGCCCGCGGCCATGCCGGGGATCCAGGCCATCGGTAGGCCGGGAATCGAGACGTCCAGCCAGTCGGCGCGCGGCTCGGACAGGGTCAGCACGCCGGTGCCTTCGTCGACCTCGAAGGCCTGGAGCGCCTGCACGATCGCGGCCGGCCGCGCCTCGCCAAGGGACACCGTGAGGCTCCCGAATCTCAGGGAATGCCCGTCGTGCACGGCGTCGAAGCGGCCGTCGAACGAGACCGTGCCCATCCGCTCGAGCGGGGCCGCGAGCACGCCGAGGCGGCCCGCGATCCCGGAGAGGCTCCCCAGCGCATGCACCTTCGAGAAGGGGGCATCGGCCTCGAAGCGCCCGTCGCCCGACACCGAGAAGTTCGGAAGCGGGCGGTCACCGGCGAAGGCTGCAAGGTCGGTGTCGCGAAGATCGAGCCTCCATGTTCCGGAGAGGCTGCGCGCCGCGCCGGGCAGGCTCGCCTGGAGGGCGACCAGGCGGCGGCCAGCGCGGCCGATCTCAAGGGAATAGGACTCCTCGGCGGGGCTCGCCGCCGCCACGGCGGCCGCCACGGCGAGGGTCTCCTCAACCGATCCGCGCTTGGCCGACACGTCGGCCTTGACCGCGAGCCGGCCCGCGGAGCGCACCGACCGCAGCGCGACCGTGACCTCGCCGTGCGCGGAGAAGGAGGTCCACCCGTGCCCCGCATCCCCCGCGTCGCCCGTGACGACAAAGGGAAACGCCCCGTCATGCCCTCCGGATAGGCCGCCTCCCGTGAGGACCACGTGCACGGGGGTCGACGCCCTTCCGGGCGCGGCGGCAAGCAGCACGTCGCCCTCCAGGGCGACCCCGTCCAGGGACCCGTCCATCGGCAGCTGCCATTCGTTCAGGATCCCGCGGAACGCGCGCGCGGCCGCCTGCGCCGTCGCCGCGGCCCCGCTCGGCTGAAGGCCCGAGGGCGACGGGCCCGCGCGCGGGGGGCCGGCCTCGGGCGGCGCCGCAGGCAAGGCGGCGTTCCTCAGGTCGAGCGTCCATCCCTTTGCGGAGAGCCTGCGCACGAGGAGCCGGCGGCCGAGGACGGCGGTCGTGATCGGGAGCTTCGCCTTGAGGCTCGGCACCGTGAGCACGGCGCCGCCGAACTCCAGGCGCAGGTCCTCGACGTCCGCCTCGCCGAAGCCCGCCGTGACGGACGCCAGCGTTGCCTTGAGCCCCGGCTGCCTCGCCAGGGCCGACTGCGCGACCCAGGTCTGCACCGCGGGCACGAGGGCGATGGCCGCGAGGATGCCAGCGAGTGCGGCGACCACGCAGACGAAGGTGCCGAGGAGTCGGATGAATTTCACCGGAGGGACCGATCGTACGACCGCATGCGGCAGTCAATGTGTCATGTTTGAGCGCGTCGGGGAAGGCGCCCGTTAGGGCGCGACATGAAACGGCCCTATGCCGGGCATCGGTCGCGGCCGCATTCGCGGGCCCCCGCCAGCACGGAAGAATCGTAAGCATGTATGACATAATGTCTTGTAAATTGCCGCAGTTTGTGTTCCTCTCCGGCTCGCGCGCCGCCCCGCGGCCCGGGTGAAACGCAAAATTGGCGCAGGATATACCAAGAACTGCCGAGTAGGGCCGGGAAGCCGGGTCTAGAATTATCGCGTGACTAACCAACCCTATACCGGCCTGTCTGCATGGGGGGAGTCTCCAATGCTGCACGGCGCCGCAGTCCTCGCCGATCCCCTCCTCAACAAGGGCACGGCATTCAGCGATCGCGAGCGCGATGCGCTCGGCCTCCGGCCGCTTCTGCCGCCGCGGGTCTTCACGATGGACGAGCAGGTTCAGCGCACGCTTGGGGCCGTTCGCCGCAAGCAGGACAACATCGAGAAGTACATCTACCTGACGAACCTCCAGAACCGCAACGAGGTGCTCTTTTACCGGCTCGTGATCGACTACATCGAGGAGATGGTCCCGCTGATCTACACGCCCACCGTCGGGGAGGCCTGCCTGCAGTACGGCTCGATCTACCGGCGCCCGCGCGGGCTCTTCATCAGTCTCCGGGAGCGGGGGCGGATCGCGGAGATGCTGCGCCTGTGGCCGCACGACGGCGTCCGGCTGATCGTGGTGACGGACGGCGAGAGGATCCTCGGCCTTGGCGACCTCGGCGCGCTCGGGATGGGCATCCCGGTCGGGAAGCTCTCGCTCTACACCGCGTGCGCGGGCGTCCACCCGTACTACACGCTTCCGATCACGCTCGACGTGGGGACCGACAACGAGACCCTGCAGAAGGGCCCGTTCTACATCGGCATCAACGAGCACCGCGCCCGGGGCGCGGCCTACGACGCCTTCATCGATGAATTCGTCAGCGCGGTCAGAACCGTCTTCCCGAAGGCGCTCATGCAGTGGGAGGACTTTGGGAACGCCAACGCGTTCCGGCTGCTCAACAGGTACCGGAGGGCGCTGCCCAGCTTCAACGACGACATCCAAGGCACCGCGTCCGTCGCGCTCGCCGGGATGCTCGGGGCGCTGCAGATCACGGGCGGGAAGCTCGCGGACCAGCGGATCCTGTTCCTGGGCGCCGGCGAGGCCGGCACCGGCATCGCCGACCTCTACACCGCGGCGGCCCGCGCCGAGGGCCTGAGCGAGGCCGCGGCCCGCGAACGATGCTGGTTCGTGGACACGAAGGGGCTGGTCGTCAAGGGCCGCGGCGACACGCTGGCGGAGCACAAGGTGCCCTACGCCCACGACTTTCCCTTCATCCCCACGCTTGCGGAGGCCGTCAAGGTGCTCAGGCCCACGGCGCTCATCGGGGTCTCCGGGATGGCCGCGGGGTTCACCCGCGAGATCGTGGAGGCAATGGCGGCGGTGAACGGCCAGCCGATCATCTTCGCGCTGTCGAACCCCACGTCGAAGGCGGAGTGCACGGCCGAGCAGGCCTACACGTGGTCGGCGGGCCGGGCGATCTTCGCCTGCGGCAGCCCGTTCGCCCCGGTGGAGTACCAGGGCCGCCGGTTCGTGCCGGGACAGGGCAACAACATCTACATCTTCCCGGGAGTCGGCCTAGGCGCGCTCGCGAGCGAGGCGACGGAGGTCACCGACGAGATGTTCCTTGCCGCGGCGCAGACCCTGGCCGGGCTCGTCCAGCCGGAGGACCTCGCCCTCGGGCGGATCTATCCGGCGCTCACCAAGATCCGCGAGGTTTCGCTGCGCATCGCCGCGGCCGTGGCCGAGGTGGCCCACCGCAGGGGCCTCGCGCGGGCCCCGCGCCCCGCCGACCTCCTCGAGGACATCCGGGGCCGGATGTTCCATCCGGTCTACCGGGACTTCGCCTGACCCGCGCCGGCGCGGGTCGCGTCGGGCCACTTCGCCTTGAGGTACCGCAGGATCCCCTGCGCGGCGAACCGCGCGTCGCGCACGGCGTGGACGACGAGGCTCGGGCCGCGGACCGAGTCGCCGCCGGCGAAGACCCCGGGGACGCTCGTCATCTGGTTCTTGTCGGTCGCCAGGCCGCCCCACTTGTCCGCCCTCACCCTTGACAGGTCGCTCCCGGCGGGGAAGGGCACCGGCTCGAAGCCGTACGCCACAATGATCACCTCCGCCGGCACGCTGAAATCCGAGCCCGCCACGGGGCGGGGCTTCTTGCGGCCCGAGGCGTCCGGCTCCCCGAGTTCCATCCGCACGCACCGCACGCTCTCGACGGCGCCCGACGGGCCCGCCGCGATCTCGACCGGGTTCGTCAGGAACTCAAAGCGCGCGCCCTCCTCGATGGCGTTCAGGAACTCCTTGCGGCTTCCCGGCATGTTCGCGAGGTCGCGCCGGTAGAGGCACACTGCCTCGCTGGCGCCCGCGCGAAGCGCCGTCCGCAGGCAGTCCATCGCGGTGTCCCCGCCGCCGAGCACGACCACGCGCTTGCCCTTCACGTCGATGGGCGCAAGGTCCGAGGGGGGCGGATCCACGTTCTTCTGGATCAGGAAGGGGAGGGCGTCCGCGATCCCGGCGGCCTTCTCGCCGGGCAGGTCGAGGGGCTTGGGCCTGAGCGCGCCGACGCCGAGGAACACCGCGTCGAAGCCCGAGAGCAGGGCCCCGAGCGACATGTCCCAGCCGACCCGGACTCCGAGCTTGAGCACCACGCCGCGCTTGCAGAGAAGGTCGATCCGCCTCTGCACGATGCGCTTGTCCAGCTTGAACGCCGGTATCCCGTTCATGAGGAGCCCGCCCGCGAGCAGGTTCGACTCGAAGATCGTCACCTCGGTGCCGTCCCGCGAGAGCTCGTCGGCGCAGGCGATACCCGCGGGCCCGGAGCCGACGACGGCGACCCTGAAGCCGTTCGGGGCCGGCAGGGGCTCGTCGACCCCGCCGTGCTCAAAGGCGTAGTCGTTGAGGAAGCGTTCGACCGAGCCGATCGCGACCGCCTCGCCCCTCGCGTTGAGGATGCACGCCCCCTCGCACAGCCGCTCCTGGGGGCACACCCGCGAGCAGATCTCGGGCATGTTGCTCGTCGAGCGCGACAGGGCCGCGGCCTCGAGGAACTGCCCCTCCGC
>CAYQOH010000219.1:0-4885 GCA_964419075.1 uncultured Opitutaceae bacterium | reverse complement strand
GCGCCGACGCCGCAGGGCGCTCGTACCGCGTGCACCTGGCCCAGGTCGAGGGCGCCCCGGCCGATCCCGAGATCGAGTTCTTGCCGGTGGAGCGCCTGGACGCGGCGCGGGGCGAGCTCGCCCCCTCGCTCGCCGCGATCCTCGGGCGCCTCGACCCCTACCTGATCGAGGTGCCCTACCTCAACCTCGGGGAGAACGACTTCATCTACAAGTTCCGCCCTGAGAAGGAGCGCAACACCGCCATCTACGCCCAGGACGCCGAGGCGGGCGCGATCTACCAGTCGAGGCTTTGCTCGGCGATCAAGGCCCTGGCCCGCCAGCACGAGCGCACGGCGACGGCGCCCGTCCTGCTCGACTTCGGGGCGGTGCGCTACCTGGTCCCGAGCCACTTCGGCTTCTGCCTGGGCGTGAAGAACGCGATCGAGCGCGCCTACGAGACCCTGACCGAGAACCCCGGCAGGCGGGTGTTCATGCTCTCCGAGCTGATCCACAACCCGTTCGTGAACAACGACCTCATCCGGCGTGGCCTGCGCTACCTGCAGACCGACAAGGGCGTGGTCCACGCGGAGTCGCCCGGGGGGCCCGACCTCTGGGACACGCTCACCCCCGACGACATCGTCATCGTCCCGGCCTTCGGAGCCACCGACGAGGACAAGAGGCGCCTTGTCAGGAAGGGGATCGCCGTCCGCCAGTACGACGCCACGTGCATGCTGGTCGAGAAGGTCTGGAAGGCCGCGCGGGCCTACGGGCGGGAGGGTTACACGGTCGTGATCCACGGCAAGCACGAGCACGAGGAGACGAAGGCGACGTTCTCGAACACGCGGCGCTACGCGCCGGCGATCATCGTGAGGAACATGGAGGAGACCCGCCAGCTCGGGGAGATCATCCTGGGCCTCGGCGGGGGCCCGTGCGCGGCCGAGCGCTTCCAGGCTCTCTTCGCCGGAAAGTTCACCGCGGGCTTCGACGTGGAGCGCGACCTCACGCGCGTCGCCGTCGTGAACCAGACCACGCTCCTCATGAATGAGACGCGCGAGATTATCGCCTACCTTAGGGACGTGTTCGCCGAGAAGTTCGGCCCCGAGGGGCCGGGCGAGGCGCCGCGCGTCGGGGGCCAGGGGCGCAACGACACCCTCTGCTACGCCACGCAGGTCAACCAGGACGCGCTGACCCGCGCGCTTGCGGAGCCCCTGGACGCGGCCTTCGTCATCGGCGGCAAGAATTCCTCGAACTCCTACCAGCTGTACCGCCTCTGCGAGCAGCGCCTGGGCCAGAGGGCCTTCTTCATCCAGAGCGAGACGAACATCCTGTCGCCGAACGAGGCCGAGCACTACGTCTTCCCCGCCAAGGGCGTCCCGGGACAGGGCGGCCACCTCGTGCGCCGGCCGCTCTGGAGCGGCGCGGCCGCCGGGGCCCCGGCGGCCCCGAGGCGCATCCTTGTGACCGGGGGCGCCTCGTGCCCGGACGGCATCATCCAGCAGGTCATCTCCAGGATCAACAGCTTCTACCCGCCCGACGCCCTGAGGGACATCGAGGCCGTGCTCTCCGACCTCGCCGGGTAGCCGGCGGGCGCCGTCAGAACCTTACGGTCATGCCGCCCTTGACGCCCTCCTGGCTGCCATAGTCGATCTTGGAGGCGTAGAAGAGGGGCGTTCCGTTCGCGTCGGTGCCGCTCGGCAGCAGCTGCTTGTAGCTGCCCCCCCCCTCGTAGAGGCCGCCCACGTAGAATCCCGCGGTGTCGGTGAGCTGGTACTGGACGTTAAGGTCGGCGTAGTAGCCCGGCACAAGCCGGTTGGACTCCTTCTGGTAAAGGTAGGTGAAGGCGACCCCGGTGGCGACCTGGAGGTCCTCGAGGACGTTGAAGGTGCTCCCCGAGTACAGCAGGGCGGGCCCCGCGCTCAGGTTGAGCTTCCAGTGCTGCCCGAACGGCATCGTCACGGTGGGCCCGGCGCGCAACGTGTAGTACGCGCCCTCGGTGAAGTAGCGGTTGGTCGTGTCGATCAGCGTGGAGGTGAGGGTCCGGCTGAGCGGCGCGTTGCCGATGAGGATCGACTGGGTCACGCTCTGGGTGGCGGTCGTCGTGCCCGAGCCCGAAACCACCGTTCCGCCGCCGCCGTAGACCGTCTGGCTGACGAAATTGGGGGAGTTGAACGGGGGCGCAGGAGGCACCTGACCGAAGAGGTCATAGGTGTCGGTCAGCACCAGCTCGTTGGTCGGCACCGACTCGTAGACGCTCGAGTGGATGTCCGCGATCGAGAAGCCCACGGTCATGCTCCAGGTGGCGTGCTTGCCCAGCTTGCCCATGTCGCGGTCGAGGATGAGCTCCACCCCCGCGTTGGGCTTCCCTGTGGTGTTGTGCTGGTCGGGGTCAACGACCTCGGCCGCGAAGGTATGGAAGGCCATGTTCCCGTTCGGCAGATACTGTGTCGCAGTGTCGTAGCTCCACGTGTTCGTCCTTCCGTCCGGAGCGATCGGCACGTTGACCTCGCCTCCGATCCCGGTGTTCCGCAGCGTCGTCCGCGCGTCCGGGTACACCGTGCCGTCGATGTACGTGCGCGAGATGTTGGGGATGCTCACCGTCGAGGGACCGCCCGGGTTGACGGGGGAGGGATTGCTCCCCTGGCCGCCATAGGTCACCCTCGGACCGTGCAGGAAGAGCCGGGTGCCGAGGCTCAGGGTCGACTTTGGCACGTAAATGTACTCGTCGAGCTGGTTGAAGTTGGGAATCTCCTCCGGCGCCTGGTGCTCCTCTTCCTTGTCGTCCGCGGCGCGGACGGGGCTCGCAAGTGGCAGGCAGGCAAGGCAAAGGGCTAGACGGAGGTATCTCATGCTACGTGGGTAGAGTGTGTTGGACGCCGAGGCCCGGGAAAAGTTGCATCATTCTAGATGCCCCGGGGCCGGGGGCGTCAAGGCTCATGCCCTTAATTCGTCCGAATCGGCGGCCGCCGCGTCCTCCGCCTTCAGGGTAGCCGCCGCGTCGGCGTTCCCGGCCGCCTCCGCCTCCCTGAACTTCCGCACATGGCTCTTCAGGTCCTCCTCGCGCTGGTCGAGCTCGATCTCCCGCTCCTGCTGGGCCTGCACCTTCTCAAAAAGCCGGGTCTCGCTCTCCTCCATGAACTGCTCGCGCTCGTGCAGCGCGTTCTGCGCCTCCTTGAGCACCGACTCCTGGCGCTCCAGCTCGGAGCGCAGGGCCTCCAGGGCCGCCTTCTCCTCGGGCGAGACGTGGGCGGACGGCGGGGCCTTCCTGGCCGCGGCGACCAGCTGCTCGCGCGCGGCGAGCAGCGCCTCCGACTCGGCAAGTTCCCGCTCGTAGTCCCTGAGGCGCGCCTCCCGCTCCTGGACGACCCGCTCCCGCTCGGCAAGCTTGAGCTCCAGCTGGCGCAGCGACTTCTCCAGCTCGGCGATCCGCGCGTCCTCGGCGCCGGCGCCCCGCACCCCCATCGGAGGCCGGGTCGCCGAAACAATCGCCCGGATGGACTCGCGCGCCTGGGCCGTCGCCTCCGAGACCGTGAAGGGCGAGACCGTCCCGGTCCGGGTGCGGCGCAGCGAAAGGTTGCCTATCGAATCGCTCTTCTTGACGGGAAACCGGATATTTGACGGATCGGCCATTCGCGTGGGATCCAGCAGTATAGCCTATTTCCTGAAGATACGCTTGAAGAATCCGGGCTTGCCCGCCTCCTTAACGTCCCCTTTCGCGGAGCCGGGCTTGATCATCTGGCGCACAAGATCCGCCACCTTCTTCTCCAGGTCCTCGTTGTTGAGCTTGCTCAGGTGCCGCGTGAGGCTCGGACCGTCCGTGAACTCCTTCTTGAGTTGCTCAAAGTCGTCCGCAAACCACACGGTCGCCTCCTTCGCCATCTGAAGGGCATTGGGGAGCTTGGTGGCGTGGCCGAGCGCCTCGATCAGGTGCAGGCCCTTCGCGCCCTTGCGGAAGGGCAGGAGCTCGGCGAGGGTCGTCTCGTCCAGGTTCGACAGCGCGTTGAGGAGCTTCCGGAAGTCGCCTCCAATGATCACGTTCTGCGACATTCCCTGAGCGAACACCGCGAACTCGCCCAAGGTCTTCAGGTGCTCGAGCTTGCAGAACTCCAGCGTGTCGGCGCCGAGAGCCGTGAGCCCGATCGGGAAGTTCTCGGGGATGCTGCTGCGCGCCATGTTCTTGAGGAGCGGGTTGTCGCGGGCCGACGCGGCCTCGGTCTGCTCAACCATGTCGCCGAACGGATTGTCGAAAGCCAGCGTCTCCTTCAGGATCGAGATCAGCAGGTCAAGCTTCTCGGCGGACTGGCCCTTGAGCGCCAGCAGCTCGAGCGCCTCGCCGTAGCTCAGGTCGATGTACTTGGCAGGCGTCTCATCCTTCGTCTTCACCGGCCAGGTCGGGCCGTCCAGGTTCTGCGCCAGGCTGGAAATCTGGGTGTCGACCATGATCGAGCTCGCAAACGCGGTTCGCACCTCATCCCAGTCCGTCTCGGTGAATTTCGGTTCAGGCATCGTAGATCCCGTTAGGCCGACGGCTCATGCTGCGCAAGCTCCGTCGCCAGCTTCCGGTAGTCGTTCGTGACGGAATCCACGTTCTCCGCGGTGTCGGTGCCGACGAGGATCACCGGCAGGCCGAGCGCGACCGAGCGCCGGACCACCATCGCGTCGCGAATCTGCGTGTTGAAGATCTTCGCGGTGGGCGCCGCGCGCTTCGCCGAGCGAAACTGGTTCAGGCGCAGCTGCATCCTCATTTTTGGGACCTCGATGTCGACGCCCGTGCGGATCGAGTTGAAGATGAGGCCCTGGACCTGCGCGGGCGCCCCCATCGAGGCCTTGCGGAAGCTGCCGGAAAGCGCGTGAAACTTCTGGAGCTTGTCCACGAGCAGCGTGAAGCCGATCAGGCTCAGCGCGTCGG
>CAYQOH010000218.1:0-4885 GCA_964419075.1 uncultured Opitutaceae bacterium | reverse complement strand
CGCGAGAACCTGGACTTCATCGCGCGGATCTATGCGGTCCCTGACCGCGAAGAGGCCGTCCAGAGGAGCCTCGAGCAGCTTCGGCTCCAGAACCGGAGCCACCAGCTCGCGGGCGAGCTTTCCGGGGGATGGAAGCAGAGACTCGCGCTCGCCGCGTGCCTCATCCACAAGCCCCTGCTCCTGCTCCTCGACGAGCCGACGGCGGGCGTGGATCCCAAGGCCCGGCGCGGCTTCTGGGACGAGATCCACCGACTCTCGACCGAGGGCATCACCGTCCTCGTCACCACCCACTACATGGACGAGGCCGAGCGCTGCCACCGGATAGCCTGCCTCGCCTATGGCAACCTGCTGGTGCGCGGCACGGTCGACGAGGTCGTAAGCTCGGCGGGGCTTGCGACCTGGTCCGTCGCGGGACCGGACCTCGGCACCCTGGTCGGGGCGCTTCGCGGCCAGGCGGGCGTCGAGCAGGTCGTCCCGTTCGGGAACACGATCCATGTGAGCGGCAGCGACGCCGCGAGCCTCGAGGCGACGCTCGCGCGCCTCTGCGCCCCGGGCCAGGAGTTCACCCGGACGGTGTCCGGCCTCGAGGACGTCTTCATCAGCCTCATGGACCGCGCCAAGGACAACTTCGGCTGAGGGGACTCCCGTGCACCGCTTCACCTTCCACCGCCTCTGGGCCGTCGTCATGAAGGAGTTCATCCAGATGCGGCGGGACCGCGTGACGTTCGGGATGATGATCGGGATACCGCTGCTGCAGCTGATGCTCTTCGGCTACGCGATCAACTCGGACCCGAAGCACCTGCCGTCCGCGCTGCGGCTGGCGGACCAGGGCCCCTTTACCCGGACGCTCGTGGCCGAGATGCAGAACAGCGGTTACTTCGACATCGTGCGGATCACCGATTCCGAGGCCGAGGTCGAGCGGCTGATCCGTCTCGGCACCGTCCAGTTCGTGGTGAACATCCCGGACGACTTCACCCGGGACGTGCTTCGGGGCGAGCGGCCGGCGGTGCTCGTCGAGGCCGACGCGACCGATCCGGCGGCGACGGGCCCGGCCATCGCGGCGCTCAATGCGATCGCCGCCACCGCGATCGACCGTGACCTGACGGGCCCCCTGCGCCGGCTGCGCGGCGTCCCCGGCGCCGTCTCCTTCGAGGTGCACGCGCACTACAACCCTGAGAACATCACGCAGTTCAACGTGGTGCCCGGGCTCATGGGGGTCGTGCTCACGATGACCATGGTGATCATCACGGCCCTCGCCATCACCCGGGAGCGCGAGCGCGGCACGATGGAGAACCTGCTCGCCACGCCCGTCCGGCCCTTCGAGGTCATGGTCGGGAAGATCCTGCCCTACATCGCCGTGGGCTATGTCCAGGTCACCCTGATCCTCATCGCGGCCAAGTTCCTCTTCCACGTCCCCATGGTCGGCAGCATCGGCCTCCTCTATGCCATTTCGCTGCTGTTCATCGCGGCGAACCTCGCGATGGGGATCACGTTCTCCACCCTCGCGAAGAACCAGCTCCAGGCGGTTCAGATGGCGTTCTTCTTCTTCCTGCCCTCCATCCTGCTCTCGGGCTTCATGTTCCCCTTCCGCGGCATGCCCGAGTGGGCCCAGTGGGTCGGCACCTGCCTGCCCCTCACTCACTTCCTGCGCATCGTGCGCGGTATCCTGCTCAAGGGCAACGGCATGGGCGAGGTCATGCCCGAGATATGGCCGATCGCCCTGTTTGTCGCCGTCTCGATGGCGGTCGGCGTGAAGCGCTACCGCCAGACGCTCGATTAGGCCCCTACGCCTTCCCCTGGGCCTGGCGCACGACCGCCGGGTCCATGCGGATGACCGGATTCGGGTAGGCCAGCGTCACGCCCCGCGCGGCGACGGCGCGCAGGATCCCGAGGTTCACCCGCTCGCGCACCGCCATGTGGGAGTCCCAGTCCGGATCGGCGGTGTAATACAGGATCTGGAGCCGAATCGAGGCGTCGCTGAAGTCCGCCAGGCTGACGACGATCTCGCCCTGGTGGACGCCCGGGTCCGACCGGAGCAGCGCGCGCAGGTCCGCCAGGACCAGCTCGATCCTGTCGGGCGGGCTGTCGTAGGTCACCCCGAGGGTAGCGTCCACGCGGCGCTGGGGCATCCGCGTGAAATTGGTGATCACCTCGGTGGCCACGGTCTTGTTCGGGATCACGACCTGGGTGCGCTGGGCTGTCCTGAGCCTCGTCGAGCGCAGGCCGATCTCCTCCACCGTGCCCTCGAACCCGCCCACGCGGATGTACTCGCCGACATAGAACGGCTGGTCCATCACGACGACGAACGAGCCGAACATGTTCGCGATCGTGTCCTGCGCGGCGAGGGCGAACGCGAGGCCGCCGATCCCGAGGCCGGTGAGGAAGGTCTTCACCTGGAATCCGAGGCTCTCGAAGACCACCAGGATGCTGAAGACGGTGAAGCAGGCCGCAAAGGTCTTCTTGATGAGCGGGACGAACGCAGCCATCTGGCGCCTGCTGGCCCGCGCGCCCTCCGCCAGGTCGTCGATCGCGGCCCCGCCGGCGCAGCCGATCCCCCAGAGCACCACGGCAGTCAGCGCCCCCTGCTCGCCCAGCCTGACCCAGGTGGGAACCACCTCCCAGATCGGCACCACCGAAAGCGCCGCGACAATCCCGCACAGGACCACGAACGTCGCGGTCGGCGACTCCAGCGCGGGAACCATGAGCTGGTTGTTGGCCCTCGCGGAGAGCTTCCTTATCTTCTTGAAGACGATGCCGACACCGAACCGTCCCAGGACGATCGCCAACAGGAGGATCAGCAGGAAGGCGAGCCAGCGCGCGGTCGTGGTGTCCATCGCACCGGGGAAGAACCTCGCCTGCAGCCACTCGACGAAGCGGCGCAGGAGCCCCGGGGGCTCCGCGGGCACCTCGACTGGGATGGAAATGTCCATGGGAGGACATTGCCAAACCCGCACCGGGCCTCAAGGTCAAGCTGCGGCATAGCCGCCGCGACCGATGCCCAACGCCGCCCCAACTGAGACCGACCGCGACGCACGGCCCTCGAGGATGCGGGATCTGGTCGTCGCGCTCGCCTGCGTGGTCCTTGGTCTGGCATTTGGTGGCCTCGTGCTCCTGAGGCGGGGCGCCGAGCCCGCGCAGCAGTACCTGGCCGGCTACTTGATCGAGCTAAGCCTGAGCGTCGACAATGTCTTTGTGTTCGCCCTCGTGTTCCAGCAGTTCGCCCTGGACCCGCGCCGCCAGCGGCGCCTGCTCCTCTGGGGCGTCGCCGGCGCGATCGTGTTCCGCTCGCTGCTCCTCCTCGCGGGCCTTGGCGCCGTCGCGCGCTTCGCCTGGGTCGTCCCCGTCCTCGGGGCCGTCATTCTGGCAACCGGAATCCGCCTCGCGGCCGCGCGCCCCGGCCGCCAGGCGCTCGATCCTTCGGGCCGCGCCTTCAGCTTCATAACCCGCCACGCTCCGGCCGGACTCGCGGCCTTTCTCCTTCTGGAGTCCGCCGACCTTGTCTTCGCGCTAGATTCCCTGCCGGCCGTGGTCGCGGTGACGCACGACGCGGTCCTGGCGGTGGCGTCGAACTTCTTCGCGATCCTCGGCCTTCGCTCGCTCTTCTTCGTCGTCAGCGGGGCCATGCGCGGCCTGCGCTACCTGCACGCCGGCCTGGCGGCGGTCCTCTCGATGGTGGGCCTCAAGATGATCGCCGAGCCCTGGTACCGGGTCCCGACGGGCGTGTCCCTCGCCGCGATCGCCGGCATCCTGGCCCTCTCGATCGGGGCGTCGCTCGTCGCGACGAAGCGCACCGGCGCATGAAAAAGGCCGGGCCGCCCGTCGGGGCGCCCGGCCTTTGTGGCAATCCGTGTCCGTCGCCCGAACCGTCAGCCGATGGAGATCTTCCGCGGCTTGGCCGATTCCGCCTTGGCGAGCGTCAGGCGAAGGACCCCGTCCTTGAGCTCCGCCCCGATCTTTTCGGAGTCGATGGTGTTGTCGTGGGTGAGCACGAGCTCAAACGCGGCGTCGGAAGACTCGCGGTGGAGCACGGCGGCGTTCTCGGGGAGCGTGAGCGCCCGTTTGCCGGTGATCCTCAGCTCGCCACCCTCGTCGGTGACCTCGAGCCCCTCCTTGGCGACGCCAGGCAGGTTGACCGTGAGGCTGTAGGCCGCGTCCGTCTCCGTGACGTGATACTGCGGCCTGCGGGTCGGGATGGCCTCGCCTTCTGCGGAGGCGCCGTTGAAGGCCGGGATAAGTGCGTTAAAGAATGACATGATGGTTGTTTCCTTTGGTTGGATTCGCGCGGTCTTAGTTGACCGACACGCTGATCTTCTTCGGCTTGGACTTCTCCGTGCGCGGAAGCGTCACGGTGAGGATTCCGTTCTCGTAGGCGGCAGAGACCTTGTCCGCCTGCACGTCGTCCGGGATGCTGACCAGCCGGTTGAACGACACGGTGTTCTCCACCTCTCCAGTCTTGTCCTTGCGGGATGCCTGGATTGACAGGGAGCCGTCAACGATCTCGACGCTGATCGCGTCGCGGGTAACGCCGGGCAGCTCTGCCCGGACGTACGAATTGTCCTTGTCCTCGTAGAGGTCGACGGGGAACTGTCCGCCCAGCTCTGATCCGGCAATGCCGTTCAGCGCCGCTCCGAACAGCCAGTCGATCTCGTTCTCGATGTCCGTCCTGGCGAAACGACCGCCCAGACGGGCGGACGGCGCGACAGAGGCGACGTCGGGGTTGTTGTATTTGATGAAACGCATAATGACCCTGCTCTTGCACATCCGGTGCCTGAACCGGCTGCGGCATAAGACGTCATGGGCCAATGCGTTGCCTTTTGGATCCAAATGCCGGCTGTGCAGTTGGGTCCCTATGTGTGACATGCAATGGGCTGGATCTGCACAGCAG
>CAYQOH010000217.1:0-4899 GCA_964419075.1 uncultured Opitutaceae bacterium | reverse complement strand
CGGTCGGGATCCCGAGCATCCGGAACGCCGGGGCGCTGTACCAGTCGAGGTTGGGAAACATCCGCTTCATCTCCCGCATGACGTCCTCGATCCGCTCGCAGATCGCGAAGAGGGCCGGCGCCCTGCCGTCGGCGCACAAGTGCCGGGCGATCTCCTTGATGATCGTGCTGCGGGGGTCGGAGGTCGTGTAGACCGGGTGCCCGAAGCCGATGATGATCTCGCCCTTGGCCACGCGGGCGCGGATGTCGGCCTCGGCCTGGTCCGCGGTCGCGTACCGGAGCGCGATCTCGATCGCCACCTCGTTGGCGCCCCCGTGCTTCGGGCCCCGCAGGGCCCCGATCGCCCCGCAGACCGCGGAATGCAGGTCCGAGCCGGTCCCCGCGATCACGCGGGCGGCGAAGGTCGAGGCGTTGAACTCGTGCTCCGCGTAGAGGATGAGCCCGCGGTCGAGCGCGCGCACGTGCGCCGTCGAGGGCGTCCGTCCGTGGAGGAGCCGCAGGAAGTGGCCGGCGAGCGAGGGCTCGTCCGTCGCGGTCTCGATGCGGCGCCCGTCCTGCGCGAAGTGGTGCCAGTAGAGCAGCATGGAGCTGAACGACACGAGAAGGCGGTCCGCGAGGGCGCGGGCCTCCTCCCCCGCGTGGCCCGGCCGCTCGGGATCCATCGTGCCGAGGACGGAGCATCCGGTCCGAAGCACGTCCATCGGGTGCGCCGCCGCCGGGATGAGCTCGAGCGCGTCGCAGACGGCGGGCGGCAGGCGCCGGTACGCGGCAAGCCGCTCCCGGTAGGCGTCGAGCTCGGCGGCGTTCGGAAGCCTTCCGTGGACGAGGAGGTGGGCCACCTCCTCGTAGGTGGCCCGCTCGGCGAGCTCCGTGACGTCGTAGCCCCGGTAGTGCAGGTCGTTGCCCGTCGCCCCGACCGTGCAGATCGCCGTGCTGCCGGCGGCGATCCCGGAGAGCGTGACGGATTTCTTGCTCATGAGCGGCCCTTCCCCGCGCGCAGGCGCCCGTCGTAGCCCAGGACCTCGTAGAGCTCGGCGCGCGTCTGCATCGCGCCCAGCGCGGATCTCTGGGTGCCGTCCCTGCGGATCGCGGCGTACACCGACTCCGCGGCCCGGCTCATGGCCCGGAAGGCCCCGAGCGGGTACAGGGCGAGCGCCACCCCGGCCGAGGCCAGCTCGCCCGAGGTGAACAGGGGGGTCCTCCCGAACTCGGTCAGGTTGGCGAGCACGGGAACCCTTCCGAGCGCCTCCGTGAACGCGCGGTATTCGCCGAGGCTGGTCAGCGCCTCCGCGAAGATCATGTCCGCTCCGGCGGCCGCGTAGGCGCGCGCGCGCGCGATCGCCTTGCCGAGGCCCTCGATCGCGTGCGCGTCCGTGCGCGCCATGATGACGAAGGAGGGGTCCGTCCGCCCGAGGACCGCGGACCCTATGCGGCCGCACATCGTCTCGGCGCTGACCAGGCGTTTGCCGGCGAGGTGGCCGCAGCGCTTGGCCTCGACCTGGTCCTCGAGGTGGCAGCCGGCGGCGCCGGCGCGGATCATTTCCCTCACGGTGCGCCGGATCATCCGGTCGCCGCCCCATCCCGTGTCGGCGTCGACGAGGAGCGGAAGGGAGGTGGCCCGCGTGATCCTGCGGATGTCCTCGCAGACGTCGTCCAGCGTCGTGATCCCGGTGTCCGGCACGCCGTGGGACGCGTTGGCGACGCCCGCCCCCGACAGGTAGATGGCGCGGAACCCGGCCCGCTCGGCGAGGAGTGCGCAATAGGCGTTAATCGTCCCGACCACCTGCAGCGGGCGCTCTGACCTGAGTGCCGCGCGCAGACGGGCGCCAGGGGTGCGGGGCTTGGCAGGCATGCGAGTCATAGAAGGAGGTCTAGTGCCGTCGAGGGGAGTAGGACTATGCGCGGGCCGGGGCGTGAGCATTCTTCCCAGTCATGGCGCACTCTTGGATTGAAAGGTTTCTCATGAAAGTCGCGGTGAATCAGATCTCAATGCCTCGATCCTTTTCGATTCCTTTCTCGTGAGGTGTCTGTTTGGTCAGTTCCGCCCACCAATTTGGATCCCAAGAGCGTTGCGGCCTTGAGGCCGTGTTGGGTTCACGACTCATTTCAATCTCGCGGGCGAGTTGCACTACGATTGGCTGCATCGCGGCGAAGATTGATTGAAGCTCGGGGATCTCCAGCTTCACAGACTTCAGGAATGCCGCGTGAAGTTCGGCTTCGCTCACACGTTCCTGTGACATTATGAACCTTATGTCGTCCAAATCTTCCCGATCGTTTCGCATCATCTTGGTCAATATCAAATCGGCAGCCGATGGTCGGAACAGACGAAGGAATCGGTAGCCTTCTGACGGTATGGCCACGATTCTGTCCAACCAGTCCGAGGTGATCGCGATCTGTTTATCCGTGAAAAGGTGAGACACATAGAGCCCTGACGGCTCCAAACTCCTATTCGTAAGTTCGATGGCATTCCAAAACTGGCTATCAGCCTCAATTTTCGACATTTCAACGGTCGGCAGGATCGCATCGACATCTTGTGTATTTCCAAATTGAGCTCCGACTTCTCCGAATCCCATCGCCAATGCAGCCCTTCCAAAAAGCACAACACGGGTCTGCCTCTCCAGATTTGAATCCAGCGCCTGGAGAATCCGCTGCGGGTTGTTTATTGGCAATGAAGCCACTGCACGTTTCCGCCGCCATTCCTGGTGACACCTGTCTGAGAAACGAATCGGCTCCAGTGCGGTAGAATTCCGTCAGCTACCGGGAGTTGCTGCCCCAAGAGGCCCCTAAGTTGATCCCAGTACTTTTTGTGGGTGAGATCATGCGCGATTCCCGCCTCCGCAATGTAAGCGAGTACACGGCCTACGCGTTCACGCTTCGCTACGCTTGCCAACTGTTCAGCGTTGCAGCGACCTGCTAACTGCGCTGCGCATCGAATAGATTTTGGTTCGAAATCATTCGATCCCAAGAGCAGGAGGGCGACCAATTCCTCATTTGAAATGACTGCGAATCCGGGATCGGCCTCCAGTGGAGGGAAAGACGGCGCGTAGTGGCGGCATCCTCTGGCTACGGCGAGGCGGATGAAATCGGCTACCTTCTCGAGGCCCGCCCGACGTGCGCTTCTTAGCAGCACTGAACTGTGACTAGTCTCGCCAAGTTCTTGTGCCAGAGTTGTCATCGCAGTGCTTCGGACGGGAAGACTATTGAAATTCTGTGATACTGCAAGCGGTTCCACGGGGCGCTAGTTATGCCAATTGTGGTGACGGACAGATCGCGCAACGATTCCAGTGGTTTAGTCAATTAGACGGGCAGGTCGGCGCGATGCCCGGATGTTTCGACCAATTCTATCAAATCGGGTCCATCGGCGTATGAGGTAAGGATTGCAGCACCGAGTTCCCCTCCGATCCACCCGGACGTCAGGATCGGTCACGTCCACCTTATGGTCGCCGATCTTGATCAAGAGCGACGCCAAGCCTATAGCCTATTGGAGCGAGTTGCGGACCGCGTCGATGAAGGCATGCGCACAGACCGGAACCAGCAGGAGACCACTGCGACGCCAGAAGATAGAAAGGAGCGCGCCTACGCCGCAGTGGACGAGCGGCAGGGCGAGCACGAGCACCACCACTTGCGCGACGCGGTGCTCCGGCTGCAACGCCACGGTGGGCAGGTGCCACCACCCCCAGAGCGCCGAGACGTAGAATGCGGACAGCCACGGCGCCCGCGTGCCGCCGCGGGTCAGATACGAATCGAGGCCTCCGCGGAAGAAGACCTCCTCAATCATGAAGCATACCGGCAGATAGAGCGCAAACGAACGCAGCCCCTCCAGAACCCGGGTGGTCGCCGCCACGGTGGAATGCGACCGCGCAAAATAGCCAATCACGAGCGCCAGGATGCCGGCCGCGCCGGCAAACAGGACGCACAATCCGAGTTCGCGCCATTGCGCGCGCGTGCAGCGGGCGATCGACCAGGCCAAGGGCACGGCACCAAGGACGGCGCAGGCGAGCCAGAGTTGAACGGCCAGGCCGGGCCTTTGCCCGGTGAGCAGATTGTGGAGGGGCTCAATCATGAAGGCCCCCGCAATCAGCCATCCCCACCACGGCAGGGCGAAGCGGCCCACGTTTGCGAACCACACCTCAAGCAGGGGCCGGCGCGCGACGCACGTTTGAAAGAGCAGCAAGAGCGGGATGCCGAGCAGCAGGTAGGCGTCGGCCGTGAGCGCGAGGGCCCATCCGAGGGCCATCCACAGGGCGACCACGCCCGTGATGACCGCGTACCGGCGCGATTCGAGCAGCGGGCGTGCGGCCGAAGGCGCTCCACCGTGGACCGAGGTGTTCATTACAGGGATTAGTCGCCGACGCGCCGGTTTCCTTACAAGACGAATGTTGGGCCCGGGGGGGCGAGGCCGCTTCGGGACGCGCAAACGCTCCGGCCGGGTTGAGGAATACGGATTTGTCGCCATGGTGCAGCTATGAGCGCCGCCTCGAACCCTCCTCCCATCCACCCGGACGTCAGGATCGGGCACGTGCACCTGAAGGTCGCCGATCTCGACCGGGCCCTCGGCTTTTACTGCGGCGTCCTCGGCTTCCAGCTCATGCAGCGCTTCGGCCCGAGCGCCGCGTTCGTTTCAGCCGGCGGCTACCACCACCACATCGGCCTGAACACCTGGGAGAGCCTGGGCGGGTCGCCGCCTCCGCCCAAGTCCACGGGCCTCTATCACACGGCCATCCTCTACCCGAACCGCTCGGAGCTCGCCGGGGCGTTTCGCCGCCTGGTGGCGGCCAAGGTGCCGCTCGACGGGGCCGCGGACCACGGGGTCAGCGAGGCCCTCTACCTGCGCGACCCGGACCAGAACGGGGTCGAGCTCTACTGGGACCGGCCCCGGGACCAGTGGCCCCGCGACGCG